>NZ_JAACFX010000005.1:0-399143 GCF_029237275.1 Pseudomonas sp. 3MA1 | reverse complement strand
CCAGCTTCCTCATGCGCTACAACCGAATCAGGCTCCACAGCTACAACAACTACCTGTCGCCAATAGCTAGGGAGCAGTTGGCGGCTTGATCACCGTAAACGGTGTCCGGAAACACTTGACCAGAACAGGGCCAGCTCTGCCGTCACTGGGGTACATGGTGATGCAGGAAGGGGCGCGGTCGACTGAGTACACCAGAGTCGCTTTTCTCGCTCGCATCGAGCAGGTGGCCGATCAGACGATTGCCACCCAGCACGCACTCATGGAGTCACCCACGATTGTTCAGGTCGCGGTGAGCGGTGTTGTTGCTGATACTCGACGGGGAAGATGGAGGCGGCCTATGTGATGCTGGCCCCGGAACCACCCTGGCGGCTGGTGCGCTGAGCGGTTCATCGCCAACTACAAGGTTCCGAGCAGCGTGGAGTTCGCCCTGACGCCCCCTAGGATACTCAACAGACCTGCCATGCCATTCAATGACGCGTGGGCAGGGCCTCTGCCCACTTGAGTGATTTCAATCCGCCACTGGCGAAAACGCCGGCAACCCCGGCCAGGCGACCCCGGTCCAGGCGCCGCTGCCCGGCGTCAGTAGTCGGCCAAGGCTTGCTTCGTTGAACGCCTGCCCCAGTGAGTCGGCCCTGAATGCCGCTACCCACTGGCTGCGGCCGAGCATGAAGGCTTGGCCGAAGTCCTCCCAGTCGTTGAAGCAGTCCTGGGCTCGCTGGGCGTTGAGGAGCAGGATCCGCCAACCGCTCTCGGTTTCGATCCAGCCCATCAGCATTGCGCAGCGGACGAAGAAGGCGCTGCGCACGCAGGCAAAGGCCATGGCTGCTCGCGGATCGTCGCTGGCGTTCAGGCCGTGCAGGTCAACCCGAAACCATTGGCGTTCCAGGGTGTTGTTCAAGTGCTCACGGACTTCGTCATCTGTGGCATTGCTGCGAAAGCCGATCTGATGCAGCAGTGGGGCCCTGAGCGTGCTTTTCGCTTGATCCATGAAGTGGGTGGTCTCGGGGTCGAAGAAGCCCGTCATCCCCGTTGCGTCGACCATGGGTTGCGCCAGCGTCAATGCCCAGCGTTTACGCGGAGTGAACACCACCAGGGAGGTTGGCGATTGGCGTCGGTAGTAGCGCCAGACCAGCCAGGCGCCGAAGGCTACTGCTATGACTGTCATCATTTGCGGTTCACCGATTCCTGGCCTGCCAGGCCGCTATTTCCTCCGCCTGGAGCGGGGACATATCTGTCCATGTCACGCCTTCGGTCCGGTATGGCGGGGCGTCGACGTGGGGTTGTGGCCAGGGGCTCTTCTTGTAGATATGCCGGGTGGCGTACTTGACCGACGGCGTCTGGGGCGCCACCTCCAGCAGCAGGTCCGACTGACGGGCCGCCACCAGCCATTCGACCATGGCCGACGGGGCATCCAGCCGGTAGAAGAGTTGCGGGTAACGCGCCACCAGGCGCGTCTGGGTCTGGGCGTCGCTGACTTCCTCAATGCGCAGCCAGCCGGCTTCGGTGCGCACGATGCCGATGGCAATGCAATCGGCCGGGGTCTGCAGGTCGGTGTCCAGTGTGTTGAGGAACCGCAGTAAGTCCTGAAAGTAGCGTTCGATGGGGGGACGGTTCTGCTTGCCTTTGACTTGCTCGACGGTCATTGCGCCATCCTCCTGAACGATCAGGCTGACAGTGATGTGAGGCTGGCCTTGGGCATCACGCAGGCTGAACACGCGCATGCTCTGTTGTTCCACGGCTTCGGCGTAATGCTCGCCGTAGCCGCCGGTCAAGGCTCGGCGGTTGGCAAACTGTCCCAGGCAGTGACGCATCACATAGCTTTCGAAGGCCATCTCCGCCCGCAGCAACGGGCTTTGCGGGCGCAGCTCGACCCAGTTGTGATCGGCGCAGGCCAGGGTCAGGTCCAGGGCGTCGGCCGAGCTTTGACGCCAGCCCTGTTCGACCCGGGCTGCCATCTGCGCATGCTCTTTTTCCCACAGTGCCAGGGCCTGGGGGCAGGTGATGCGATCGAGTTTGCCTTCCAGTGCCGTGCCTCTGCGCGACGTCAGGAACTCCACGAGCACAGCCTCCTGGTGCAGCAGCTGTGGTTCCAGTGGATCGATCCATACCAAGGGCGCCACTGCGTTTGGGCTTTCTTCGCTCAGTGCTTTGGCCGCGGCCTTGAAGTGCCCGGCTACCCAGGCGGGCAAGGTATCGCTGCCCAGGGCGCTAGCGGCTTGCTCCAGGCTGAAAATGCGCCGTGCCGGCTCAAAGTTGCCGACCAGATGCCGGTAGAAGTGATTGAGCAACCAGCTCTGCACCGGTCCTTCATCGCCCCGGCCCTGACTGCGCTGGGCGATGCCGGCCTTGAGCTGGTCGGCATTGAGCAGATTGCGCGGGGCATAGCTGGAGGTGCGTGGGTCAGTGCCTATTTCCATATCTGCCACCAGCTTTTCTTGCCGACGGCTTGCGCCGGAGCCTGGAGCTGCGCCAGGAGCTGCTCGGTGCGGGCCCGGCACTTGATGTCGTAGTCGTCTTCGTCATTGCACAGGGCCAGGGTGCGCGTGCAGTAGTCGATGGCTTCGGCGGTGCGTCCCCGGGCGTGGTGGAAGTCCACCGAGGAGGACATCACCGAGACTTCGTTCATGGCCAGCACCAGTGGCTCATAGCGCTGCCAGAGGCTGTCGGCATTATCCGGGTGGGCATGGGCCAGGTAGCGCGCCACCTTGACGCGGGCAAACAGGGCCGAGCTGTCCAGTTGCTGGTCGCTGACGCCTTGTTCTTCCTGCCACGTGAGCAGGCGTTCGAGCCAGATGAGGATTTCGCTGTCGCGATCCAGGGAGTACAGGGCGTAGGCCACCGAGGCGATGTAGTCGTTCGGATCGTGGCGGCTGTAGCCGAACTGCGCCGAGTAGTGCCACAGCTGTTCTGCGGCTTCGACGATGCCGGGCTTGTCGTCCATGCGAATGCGCGCGCTGAGCAGGCCGTTGTAGTGCTCGGCGAACGAGCTGGCGGCGAGGCCCCGCAGGTGCAGGTCAATCGCCTCCTCGTAGCGGTTCTGTTCGTTGTAGTAGCGATAGTTGATCGCCAGGTTGTTGCAGAGCATGGAATACAGGTGGGCACAGGCATCGAACGGATGACCGCTGCCGCTGGCAAAGTAGCGCTCCATATGGGCCTGGCCCTGCTCGTAGGCATCTCTCTGTGCTTCGCGCAGCAACCAGTAGGCTTGGTCGCGGGCTTCTTTGGGCAGTTTGTCGGCCTCGGCTTCCACCAGGTCGTCGATGAACGCCGCGTAGTTGTAGCCATACATGCCACTGGCGAGGATCGGCTTAGGCTGCTTCAGGGCCTCGATCACACCCAGGCTCTTGACCTGCGCCGCAAACAGCGAAAAGGCGCTGCGGTTGTCCTGCATCCGGCCGGCCTGGATGGCCGCCTGCAGTTGGCTGACTTCGCTGGCGGCGTCGATCAGGCCGCGTTCAGCATCATGCACCGCGGCCAGACGGCGGATCCACGGGTGCTCGGGGGCGCGGCGCAGGGCTTCGGCCCGTGCTGCGGCAAACAGTGCTTCCAGCGGCTGCGGATCATCCATGGCTGCCTGCAGTGCCGCGAGCAGCGGGGAGGCGTCGGCCTCGCTGGCATCCAGCTCTGGCAGTGCCGAGAGAAAGCTCTGCAGGACCTCTTCATTGATGCAGGCGCGCATCACGCAAATGGGCCACCAGGGGTTGTGATCCTCGGGATCCTGCAAGCGGTTGAGGATCAGGCGCGCGGTGGCCGGCCACATTTCGGTTTGGCGCTCGTAGACATCGATGAAGGCGCGATGCCCGGCTTCCTCGATGCGTCCGGCCTCCATCAGCCAGGGCAGTTCGTATTCGATGAAGTTGCTACCGCCGTCAGAGTCCAGGCTCAGGGCGGCGGCGTTACAGATCTTCAAGGCTCCGGCCAGGTCACCCTGGGCGTGCAGCGCGCGTGCGGCCAGGCGTGCGGTGCGCACCTCCCATTCGCGACGCCTTGGCAGGGAGAGGTGGGCGGTCAGTTGGGCAATGGGTTGCTCGAACAGTGCCAGGCGCAGCGGGATGATCTCGATCAGCGCATTGCCCAGCCACAGCCAGTCGCCTTCGTCGACGTCCTGATCAGGTCCGGCGCTGCGCAGCGCATTGATCGCTTCCAGGGCGGCGCTACGGGCTTCTTCGTCACGCTGGTGATAGGCCAGGACGCGGGCGCGGCGCTGAAACTGATCGGCGGCATCCCAGGTGCGCAGTGCCACACGAGCAGGGTTGCCCAGGGTCAGGGCGTAGCGCACTTCGATGGTTTTCAAGGCGATTTCGAGGCTGCCGCCCTCTAGTTCGTCGAAGATCCGAAAGCGACGGTAATGCTCGACATTGAAGTCCAGGGTTTGCGTGGCCATCTGCTTGAGCTGTTCTAGTACCTCAAGCAGGGTTGCTTCGTCGTCCAGATAACTGGCGACCCGCAGGCGCAGGATGGCCAGGTTCATCAGCAGCTCGGCGCGGGCCGGTTCGGATGAGGTTTGCAGCAGGGCGTTGCCGTCGTTCTCGATCACCGCCCGGGCCGCCGCTGAGTCGCCGGCCTGCATCCACAGGGTGTGCAGGCGGTCGATGGACGCCAGAGAATCGGCCCGCAGAGCCTGTGCCTGCAGTTGGGCCAACAGGGTATCGCTGTTCTGTTCCTGCTGTTGCGCCTCAAGGCGGTCCATGAACTGTTCCAGTTCGATGCCGGTTATCACGCTGCTGTCATGCGCCATCTTTAACTCCATTTGATAATGACCTGCGCATCCCGTGATGCACTGCCTGGGGGCCGGCATTGCCTCGTCTTGGGTACTGTCTTGGGGTGTCATGCCGATCCTTCGACACCCGGGTAGCCAGCCGTTAGTGCCTGCTACTGATAGACCCTCTGCCTCTGGCCGACCCTGTGGGCAGCGTCGGTATTCCAGGCCAAAAACGATCGAGGCTTCAAGGCGCTGCACGCTATCAGGTGGTGTTTCGGAATCCAAGGTTTGCCCATGCAGCCACGCTGTTTTTCTGCGTGGAGCAGTCTAGGCTGGCAGCTGTTAAATCCTCTCGGGCCTCTATAAGGGATTGGCAAGTCCGGCCGATAACTTCAGTGGACAATTGTGTTCCCAAGCGGCGACCTGCATCACAGGTCGACTTGAAAGTGCTTGATAGCCTGTGGCCAGCAGCTATTATCTGCGCGCCAAAAACAGGCTGCGAAGCCGGGCGGGTCGTGCTGTCCCTGGATTGATCTTCTTACTTGCCTGGAATCTTCGATGCTGGCGTACCACCAAAAGAGCTTTTTGATCGTCGATGATTTCTCGGACTTCCGCAGTTCGGTGCGTTCGATGTTGCGTGAGCTGGGCGTCAAGGACGTGGACACCGCCGACACCGGCGAACAGGCCCTGCGCATGTGCGCGCAGAAGCGCTACGACTTCATTCTTCAGGATTACCACCTGGGCGACGGCAAGAAAAACGGCCAGCAGGTGCTGGAAGACTTGATGCTGGAAAAGCTCATCAGTCACGAGAGCGTATTTCTCATGGTGACTGCCGAGAGCAGTCAGGCGATGGTGCTCAGTGCCCTGGAGCACGAACCTGACGCCTACCTGACCAAACCGTTCAACCGTTCCGGCCTGGCCCAGCGCCTGGAGCGTCTGCAGCAGCGCAAGACCCTGCTCAAACCCATTCTCCAGGCCCTTGACCGCGGCAAGCCGGTGGAGGTGCTCAACGCCTGCATCGCCCTGTGCAAGCAAGACCCGCGTTACGCGCCACTGTGCCTGCGCTACCGGGCCGATGCCCTGCGCGACATGCATCAGAACGAAGCCCTGGAGCGTCTGTACAACAGCATTCTGGCCGATCGGCCGCTGCCTTGGGCCTATGTCGGCCTGGGCCGCTTGCTGTTCAAGCGTGGGCAGATAGGTGAAGCCAAGGCGGTGTACGAAAAAGCCCTGAAGGCATTCCCGATGATGCCGGGGCTGTACGACGGATTGGCCGATGTGCTGGTGGCCGAAGGCGATACCAAGCGCGCCCAGAGCGTGCTTGAAGAGGCCGTGCGCCTGTCGCCGCTGGCGGTGCGCCGTCAGGCGTTGCTGGGCAAGCTGGCCATGGCCAACGAAGATTTTGACAGTGCTTCCAGGGCCTATCGCCAGGCTGTCTCCCAAGGCGCGCAATCGCGCTTCAAGGACCCGGAAAGCAACCTCGGTCTGGCCCATGCGCTGATCAGCAAGGGCAGCGAAAAGGGCCTGGATACCCGCACCCGCCTGGAGATCAACCAGACCCTGAGTGCGGTGGCCAAGGAAAATCCCACCGACCCGGGTCTGCAGATTCGTGCACGTCTGATGAAAGCCACCAGTCTGCTGCTCAATGACGCGGAAACCGCGGAGAAGCTCACCGAGCAGGCGCTGATGCGCCTGGACGGCATGGAGCAGTTCATGAGTCCGGAAGCGGCATTGCTGGTGGCCAAGCAGTTGCAGATGCTCGGGCAGGCCAGTGCCGGCGCGACGATGTTGAAGAACTGTGCGGAGATCTACGGCGACGATCCGAAGGTCATGCAGAACATCGCCAAGCTCACCGACGATCCGACTATTCTCAGTTCGTCCAATGCGGCGGCCGACATCAACCGCCAGGGCGTGCGCAGTTACAAGGCCGGCAATCTGAGCGAGGCTCGCGAGTTGTTCCGCAAGGCCCTGGCCATGCAGCCCAAGAACATCAGTATTGCCCTGAACATGGCGCAGTCGCTGTTGCACGGCACAGACCCGAATACAGACGCGGCACTCCTGGAAGAATGCCAGGCGTGCCTGAAAATGGTCGGCATGATGCCCGATACCGATGCGCGTTATCCGCGCTACCAGAAGCTGCGAAGCAAGGCGTTTGGCGAATGAACGAAGAGCAACAGGCGCTGGATTTTTCCACGGTGATCGCCTCCACCGTACACGACATGAAAAACTCCCTGGCCATGCTGATGCAGGCCCACGACCAGTGGCAGGCTCGACTGTCCGAGGCGCAGCCGGCGCCCGAGCAGGGCGTGATCGACTACCACTTCGCCCACCTCAACGGCATGCTGGTGCAGCTCCTGGGGCTGTACAAGCTGGGTGTCAATCAATTGCCGTTGCAACCGGCCTACCATGAGCTGGACGACTTCATCGAGGCGCAGTTGGTGAGTCACCAGGAGGTGTTCAAGAGCCGCGGCATCTCGGCCACTTATGAGGTCGATCCCTTGAGCCCCCTGGGCTTTTTCGATCGAGAATTGATCGCTTCGGTGCTGGCCAATTGCATCAACAATGCGTTGCGTTATGCCCGTCAAGCGCTTTTGATCACGGTCAGCGACGAAGAGGGGCAGGTGGTGCTGTCCATCAACGATGACGGCGATGGCTACCCGCCGGCGTTGATCGAGCGCCAGGACGATTATGTGCAGGGCATCAACCAGAGCAGCGGCAGTACCGGGCTGGGGCTGTATTTTGCCGGGCGCATCGCCCAGCTGCACCAACGCAACGGTGTCTGCGGACACACCCGGATCAGCAACGGAGGCCCGTTGGGCGGCGGGCTGTTCAAGCTTTATCTGCCTTGAGTGTCTTGTCCGTCGGGGCAGAAGACGTTCTGAAAGGCATGAACTCGGGAGGCAGCGCTTGCAGGGGGCTGCTTTCTTTGTTCTTTGGGTTCGTGCCGAACCTGACTTTATCGGTTGTTCGCCAGGGGCTGGTTCCCTCCCGGGATTTTATTCTTGCCTGCTTGAAATCCTGAACGGGTGATGCGTATTTTGTACGGGTCGCCGTTCGCGGCTCGTATAACAACAAGGATTGAGTCATGACAACCGATGGCCACAGTTCACTCGCCGAGCGATTGACGGGCATTGATGAGATTGAATGCGTCACTGCGGATCTCAATGGCGTGCCGCGGGGCAAGGTGATGACCGCCGAGGGCTTCCTCGAAGGGCGGCGCTTGCAGATGGCTCGGGGGGTGCTGCTGCAATGCATCATGGGCGGGTATCCGCCGGCGCGTTTTTACGGCAGCGACGACGGCGACCTGGCGCTCAATGCCGATCCTCGGCAGATTCATCGCCTGCCCTGGAGCCAGACGCCGCGCGCACTGGCCATCTGCGATGCGGACGAGCTCAGTGGCGAAAGCTCGCGTCTGTCCACCCGGGGCCAGCTCAAGCAGGTGATCTCGCGTTATGCGGCCCTGGGCCTGGCGCCTGTGGTGGCCACTGAGCTTGAGTTCTTTGTGTTTGCGGCCAATGACGATCCCTCCCAGGCCTTCCGGCCGCCGGTTGGCCTGGATGGTCGACGGGAAGAGGGGTATTCGGCATTCAGTGTCAGCTCCAGCAACGGCTTGCGGCCATTCTTCAAGGAAGTCTACGAATGCATGGCGGCCCTGGGCCTGCCCCGCGATACGTTCATGCATGAGATGGGTGTGAGCCAGTTCGAGATCAATCTTCTGCATGGCGACCCGTTGCTGCTGGCGGATCAGACGTTCCTGTTCAAGCACCTGCTCAAGGAAGTGGCGCTCAAGCATGGGTTGATCGTGGTCTGCATGGCCAAGCCGCTGGCTCGCACGCCCGGCAGCTCCATGCATATCCATCAGAGTCTGGTGGAGATCGGCAGTGGGCGTAATGTCTTCAGTGACGAGGCTGGGCAGCCGACGGCGATGTTCCGTCATTTCATCGGCGGCTTGCAGGCCGGCCTGGCGGATTTCACCGCGTTGTTCGCGCCTAACGTGAACTCCTATCAGCGCTTGTGCCATCCTTACGCTTCGCCGAACAATGCCTGCTGGTCCCATGACAATCGGGCTGCGGGGTTGCGCATTCCGGCCAGCTCACCGGTGGCGCGGCGGGTGGAAAACCGCCTGCCGGGCGCGGATGCCAACCCGTATCTGGCGATTGCCGCGAGCCTGGCAGCGGGCTTGCACGGGATCGAGAACGAACTGGAGCCCACCGCGGCGATCCAGGGTGAGTTCGAAGTGCCGGACAATTTGTCCCTGCCTTGTACCTTGCATGCGGCGCTGGAGCGTCTGAAACGTAGTCAGTTGGCCAGGGAACTGTTCGGCACCGAGTTCATCGAAGGCTACATCGCTTCGAAGACCATGGAGTTGACCAGCTTCTTTGATGAAATCACTCCCTGGGAGCGGCGTGTGTTAGCGGCCCAGGCGTAACCTCACCCGTCGCTGGACGGGCCCCGATCTGTCTGGGGCCCGTCACCTCATTCAAGGAGCCGCTCGGAACGCCGATGCGCCAAATCTGGAAATCCTTTCGAGCGCTTTATTTCGCCTCGCTGATGATGTTGATCGGCTCGGGCCTGCTCAGCACTTATCTGGCCCTGCGCCTGGCTGCCGACCATGTCGATGGCCTGTGGGTGGGGGCCCTGATGGCGGCTAACTATTTCGGTCTGGTATTGGGGGGCAAGCTGGGGCATCGGCTGATTGCCCGGGTCGGGCACATTCGTGCTTACGCCACCTGTGCCGGGATCGTCGGTGCGGCCGTGCTTGGGCACGGTCTGGTGGATTGGCTGCCTGCCTGGCTGGTGCTGCGGATGATCGTCGGCCTGGGGATGATGTGCCAGTACATGGTCATCGAAAGCTGGCTCAATGAGCAGGCCGACGCCAATCAGCGAGGACTTGTGTTCAGCGGCTACATGATCGCTTCTTACCTGGGGCTGGTGCTGGGGCAGTTGATACTGGTCATGCACCCGGCGCTGGGACCGGAGCTGTTGATGCTGGTGGCCCTGTGCTTTGCCCTGTGTCTGGTGCCGGTGGCCATGACCCGGCGTATTCACCCGGCGCCTCTGCATCCGGCGCCGATGGAGCCGCGCTTCTTTATCAAGCGGGTGCCGCAGTCCTTGAGTACCGTGTTGGGCTCGGGCCTGATCGTTGGCTCGTTCTACGGTCTTGCGCCGCTCTACGCCTCGCAGCAGGGGCTGAGCACCGAGCAGGTGGGCCTGTTCATGGGCAGCTGTATCTTTGCCGGGCTGGTGGTGCAGTGGCCGCTGGGCTGGTTGTCCGATCGTTATGATCGGGCGCTGTTGATTCGTTGCTTTGCCTTGTTCCTGGCGGTGGTGGCCTTGCCCTTGGCGGTCCTGCCAGCAGTGCCTCTGGAGCTGCTGTTCGTCCTCGGATTCCTCTGTTCGCTGGTGCAGTTCTGCCTCTATCCGCTGGCGGTAGCTTTTTCCAATGACCATGTGGAAAGCGATCGACGGGTGTCGCTGACGGCGATGCTGTTGGTCACCTATGGCGTTGGGGCGAGCGTCGGCCCGTTGGTGGCGGGGGTGCTGATGAAGTTGTTCGGCAGTCAGATGCTCTATGCCTTCTTCAGTTTCTTTGCCTTGGTGCTGGTCTGGCGGATTCGGCCGAAGGCGGTGACCAATCTGCATCAGGTGGACGATGCGCCGCTGCATCACGTGGCGATGCCGGACAGTATGTCCAGTTCGCCACTGGTGGCTGCTCTCGATCCGCGGGTAGACGAGCAGGTGGTCCAGGACCAGATGCAGACCGCTCCCGCGCCGGACGCTGCGCCGGCTGCGGAGCCCGATACGCCGCAAGCGTCGGATGAGGTGCCGCCCGAGGAGTGCGCTCGGGATCACCTGAGCGGGGCCAGGCCCTAGAAACGCAAAACGGGTAGTTGCCGCAAGGCACTGCCCGTTTTCATGGGTGTCTGCTGAATCAGAGGTCGTCTTTGTCGAAGCGCCGTGCTTCGCGCTGCAGCTGATAGACGAAGCGCTCTACCTGGCGCTGGACCAGGCCGCTCATGTTATGAAAGCGCACGCCGGCAAAAGTGGTGTCGATGCGTTCTTCGTGATGCAGGTAACGCAGTTCGACCGGGGCGGTCATGTTGCCGAAGGGCAGGGCAGCAATGAAGCGTTCGTACACCTGGCCCAGTTGCAGGCGCGAGGAAATATCACCATCGAAGCGCAGCTTGCAGCCGGTGGCGGAGATATCCAGCAGCTTGCCGGTCAGCGGGGATTTGAGTTTTTCGCCGCTCAGTTCGATATCCACCAACTGCGCCAGTTTCAGTGCGGCACGGAAAGCATTGCGGCGCTGGTGGTAAACCACTTCGTCCGGCAGCGTGGTGCGGTAGCAGCGGCCGCCATTGGAATCGTCTAGGGTCGGAGTGCCATTGCTGTCCCAGGCGATGCGCACGCCTTCATGAAAGCCTTCAACACGAAATGGCTCGCCTGCCAGCAGGAAGCGCTCACCGTCGCGGGGAATCATTTCATCGAGAGCAATCATGTTGCTGTCGCGGTCCACTTCCACCAGATAGCTCTGGAAACGCTGGCTGCGCTCATGGAAAGTGATGATCAGCGGGTCGTGACTCTCTTGCAGCAACCGCAAGTTGGAGGAAATTTCCAACGCAGTGGTGAACACCTTGGGTGGCTGCGGAGCATCTTCCGCGTTTGAGGCGTTGAACACGGTTCATCAATCTCCAGACAAAATACAACTACACGCAGGAGCTGGCATTCTGCCAGCATGTTTCACGGCTTGGTAGCACGCGCTCATTTTTGGAGTTTAAGCCTGACTGAGTGGGCGGGGCTTCGCAAGCATAGAGGTAGAGCCGCGGGCGTCATAAAGGGCTGGGGGTTCGCCGCCGTTGAGGATTTTCAACTGGTTGGCAGTGGTGGCCTGCTGAATCTGGATCGAGCGGCCATTGAGTTCATTGGTGGCCTGGCAGTCGGCGAGCAGTTGGGTCAGCAGGCTGCCCTGTTCAAGCAACTGATCGCCCACACTCGAGTGACTGGCCAGTTGTTCGAGGCCGGCACGATTGGTTGGCAGGTTCAGGCTGGCGAGGATCTCTGTACGTTTGCGGCCATGCTGTTCCAGCAAAATGACCAGGGCCTGCTTCTGCGCCAGAATATCCTCCAGCAGCGGCATATCACGGCCGTGCAGGGCTACGGATTCGGCTCTGAGCAGTTCCAGCAGTTGTTGCGCTGGAGCAAGGTCATCGTTGATCAGTTGCAGTAGATTGGTGTCGTGCATGGCTGGCCTTGGGGGTTAAGCGTCCAAAAGCCTGGCGCAAGCCTGGGGCTAGCGCTGGGCTTCGAAGTTGAGCAGTTTGCTGGCTACACGGTTGCTGTCGACCTTGTAGCTGCCATCGGCAATGGCTTGCTTCAACTCGGCCACCCGGGCCTTGTCGACAGCAGGCTGATCGCGCAGCTTGTCGGTGATTTTCTGCAACTGTTGAGCCTCATTGCTGAGGTGTACCGATTCCCCGCTTTTGCTGGTCTCGGCTGCAGTTGCCAGCGGCGCGGACTTGCCGGCATCGCCGGTTTCCTTGCTGGTGCCGGTACGCGTACTGCCTGTCAGTAAAGGGGAGCTGTTTAAACGGCTGAAGTCGATGACCATGATGAAGAAAACCTCTGGGTATTTGGACGCTTGCCATGTTTTCGGCCATACCCTGAAAAACTTTAGGCTCGATTGTCGATAAGCCAACGCAGGTATCTGCGACCTTTGATTGGCCACAGTTTAGGGAACGAGCGGGTCGAGCGCCAGTTATCTACATAGCCACTTCCACCTGGCCGGGGGCGGTGACGCGAGCCTTGATCACCCGTTGCGAGTTCAGGTTCTTGACCCGAATCTGCTCGCTCATGCCGCCGTTTGACAGTGCTTCCCCCGGCATTCGTACATTCAAGGTGCCGCTGCGTGCCGAGATCACTACGTGATCGCCTTTGCGCACCACCTCTGCCTGCTCCAGATGACCCAGGGTAATCAGTTGGTCGGCGACCATTGGTCGGACAAGTTTCTGACCAATGGCCTGATCCACCGAGGTCAGGTAGCCCTGATTGCTCTGGCTGATGTCCCGTTCGCGCAGCACGACGTCTTCGGGCTCAATGATGCCGGCGCGCTTGAGTGGCCGTGAGCTGGTAACCACTTCGCGGAACAGTTTGACCTGAGCCGGGACGAACACGGTCCAAGGCGATCCGCCTTCGCAGCGTACCTTGACCGTGACCCTGCCCAGTGGCTGGGCAGGGCTTTCCAGGCTCGCTGTCAATTCCTTGTCGCACGCCGGCATGCGCATGCGGGGATCCAGTTGGTTGACCTGAATTTCATAGCGTCCTTCCGTTTGACTGGTAGCCAGGTAGTCTTCTACCGTGAATTCAAGAAACCCTTGAGTGACGCCGATAAGCAGATCAGGCAGGGTGACCGAATCAGCAACGGCAGGGCCGCCAGGGTTTAAGATACACAAGGCCGACAGCCCGCAGAGCAATGTGCGGTAGGGGGATGTCAGGCGTCGGGAAAATGTCGTTTTGGCGTTCATAACAGTTAAAAAGCAAGCGCCGTGCCGTTTAGCAATGAGCGTGCGTCGGATCTTAAAGCTTTGGGGAGTCTGGGCATGGCTGGTGTAATGGATTCGGTAAACCAGCGCACGCAATTGGTTGGGCAGAATCGCCTGGAACTGCTGCTGTTCCGTCTGGACGGTGAGCAGCTCTACGGGATCAACGTCTTCAAGGTTCGCGAGGTGCTGCAATGCCCCAAGCTGACCTTGATGCCCAAATCCAATCCTGTGGTGTGCGGTGTCGCGAATATTCGAGGGGCGACCATTCCGATCCTGGATCTGGCAATGGCCACCGGTGCTGGTGGACTGAAGGATCAGAGCAGTCCGTTTGTGATCATCACTGAGTACAACACCAAGACCCAAGGGTTTCTGGTGCGCTCGGTGGAACGCATCGTCAATATGAACTGGGAAGAAATTCATCCGCCACCCAAGGGGACCGGTCGCGATCACTACCTGACCGCGGTGACCCGGGTGGACAACCAGTTGGTCGAAATCATCGACGTGGAAAAGATATTGGCGGAAGTTGCGCCGACCTCGGAGTCGATTTCAGCGGGCGTGGTGGATCTTGAAACCCAGCACAAGGCCGTTTCCCTGCGAGTGCTGACCGTCGACGATTCGTCGGTGGCGCGCAAGCAGGTTACCCGCTGCCTGCAGACGGTGGGGGTCGAAGTCGTGGCGTTGAACGATGGCCGGCAAGCGTTGGATTACCTGCGCAAGCTGGTGGATGAGGGCAAGAAGCCGGAAGAGGAGTTCCTCATGATGATTTCCGACATCGAGATGCCCGAAATGGACGGTTACACCCTCACGGCCGAGATACGTAACGATCCACGCATGCAAAAGCTGCATATCATCCTGCATACTTCGTTGTCAGGGGTGTTCAATCAGGCGATGGTGAAGAAGGTCGGTGCCGATGACTTCCTTGCCAAGTTCCGTCCTGATGACCTGGCTTCCCGGGTAGTTGACCGGATCAAAGCAGCAGACCACAGCTGAGGGCATCAGCCCTCGGCGGACATTAGATTTAAGAGGCGGCAGCATTGTCTACGGGTAATTTGGATTTTGAACAGTTCCGGGTCTTCCTGGAAAAAGCCTGTGGTATTTTGCTCGGGGAAAATAAGCAATATCTCGTCTCGAGCCGTCTCAACAAACTGATGGAGCAGCAAGGTCTCAAAACCTTGGGTGAGCTGGTTCAGCGGATTCAGACCCAGCCGCGCAGCGGATTGCGCGAGATGGTGGTGGACGCGATGACCACCAACGAAACCTTGTGGTTTCGTGACACCTATCCCTTCGAAGTGTTGAAGAACAAGGTGCTTCCCGAAGCGATCAAGGCCAGCCCCAACCAGCGTTTGCGGATCTGGTCGGCGGCTTGCTCGTCAGGGCAGGAACCCTATTCGTTGTCGATGTCCATCGACGAGTTCGAGCGCAGCAACATGGGCCAGTTGAAGATGGGGGTGCAGATCGTTGCCACCGACCTGTCCGGAACCATGCTCAACAACTGCAAGACCGGCGAATATGACAGCCTGGCAATTGGGCGTGGCCTTTCTGCCGAGCGCCTGCAGCGTTATTTCGATCCCAAGGGGCCGGGACGCTGGGTGGTCAAGGCACCGATCAAGAGTCGAGTGGAGTTTCGCTCGTTCAACCTGCTGGACAGCTATGCCAGTCTGGGCAAGTTCGATGTCGTGTTTTGCCGCAATGTGCTGATCTACTTCTCGGCGGAGGTCAAGAAGGACATCCTGATGCGCATTCACAGCACTCTGAAACCTGGCGGTTATCTGTTTCTGGGGGCTTCCGAAGCGCTCAATGGCCTGCCGGACCATTATCAGATGGTGCAATGCAGTCCGGGGATCATCTACCAGGCGAAGTGATCGACAGTTGCAACGAAAAGGAGGCCATCGGGCCTCCTTTTTTGTGCGCGTCAGTTTCTTGCACACAGTGGCAAATGCGGCAGGACCCTTGCCGCTTTGTCGGCTATTCGCGGAAGGCCATTGCCGCTTTTCTGGCATTGCCGGCTTGCCGCTGTCGGCAAAGCCTTGATTTACGGGGCTTCAGGACTTGGCACGTAGCTTGCTATATCCAGATTACGAAAAATCAGGTCACCCAAAGGTTTCCGACATGAGCATCAGCTTCGATAAAGCGCTCGGTATCCACGAACAGGCTCTTGGCTTTCGCGCCAAGCGCGCCGAAGTGCTGGCCAACAACATCGCCAACGCCGACACCCCGAACTACAAGGCTCGGGATCTGGACTTTTCCGCCGTGCTCGCCGAGCAGAATGAAAAGGTCAAGAACGGCACCTTCGCGTTGAACATGACCAATACCCGGCACATCGAAGCCCAGGGCCTGAGCAGTGGCGACGAGTCGCTGCTGTATCGGACCCCGATGCAGCCTTCGATCGACCAGAACACCGTGGACG
This sequence comes from Pseudomonas sp. 3MA1, assembly GCF_029237275.1. Lineage (NCBI taxonomy): Bacteria > Pseudomonadati > Pseudomonadota > Gammaproteobacteria > Pseudomonadales > Pseudomonadaceae > Pseudomonas > Pseudomonas sp. 3MA1. The sequence goes on along the minus strand of NZ_JAACFX010000005.1, from coordinate 383,494 downwards.
CCCAGCTGGAGCAATCGAGCTATGCGCAGAACTCGGTGGACTTCCAGGCCAGCTTCACGCTGCTCAACAGCAAATTCAAAGGGTTGGTAGCAGCCCTGCGCGGAGAGTAATCCATGTCCCTCGCCAGTGTTTTCAATATTGCCGGTAGTGGCATGAGCGCTCAGACCACGCGTCTGAACACCGTCGCCAGTAACATCGCCAACGCCGAGAGCGTGTCGTCGAGCATCGACCAGACCTATCGTGCGCGTCACCCGGTATTCGCCACCATGTTCCAGGGCGCGCAGAGCGGCGGCAGCGATTCGCTGTTCCAGAACCAGGACGCCGCAGGCCAGGGCGTGCAGGTGCTGGGTGTGGTGGAAGACCAGAGCAATCTGGAAGCTCGCTATGAGCCTAACCATCCGGCCGCGGACGCCAAGGGTTATGTCTACTACCCCAACGTCAACGTGGTGGAGGAAATGGCCGACATGATTTCCGCCAGCCGCTCGTTCCAGACCAACGCTGAAATGATGAACACCGCCAAAACCATGATGCAGAAGGTCCTGACCCTCGGTCAGTGATAAGGGGCGAAGCCAATGAGCGTTACTGATACCACCAGCGGCCCGTCCCTCAAGGACGTATTGGCCAACTCGTCAAAGAAAACCACGACCACGTCCAGTGCCGACGGCCTGGCGGCTGCTACCAACAGCGCCACTGGCAAGCAGTCCCTGGGCAAGGACGCGTTCCTCAAGCTGCTGGTGACCCAGCTGAACAACCAGAACCCGCTGGACCCTCAGGACAACAGTGCATTCGTTGCCCAGCTGGCGCAGTTCTCCACCCTGGAGGGTATTACCACCCTCAATACCTCGGTGAACTCCATCACGGGCAACTACAAGTCGTCTCAGGCATTGCAGGCTTCGTCCCTGGTGGGGCGTTCGGTGATCGTCCAGACCGGCTCTACCCAGGTGGACACCAGCAAGAGCATGACCGGTTCCGTGACCGTACCGTCCAGTGTGAGTTCGGTCAGCGTGACCATCACCGACAAGGATGGAAACACCGTCAAGACCATCGACATGGGCAGTCAGAAGGCCGGCAACGCCAGCTTTGTCTGGGATGGCACCAAGACGGATGGCACCAAGGCGGATCCGGGCACCTACAACTTCAAGGCCAGCACTACCATCGACGGCAAGGGGACTGATCTGATCACCTACCTGCCAGCGACGGTCAACAGCGTCACCATCAGCCAGACCGGCGGCGAGTTGATGTTGAACCTTGCCGGCATGAGCAGTCCGATTGGCCTGTCCAAAGTACAAACCATTGGTATCTAGAGCCGACTAACCGGCAAAAGGAGAGGAATATGTCTTTCAATATCGGCCTTAGCGGTCTCTACGCTGCCAACAAACAGCTGGACGTTACCGGCAACAACATCGCCAACGTTGCTACCACCGGTTTCAAATCCTCCCGTGCGGAATTCGCCGACGTCTATTCGGCCACCAAGCTGGGCAGCGGCACCCAGGTGATTGGTAACGGCGTGCGCCTGGCCAACGTTTCCCAGCAGTTCACCAACGGTGATATCAACAACACCGGCAACGTGCTGGACATGGGCATCCAGGGCCAGGGTTTCTTCGTGCTGAGCACCAACGGCTCCCTGACCTACACCCGTGCCGGTACTTTCAAGACCGACAAGGATGGCTTCATCACCAACAGTGACGGCACTGCGCGTCTGCAAGGCTATGCCGTGGATGCCAATGGCAAGATCATCAACGGTGTGTTGACCGACCTGCGGATCGATACCTCGAACCTGGCGCCCAAGCCAACCGACTCGATCTCCTCGACGATCAACCTGAACTCCGATTCGACACCGATCAATGTGGGCTCGACGTCGCCGGCCTACGTGTTCAATCCGACCGACAACACCACCTACACCAAGCAGTTCAGCACGCCTGTGTATGACACCCAGGGCAACAAGCACGTCATGGATCAGTACATGATCAAGACGCCGAATGCTAACGAATGGCAGACCTACACCCTGATCGATGGTCGCAACCCTGACGGCACCGCGTTCAGCATGGCCAATCAGTCGCCGATCACCATCACTTTCGATTCGTCGGGCAAGTTGCAGTCCGTTGTAGCGCCGACGCCGGCAGGCTCCAGTCAATTCACCGTGACAGGCAACAACATTGTCATGTCGGCCGCAGCCTGGACTCCGGGCACCGTCACTAACGGCGTGTTCACTCCCAATGGCGCCAAGGCTGCACCTAACGGTGTCAGCATCGACATGACCAAAACCGGTTCGGTGTTTGGCGAAAGCACCCGTTCGGTGATCGCGCAGAACGGTTACTCCACGGGCCAGATCTCCAGCCTGACCATCGATGGCACCGGCGTCATGCTGGCCAACTTCAGCAACGAGCAGACCAAGCCGATCGGTCAGATCTCCCTGGCCAGCTTCACCAACGAGCAAGGCTTGCAGCCGGTAGGCGGCACCCAGTGGAAAGAAACCTACTCGTCGGGTATTCCAGGTTATGACGCACCGAAGACCGGAACCCTGGGCGCGGTAGTGTCCAACTCCCTGGAAGAGTCCAACGTCAACCTGACCAACGAACTGGTGAACCTGATCAAGGCCCAGAGCAACTATCAGGCGAACGCCAAGACCATCTCCACTCAGAGCACCATCATGCAGACCATCATCCAGATGACCTGATGCGGGTTGGCTGACACGCTGTACGAAAAGCCCCTCCTTGAGGGGCTTTTTTGTGCCTGTTCGATGGCGCTGTTTACTCTGCAGGAGCCTCTGCCGCAGGAGCTGGCTTGCCAGCGAAGGCGCTCTCTGAAGTATTGCAAGGCTTCGGCCGGCAAGCCGCTTCCTGTAGCTGTGTTGCGGGCAAAAGAAAACCCCCGATAAACCGGAGGTCTATCGGGGGTTGTGGCAGGTGCCCGCGGGCACCTGTCAGCTCAGCTTATTGGCAAGCTTCGCAATCCGGCTCGTCGATGGCGCAGGCCTTCGGCACTGGAGCAGGACCGGCGGGAGCCGCCAGGACCGAGTCGTCACCGTGGTTGCCGCCGCTGGAAACAGCGTTCAGCTTGCCCGTGTTGATAGTCGACTTCTCGGTGCTGGTGGCGGCCAGGGCACGGAGGTAGTAAGTGGTTTTCAGGCCACGGTACCAGGCCATGCGGTAGGTCACGTCGAGCTTCTTGCCCGAGGCGCCGGCGATGTACAGGTTCAGCGACTGAGCCTGGTCGATCCACTTCTGGCGACGGCTGGCGGCGTCGACGATCCACTTGGTTTCCACTTCGAAGGCGGTCGCGTAGAGCTCCTTGAGCTCCTGCGGGATGCGCTCGATCTGCTGTACCGAACCGTCGTAGTACTTCAGGTCGTTGATCATCACCGAGTCCCACAGGCCGCGAGCTTTCAGGTCGCGTACCAGGTACGGGTTGATCACGGTGAATTCGCCCGACAGGTTGGATTTCACATACAGGTTTTGATAGGTCGGCTCGATCGACTGCGACACGCCGGTGATATTGGCGATGGTCGCGGTCGGGGCGATGGCCATGATGTTGGAGTTACGAATGCCTTTCTGCACGCGGGCACGTACCGGCGCCCAGTCCAGGGTTTCGTTGAGGTCCACATCGATGTACTTCTGGCCACGGGCCTCGATCAGGATCTGTTGCGAGTCCAGTGGCAGGATGCCCTTGGACCACAGCGAGCCCTGGAAGGTCTCGTAGGCGCCGCGCTCATCGGCCAGGTCGCAGGAAGCCTGGATCGCGTAGTAGCTGACCGCTTCCATGGACTTGTCGGCGAACTCGACGGCCGCGTCGGAACCGTAAGGGATGTGCTGCAGGTACAAGGCGTCCTGGAAGCCCATGATGCCCAGGCCGACCGGACGGTGCTTGAAGTTGGAGTTCTTCGCTTGCGGCACCGAGTAGTAGTTGATGTCGATCACGTTGTCGAGCATGCGCACGGCAGTGTTCACGGTGCGTTGCAGCTTGGCGGTGTCGAGCTTGCCGTCCTTGATGTGGTTCGGCAGGTTGATCGAGCCCAGGTTGCAGACCGCGATCTCGTCCTTGTTGGTGTTCAAGGTGATCTCGGTGCACAGGTTCGAGCTGTGGACCACGCCCACGTGCTGCTGCGGGCTGCGCAGGTTGCACGGGTCCTTGAAGGTCAGCCATGGGTGGCCGGTTTCGAACAGCATGGACAGCATCTTGCGCCACAGGTCTTTGGCCTGGACGGTCTTGAACAGCTTGATCTTGTTGTACTCGGTCAGGGCTTCGTAGTACTCGTAGCGCTCTTCGAAGGCCTTGCCGGTCAGGTCGTGCAGATCCGGCACTTCCGATGGCGAGAACAGGGTCCACTTGCCGTCGTCGAAGACGCGCTTCATGAACAGGTCGGGGATCCAGTTGGCGGTGTTCATGTCGTGGGTACGACGACGGTCATCACCGGTGTTCTTGCGCAGCTCGATGAACTCTTCGATGTCCATGTGCCAGGTTTCCAGGTAGGCACAGACAGCGCCCTTGCGCTTGCCACCCTGGTTCACGGCGACAGCGGTGTCGTTGACCACTTTCAGGAAAGGCACGACGCCCTGGGACTTGCCGTTGGTGCCCTTGATGTAGGAGCCCAGCGCACGAACCGGGGTCCAGTCGTTGCCCAGGCCACCGGCGAATTTCGACAGCATGGCGTTGTCATGGATGGCGCCGTAGATGCCCGACAGGTCATCCGGAACGGTGGTCAGGTAGCAGCTCGACAGCTGTGGACGCAGGGTGCCGGCGTTGAACAGGGTCGGAGTCGAAGCCATGTAGTCGAAGGACGACAACAGGTTGTAGAACTCGATGGCGCGGTCTTCACGCTGTTTCTCTTCGATCGCCAGGCCCATGGCCACGCGCATGAAGAAGATCTGCGGCAGTTCGAAACGCACGCCATCCTTGTGGATGAAGTAGCGGTCGTACAGGGTCTGCAGGCCCAGGTAGGTGAATTGCTGGTCGCGTTCGTGGTTGATCGCCTTGCCGAGTTTCTCCAGGTCGAACTCAGCCAGTACCGGGTTCAGCAGTTCGAACTCGATGCCCTTGGCGACATAGGCCGGCAGCGCCTTGGCGTACAGGTCGGCCATTTCGTGGTGGGTGGCGCTTTCGGCGACTTCGAGGAAGCCCAGGCCTTCGGCACGCAGGGTGTCCATCAGCAGGCGGGCGGTGACGAACGAGTAGTTCGGCTCGCGCTCGACCAGGGTACGGGCGGTCATGACCAGGGCGGTGTTGACGTCTTTCAGGGCCACGCCGTCGTAGAGGTTCTTCAGGGTTTCGCGCTGGATCAGGTCGCCGTCGACCTCTTCCAGGCCTTCGCAGGCTTCGCTGACGATGGTGTTCAGGCGGCCCATGTCCAGGGGCGCGAGGCTGCCATCGGCGCGAGTGATGCGGATCGATGGGTGAGCTTGTACCGGCTCTTCGCTGCTGGAGCGGGTGGCGCGTTCCTTGGCGCGGGAGTCGCGGTAGATCACGTAGTCGCGGGCCACTTTCTGTTCGCCGGCACGCATCAGTGCCAGTTCGACCTGATCCTGGATCTCTTCGATGTGGATGGTGCCGCCTGAAGGCATGCGACGCTTGAAGGTTGCGGTGACCTGTTCGGTCAGGCGCGCCACGGTGTCGTGGATTCGCGACGAGGCAGCGGCGGTGCCGCCTTCAACTGCGAGGAACGCTTTGGTGATAGCGACGGTGATCTTGTCGTCGGTGTAGGCAACGACAGTGCCGTTACGCTTGATCACGCGCAATTGGCCAGGGGCGGTAGCAGACAGATCCAGATTGGAATCGGCGGCCTGCGGCGCATTGGCCTGCGGGTTCTCGCGAGTTGTGTCGGTTTGCATGGGTGTCTCCACGTTCTCTATGTTTGTTTGGGCACCAATGAGGTGCCCACCGTTCCGTCCTGAAGCACTACAGCCGGCAGAGGCCGGGCATAACGACTTCGGGACAGTTCAGGAAGGGGGCTATGGGCGCCGCTTCCATGCCGAAGTCTTGGGCGTCGAGCCAGAGGCTCGGCACCTTATTCCTGGTGGGTGACAGTATTGTGGCTGCAACACCCGTACCGCTTTCTCCTGGGCAGGGTGGAAAACGATGCCATCCGCACGCGCGGTGTTGGTCTTTTGAAACAGCGATTGGTTCCACCAAACGGGGCAAGAAAAGGGCTTGAGTTTCTCGTCTGAATTGTGTTTGGTTTTTGGTGTAAAACCCTAGATATAGGGATTTTTAGCCGCCGGGCTACAAGATAATGCGTTTTGGGGACTGATTGCAACGTACTGCCTGTGGATAAGGTTGTGCGTAAATTGTGTATGGACTGGGTAAAACTCATGCAGCCCGCAGTCCCAGTGCATGCAACCGTTTGTCACTGTTTTTTATCCCTGGAAATTGCCTTGGGCGGATTTTTGCGGGCGCGAACCCTATCACAAAAAATCGCCCTGACCGAGTCGTTTTAGTCGCTTGTCCGGGGGCGCATGCCGGTTGCTACAATCCGCCGCGGTCCATGTAGTGACGACTGCGTTTTCCACGACACGTTATCCGCCTTTTTCATGACAAAAAAACGGGTGTCTTGTTTTCAATGAGTGCTGGCAATGAAGAGGTCGAGCGTGGAGCAAGAAGCCTGGCAGGTACTGATTGTCGAGGATGACCAGCGTCTGGCTGAGTTGACCCGTGAATATCTGGAGAGCAACGGTCTGCAGGTGGCGATCGAAGGCAATGGCGCCCTGGCTGCCGAGAGGATCATCGCCGAGCAGCCGGACCTGGTGATTCTCGACCTGATGCTGCCCGGCGAAGACGGCCTGAGCATCTGTCGCAAGGTCCGCGATCGCTACGATGGGCCGATCCTCATGCTCACCGCCCGCACCGATGATATGGATCAGGTCATGGGGCTGGATCTGGGGGCCGATGACTACGTCTGCAAGCCGGTGCGTCCACGCCTGTTGCTGGCCAGGATCCAGGCCTTGCTACGGCGCAGCGAGGCGCCTGAGCCCGCCCCGGAGAAAAGCCGGCGCCTGCGCTTCGGACCTTTGCTGGTGGACAGCGCCCTGCGCGAAGCCTGGCTGAGCGACGTGGGTATCGAGTTGACCAGCGCCGAATTCGATCTGCTGTGGCTGCTGGTGGTCAATGCCGGGCGGATTCTGTCCCGCGAGGAAATCTTCAATGCCCTGCGGGGGATTGGTTATGACGGCCAGGACCGCTCCATCGACGTGCGTATTTCACGCATCCGGCCCAAGATCGGCGATGACCCGGAACACCCGCGGCTGATCAAGACCATTCGCAGCAAGGGTTACCTGTTCGTCCCTGAAGCTGCCGCCGACATGCCCTCGTGAACTCGATCTTCCTGCGCATCTATGGCGGCATGTGTGCCGCGCTGATTCTGGTGGCGCTGCTGGGGGTGCTGGCCCTGCACCTGCTCAACCAAGTGCGCAGCGAGCAGTACCGCGAGCGGCTGGCCCACGGCACCTTCTCGCTGATGGCGGACAACCTGCAGCCGATGAGCGAGATCGAACGGCGCCGGGCATTGCTGGTGTGGCAGCGCTTGCTGGGCATTCCGCTGAGCCTGAAGACGTTCAGCCAGACCGACCTGGACAGCAGCCAGCGTGGCCGGGTGCTGCGCGGGCAGGCACTGGTGGAACAGACCGGGCCCTTCGCGGCCCGGGTCTACCGCCTGGTCAGCGAGCGGGAGCAACTGCTGCTCAGCGCCGAGGTGCAGCAGATCAGCGAACAACTGGCCCGGGCCACCATCTACCTGCTGGCGGACGAACTGGTGCGCTACCCGGTGGCCGAGCAGCCACAGCGTCTGGCGGCGCTCAAGCAGGCCAAGGGGTTTGGCTTCGACATGCACCTGGCGACCCTGGATGCCGCGGATATGGACGAGGACCAGCGCCGCCGGGTGGCCGAAGGCGATACGGTGATGGCCCTGGGCAAGGGCGGCGACTCGATCCGGGTCTTTGCCGGTTTGGTGGGCACGCCCTGGGTACTGGAAATCGGCCCCCTTTATCAGATGAACCCCTATCCGCCGCAATGGCTGGTGCTGATTGCCGTGCTCGGCCTGAGCCTGATCGGGTTGATCGTCTATCTATTGGTGCGCCAGTTGGAGCGCCGCCTTAGCGGTCTGGAGTCGGCGGCCACGCGGATTGCCAAGGGCAGCCTGGAAACCCGGGTGCCGGCTCGGGGCGCGGATTCGGTGGGGCGTCTGGCGGCCGCCTTCAATGGCATGGCCGAACACCTGCAACGGCTGCTGGCGATCCAGCGCGAGCTGGTGCGGGCGGTGTCCCACGAATTGCGTACTCCGGTGGCGCGCCTGCGTTTCGGCCTGGAGATGATCGCCTCGGCGAGCACCGATCAGGCCCGGCAAAAGTACCTGGACGGCATGGACAACGATATTCAGGACCTCGATCGGCTGGTGGACGAAATGCTCACTTACGCCCGCCTGGAGCAGGGTTCGCCGGCCCTGAACTTCCAGCGCATCGACCTCGATGCCCTGATCAATCAGGTGATCGACGAACTGGCGCCGTTGCGGGCCAATCTCAAGGTCCATCGTGGCTTGTGTCTGTCCGCCGCCGAGTGCGACGGTGCCTGGGTCGAAGCCGAGCCACGCTATCTGCATCGGGCGCTGCAGAATCTGGTGAGCAACGCCATGCGCCACGCCCATTCCCAGGTGACCATCAGTTATCAGGTGGGGCAGTTGCGATGTCGGGTGGATGTGGAGGATGACGGGCCCGGTGTACCGGAAAGTGCCTGGGAAAAGATCTTCACGCCTTTCCTGCGTCTGGACGATAGTCGCACCCGGGCTTCTGGTGGGCATGGACTGGGGCTGTCCATCGTGCGGCGGATCATTCACTGGCACGACGGCCGGGCCCTGATCAGCAAGAGCATCAGCCTGGGGGGCGCCTGCTTTAGCCTGAGCTGGCCGCGGCATCAAGAGCCCCGTTGAGGAGCTCTGTTGAGGAGCCCCGTTGAGGGGCGCCGTTCAGGGTTTGATGGCGATCAGGCTGAGTAACTGACCCGCCTCGACGACGAACTGCCCCAGCAATTCGCGGCCATGGTGCCATTCCTCGGACAGGTCGGTCAGCAGACGCATGCGCACCTGGCCTGTGGGAGTCCACTCCAGTACTTCGGCGTGTTCGAAATAGAAGCTTTTCTGCACCAGCGGATACAGCGCCTTGTACAGGCTTTCCTTGATCGAGAAAGTCAGGGTCACGGCCAGGGCGTGCTGGTCGGCCGGCAAGCGGTCGCGACGTTGCAGCTCCGCCGGAGTAAGAATCTGCCCGGCCAGATTGGCTGCACGCTCCTCGCCGAGGAGCTTTTCCAGATCCATGCCCAGGGCTCGCCAGTGCCGCTTGTCGGCGACGATGGCGGCGGCCCGTCCGGTGCTGTGGGTGATCGAGCCGCAGATATGTTCCGGCCAGACCGGGGCCCGGTCGGCGCCGATCGGCGGGACCCAGTCCAGCTGTTGCAGTTGTCGCAGGGCCTCCCGGGCACACAGGCGCCCGGCGAGAAATTCCGCCTGGCGCTTGGCGACCGAGCGCTGGATGCTGGGCGGTGCGGCAATGCCGCTGCGCTGGAAATCGTCCGCGGCCAACTGCCCGGGGTCGAACCGGGTGCTCAACCAGCGGGTGTCGGGCAAGGCTTCCGGCAAGGGCCAGGAGGCCTCCGGGTGGCTGCAACAGAGGGGGAGAGAAGGGCGTGCATTCATGGCCGCTAGTTTGCCGGGTTGGCGGGTTCGAGGGTAGCGCTGTGTGGCGCAGAATGAGGAGGTGGAGCTCTGTGGGGAACGCTTGTTGGGGTTAAGCACCGGTAAAAACAGGCGCATGGATCTGGTTCAGGCGAGGTTAAGGAGGTGTTCAGGGGGAGTTCAGGGCGGGCTGTTTACTCTGGCCCGGCACCCAAAAAGCCAATAGCGCAAAGGAAACTTCCTATGACTTCATTGAAAAAACTGATCCTCGCCTTTACCGTGCTCGGCGCCAGCGCCGCCGTTCAAGCCGCTGACAGCAACTTCGCCAGCCTGACTTTCGGCCAGACCAGCGACAAGGTTAAAAAGTCCAGCCAGCTCAACAGCAACCTCGGTCATCCGAATGCCGATGGCGTGATCGGCAAGGACAACACCTGGGGCCTGCGCCTGGGGCAACAGAACGACCAGGGCCGCTACTACGCCACTTACGATTATGTTTCCGGCTCTCACAACGGCATTAAGTTGCGTCAGCAGAACCTGCTGGGCAGTTACGATATGTTCCTGCCGGTGACCCATACCACCAAGCTCTTTGGTGGCGGCACGGCCGGCCTGACCAAGCTGACCCAGGAGTCCCCGGGCTTCAGTCGTGACAGTGACATCGGCTACGCGGTCGGTGTGCAGGCCGGTGTCCTGCAACAGATTTCACAGAACACCTCGGTGGAGCTCGGCTACCGTTACCTGCGCAGCAATGCCGGGACCGAGATGAGCGAACGGGGCGGCAGCAAGCAAGGTTCACTGAGCCTGACCAGCAGCGCCCAGACCTATCTGTCGGCCAACTACGCTTTCTGATAAGCAGCCTGGCCTGAACCACGCCGGACCATGCCTTGGGCAGGGTCCGGCGTTGGTGCATTGATCATCAGGGCGCAGGGGCGCCCCTGGAGATGTCGAATTTTGCCTGGGAGAGCGTTATGAAATTGCTGGTCGTCGAAGATGAGGCGCTGTTGCGCCATCATTTGCAAACCCGCCTCACCGACAGCGGTCATGTGGTCGAGTCCGTGGCGAACGCCGAGGAGGCGTTGTACCAGACCGAGCAGTTCAATCACGACCTGGCGGTGATCGACCTGGGCCTGCCCGGCATGGGCGGGCTGGATCTGATCCGCCAGCTGCGCGCCCGGGGCAAGGCATTTCCGATCCTCATCCTCACCGCTCGCGGCAACTGGCAGGACAAGGTCGAAGGTCTGGCCGCCGGTGCCGACGACTATGTGGTCAAGCCCTTCCAGTTCGAGGAGCTGGACGCGCGCCTCAATGCGTTGCTGCGGCGCTCCAGCGGCTTTACCCAGTCGACCATCGTGGCCGGGCCGCTGTTGCTGGACCTGAACCGCAAACAGGCGTCCCTGGATGAGCAGCCCCTGGCGCTGACCGCCTATGAATACCGGATCCTCGAATACCTGATGCGCCATCACCAGCAGGTGGTGGCCAAGGACCGTTTGATGGAGCAACTGTACCCGGACGACGACGAGCGCGATCCGAATGTCATCGAGGTGCTGGTGGGGCGCCTGCGGCGCAAGCTGGAAGCGCCTTCGGGCTTCAAGCCCATCGATACGGTGCGTGGCCTGGGCTACCTGTTCAACGAGCGCTGCCGATGATTCGATCGCTGCGCCTGCGGCTGATGCTGGCCGCCACCACCCTGGCGGTGCTGTTCATGCTGGCGTTGCTGCCGGCCATGCAGGGCGCGTTCAGCCTGGCGCTGCAGGACTCCATCGAACAGCGCCTGGCCTCCGACGTCACCACCCTGATTTCGGCGGCGCGGATCGAAAACAATCGCCTGCAGATGCCCGCCCAGTTGCCCGACGAGCGCTTCAATCTCGCCGACAGCCGCCTGCTGGGCTACATCTTTGATCGCGAGGGGCACCTGGTCTGGCGCTCCCGGGCCACCCAGGAAGAGAACATCAACTACCGTCCGCGGTACGACGGGCGTGGCAACGAGTTCGCCAGGATCCGCGAAGCCAATGGCCAGGAGTTCTTCGTCTACGACGTCGAGATCAAGCTGCTGGGGGGCAAGAACGCGGCCTTCAGCATTGTCGCGCTGCAGCCGGTGCGCGAGTACCAGCAGACCCTCGAAGGCGTGCGGGAGAACCTCTACCTGGGATTTGGCGCGGCATTGCTGGTGCTTCTGGCGTTGCTCTGGATGGGCCTGACCTGGGGCTTGCAGGCCCTGCGACGCCTGAGTCAGGAGCTGGACCAGATCGAAAGCGGCACCCGCCAGAGCCTGAGCGAGGAACACCCACGGGAGCTGTTGCGCCTGACCGGCTCCTTGAACCGTTTGCTGCAAAGCGAGCGCGAACAGCGCAGCCGCTATCGGGACTCCCTGGATGATCTGGCCCACAGCCTGAAAACCCCGCTGACGGTGTTGCAAGGGGTGAGCGAGGACATGGCGCAGCGGCCTCAGGACCGGGAGCAGGCCTGGGTCCTGCAAGCGCAGATCGAGCGCATGAGCCAGCAGATCAGCTATCAGTTGCAACGGGCCAGCCTGCGCAAGAGCGGCCTGGTGCGCCATCAGGTGCGGCTGCGGCCGGTGCTGCAAAGCCTGTGCGACACCCTGGACAAGGTCTATCGCGACAAACAGGTGCGGGTGTCATTCGATTTGCCCGAGCACTGCTATGTGCCGATCGAGCAGGGCGCCTTGCTGGAGTTGCTCGGCAATCTGCTGGAGAACGCCTACCGCCTGTGCCTGGGCTCGGTGCGCATCAGCGTGCGCGAGACTCTCGACGGCGCCGAATTGTGCGTGGAGGACGACGGTCCCGGCGTGCCGCCGGATCAGCGGGCGCGGATTCTCCAGCGCGGTGAGCGTCTGGATCGCCAGCACCCGGGGCAGGGCATTGGCCTGGCGGTGGTCAAGGACATCATCGAGAGTTACGGCGCGCAGTTGACCCTGGGGGACTCGGCCCTGGGCGGGGCGGCATTTCGCATTCACTTCCCGGCCCTCTAGCGCGAAGCGCTGGGCTAGCGGTCCTGGGCTCGATAGGCGCCCGGGGTCAGGCCGGTCCATTTCTTGAACGCCCGATGAAACGCCGACGGTTCGGAAAAACCCAGGTGCTCGGCGATCTGTTGCAACGACAGGTCGGCGCGGCCCAGGTGGAAGATGGCAATATCGCGGCGCAGTTCATCCTTCAACCCCTGAAAGCTTGAGCCTTCCTCGCGCAAGTGTCGGCGCAGGGTCTGCGGGCTGACGTGCAGGTGCTGCGCGACGCTTTCCAGGTCGGGCCAGCGCTCGCGGTCGTGGCTGAGCAGGCGGCGCAGTTGGCTGCTGAGGCTGTCGCCCTCGTCCGGTCGCGACAGCAGGTCGGCGGGGGAGCGTGCGAGGAAGTGCTTGAGGGTGCGTTCATCCTGCAGCAACGGCATGCCCAGGTAGCGGCTGTGGAACAGCAGGCTGCTGCGTTGCTGGGCGAACGCCAGGGGGCAGGGGAAAAGCAGGTCGTATTCCGCGGCGTGTTCGGGTTTCGGATAGCTGAAGCCGGCCTGCTCCAGGCGAATGCGCTGGCCGATCAACCAACTGCCCAGGCGGTGCCAGATCACCAGCAGGCTTTCGCTGAGAAAGTGCTCGGGGTCCCACAACTCAGAATCATCCAGGCTCAGTCGAGCCATTTCTCCTTCACGCGTCAGACTCAGACGCGGAGCTTCCGGAAACAAGCTATAAAACAATAAGCCGCGCTGCAGTGCTTTTTCCAAGGTGCGGCAGTGGATCAGGGCGTGGCACATCATGGCGAATGTCCCGCGCTTGCTGGGGCCATGGGCGAAGCCGAGGTATTCGTCGTCCAGTTCCAGCCACAGGTGTTGCAGCAGGCTGGTGAACTGCTCGGGAGCGATGCGTGCCTTGGGTTGGTTCAACAGCTCCGGGCTGATGCCCAGTCGCTGCAGCAGCGGCTCGCAATCGTGACCGCGACGGCGCGCCCCGCCTAGGGCGGCGCGGGCAAAGTGGCTGGCGATGGTGCGTTCGCGCATGAGGCTGGTCCGTCCATTGAGTGGCGGATGTTAGCCAGCCCCCTGATGAGGGAACAAGGCGGATATCCGCCAAATTGTAGGACGAGACCTGATGAATGGGCGGATATCCGCCAGCTTCGCCGGGTGCAATCAATGCAAGGATCGGCCCGTCCCCCTGATGTCTAAAGGCCTGCAGGGCTTTTGGGCAAGGTGGCACGGGCTTTGCGATAGAGCCGGAAGATCTGCCAGCACGCAGCTCGACACAACAAATCCCTCCAGTGCAGGAGGGTTCGCACTTTAGGCACCGCATGCATCGATGGAAGCTGCATGCCGGGGCTCTTGAGGAACTTTGCAATGACGACTCGTCAGCCACTGTACAAATCCCTGTATTTCCAGGTGATCGTTGCCATCGCCATCGGCATCCTGCTCGGTCACTTCTACCCTCAGACCGGCGTGGCCCTCAAGCCCCTGGGTGACGGTTTCATCAAACTGATCAAGATGGTCATTGCCCCCATCATTTTCTGCACCGTGGTGAGTGGTATCGCCGGCATGCAGAACATGAAGTCGGTCGGCAAGACCGGCGGCTATGCGCTGCTGTATTTCGAAATCGTTTCCACCATCGCCCTGCTGATCGGCCTGATCGTGGTCAACGTGGTGCAGCCGGGTGCCGGCATGCATATCGACGCTTCGACCCTGGATGCCTCGAAAGTCGCGGCCTATGTGACCGCGGGCAATGACCAGAGCATTGTCGGCTTCATCCTCAACGTGATTCCGACCACCATCGTCGGTGCCTTTGCCAACGGCGACATCCTGCAAGTGCTGATGTTCTCGGTGATCTTCGGTTTCGCCCTGCATCGCCTGGGCGCCTATGGCAAACCGGTGCTGGACTTCATCGACCGTTTCGCCCACGTGATGTTCAACATCATCAACATGATCATGAAGCTGGCGCCCCTGGGTGCGCTGGGCGCCATGGCCTTCACCATCGGTGCCTACGGCGTCGGCTCCCTGGTGCAGCTGGGCCAGCTGATGATCTGCTTCTACATCACCTGCGTGGTGTTCGTGCTGGTGGTCCTGGGGGCGATCTGCCGCGCCCACGGCTTCAGCGTGGTCAAGCTGATCCGCTACATCCGCGAAGAGCTGCTGATCGTGCTGGGTACTTCCTCTTCGGAGTCGGCGCTGCCGCGCATGCTGATCAAGATGGAGCGCCTGGGTGCCAAGAAGTCGGTGGTCGGCCTGGTGATCCCTACCGGCTACTCGTTCAACCTCGACGGTACTTCGATCTACCTGACCATGGCCGCGGTGTTCATCGCCCAGGCCACTGATACCCACATGGACATCACCCACCAGATCACCCTGCTGCTGGTGCTGCTGCTGTCCTCCAAAGGCGCCGCGGGCGTGACTGGCAGTGGCTTCATCGTGCTGGCCGCCACCCTGTCGGCCGTGGGTCACCTGCCGGTGGCCGGCCTGGCGCTGATCCTGGGTATCGACCGCTTCATGTCCGAGGCTCGCGCCCTGACCAACCTGGTAGGCAACGCTGTGGCCACCCTGGTGGTCGCCAAGTGGGTCAAGGAGCTGGACGAAGACAAGCTGCAAGTCGAACTGGCTTCCGGTGGTCGCGGTATCAGCGACACCCGCGAAACGGATGATCTGGGTGTGGCCGAAGGTCCGGCGCCAAGCATCAAGTAAGCCTGGCTCAACATAAGAAACCCGCTGCGGCGGGTTTTTTATTGCCTGGTGCATGAGCGCAACGGTCAGTCCGGCTGAGCGTTGTGGTAATTGTTGCACGGCTTGCGGCTGCCTACTCTCTGGCGGTCGATCAAGAGGAGCGGGCACATGCAAGGGCCGTTGGCGTCACTCAAGGTACTGGATTTCTCCACCCTGCTGCCGGGGCCGTTCGCCTCGCTGCTGCTGGCGGACATGGGCGCCGAGGTGCTGCGCATCGAGTCGCCGACCCGCATGGACCTGTTGCGGGTGCTGCCGCCCCACGATCAGGGGGTGTCCGCCAGCCACGCCTATCTCAATCGCAACAAGCGCAGCCTGGCCCTGGACCTCAAGCGGCCCGAAGCGCTGGAGGTGGTGCGGCAACTGCTGCAGGAGCATGACATTGTCCTCGAACAGTTTCGTCCGGGGGTGATGGAGCGCCTGGGGCTGGGGTACGAAGCCTTGAAGGCGATCAACCCGCGGCTGATTTACGTGTCCATCACCGGTTATGGCCAGACCGGGCCCTACAAGGACCGCGCCGGGCACGACATCAATTACCTGGCCCTGGCCGGGCTGGCCAGCCAGACCGGGCGTCGCGATCAGGGGCCCTTGCCTCTGGGCATTCAGGCGGCGGACATCGCCGGTGGCTCGCTGCACGGGGTGATTGGCCTCTTGGCGGCGGTGATCGCTCGTCAGCACAGTGGCCAGGGCCAGCACCTGGATATCAGCATGACCGACTGTGTGTTCAGCCTGAACGCCATGGCCGGCGCCGGTTATCTGGCGTGTGGGGTCGAGCCGGGGATGGAGCAGCAGGCGCTCAACGGCGGCAGTTTCTATGACTACTACCGCAGTCGGGATGGTCGCTGGCTGTCAGTGGGCAGCCTGGAGCCGGTGTTCATGCAGCAGTTGTGTCAGGCCCTGGGGCGACCGGAGCTGGCGGCCCAGGGCTTGTCGCCCGTTGCGGAGCAGCAACAGGCCCTCAAGCGGGCCTTGCAGAGCGAGTTTGAACAGCGCGACTTCGCCGAGCTCTGCCAACTGTTCGCCGGGCTCGATGCCTGTGTCGAACCGGTCCTGAGTCTGGCCGAGGCGGTGCAGCACCCGCAGTTGCAGGCCCGGCGACTGGTCAGTCAGGTGCCCCGTGAGGACGGCAGTCTCCAGGCGCAGATGGCCTGTCCGCTGAAGTTCTCCGAGGGCTTGCCCGAACCGCGGCATATCGGCGCCCGACTGGGTGCCCACTCCACGCAGGTACTGACAGAGCTGGGCTACAGCGCCGAGCGCATCGAGGCGCTTCGACGCGAGGGGATTGTCGGCTAGGCGCGGGCTTGCCGGCGAAGCTCTTCACCCACGGTCATTCGACTCGGGTTTCCCCGCTGTAAACCAGGGTGTGCCGGCAGCGCCGGCAGAGGTAGCGGCGCCCCTGCGCCACCAGCTTGTGGCGCTGGGCGGAAAACGGGAAATCGCTCTCGGCGCAGGGACAGCGATAGATGTAGCGGGTCACGCTGCGGCGTTTGATCGCATAGGTGTGGCAACGGTTGGGCGGCAGTTCATAGACCCCGCGCATGATCAGTTGCCATTCCTCGCCATGGGGCTGGATGCGCTCGCCGAACAACTGGTGAGCGATCAGGTGCGCGACTTCATGGGCCACCGTCTGCTTGAGGAAGTCTTCGGTGTTTTCCCGGTACAGCTGCGGATTGAAGCGCAGCAGGTTTTCATGCAAATGAGCGACCCCGGCTTTCTGGCCGCGCAACTTGAGGCTGACCACCGGGCGTTTGAAAGGACGTTTGAAAAAGGATTCAGCGAGTAGGAAACAGTCTTCGACGCGGGTATTGAGTTGCTCGGGCATGCTTAACGGCTCTCCAGAGTGGCTGAGTATGCCGCAAAGACCGGCGAATCCGAATCGTCCAGGTGCCGAATGGTCGCAGGATCGCCCATTAAGAAGGCCGCCTTGCGGCGGCCTGTGTTGGCAGATGGAGGATTATTATTGGTGCGGCGTCAGTTGGTGTACACGGGGCCGACGCCCAGGCCCCAGACAATCACGGTGAACGCCATGATCGCGACCAGCACCACCAGTCCCACCGCCAGGACCGAGCTGGAAAACAGGAAGCCCTCGTCGGACGGGATGTTCATGAAGGTCGGCAGTCCGACGTAGAGCAGGTACACGGTGTAGCAGATTGCCGCGGTGCCGATGATCATCCCCAGCCACATGTGTGGATACAGGGCCGCCAGGCCGCCGACGAACAGCGGAGTCGCGGTGTAGGTGGCAAAGGCCACGCAGCGCGCCAGACTCGGGCTGGCATCATAGGTCCGGGCCATCCAGTGAATGAACGCGCCCATTACCGCCACGCCGCAGAGCATGGCCAGGTACGACATGATGGTCATCCACAGGGCGCTTTCCATGGTCAGCATCACCGGCGCGCGGTTGCCGATGACCCAGCCGACCTGGGTGGTGCCGATAAAGGCCGAGACAGCGGGGATCGCCGCCAGAATCAGCGTGTGAGTGAGGTACATGTGACTGATGCTTTCCTCGGCATCGCCACGGATTTCTCGCCATTCCTGATCGGGGTGGGTGAAGAGTCCTACGACATGATGAATCATGGTCAGTCACTCCTTAAATGTTGCCATCGCCCCCCAACGGAGCGCTTACAGCCAAGTGGCACGGTCAGTATAGGTCTATGCGGGTGTGCGACCTTATGTCGCAGTATAGGAAGGAGTTCTCCTCAGATGTGCGCCGCTTTAGAGCAAATTGCGCTGTAAAACACTGGGGTAATCGCGGTCGTGTCTGTTACCCCCGTCCGGCCGGATAGCCCCTTGCGGCGCTTTCACGGGGCTGGGGTTTTGCTTAAAATGCCCGGCTTTTCGTCACATACCTCGCGGATTCCAAGCGCCATGGGCACTCTTACGGTCAACCAGAACAAACTGCAGAAACGCCTTCGCCGCCTGGCGGGCGAAGCGGTCGCCGATTTCAACATGATCGAAGAGGGCGACAAGGTCATGGTCTGCCTGTCCGGCGGCAAGGACAGCTACACCATGCTCGATGTGCTGCTGCACCTGCAGAAGGTGGCGCCGATCAAGTTCGAGATCGTCGCGGTGAACATGGACCAGAAGCAGCCCGGCTTTCCCGAGCATGTACTGCCGGCCTACCTCAAGGAATTGGGGATCGAGTACCACATCGTCGAGAAGGACACCTACTCGGTGGTCAAGGAGCTGATCCCGGAAGGCAAGACCACCTGCTCGCTGTGCTCGCGCCTGCGTCGCGGCACTCTGTACACCTTCGCCGATGAAATCGGCGCGACCAAGATGGCCCTGGGTCACCACCGTGACGACATCGTCGAGACTTTCTTCCTCAACATGTTCTACAACGGCTCGCTCAAGGCCATGCCGCCCAAGCTGCTGGCCGACGACGGGCGCAACGTGGTGATCCGCCCGCTGGCCTACTGCAGCGAAAAGGACATCCAGGCCTATTCCGACCTCAAGCAGTTCCCGATCATCCCGTGCAACCTCTGCGGCTCCCAGGAGAACCTGCAGCGCCAGGTGGTCAAGGAGATGCTTCAGGAGTGGGAGCGCAAGAGCCCGGGGCGTACCGAGA
This sequence comes from Pseudomonas sp. 3MA1, assembly GCF_029237275.1. NCBI lineage: Bacteria > Pseudomonadati > Pseudomonadota > Gammaproteobacteria > Pseudomonadales > Pseudomonadaceae > Pseudomonas > Pseudomonas sp. 3MA1. Next base: position 364,577 of record NZ_JAACFX010000005.1, on the reverse strand, counting down.
GCATCTTCCGTGGCCTGCAGAACGTGATTCCGTCGCAACTGGCGGATCGCAACCTGTTCGACTTCACCAACCTGCGCATCGATGACAACGCCACGCCGCGTTTCGTCAATGTGCTGAACCTCTGATCCGTAATCGCGGAACCAAGGTTGCGGCGCCATCCATACCGGGGCGCCGCGGCCGGCCTTCAGGCGCTCGGCACCCGCGGCACGAAGGCCACGCTACCCTCTGCGGATTTCTTCGCCAGGCGCTCACCGTGGGTGGGCAGTGTGCGGATCAGCTGATGGTCCTGGCCCAGGTATTCCAGGAGCACGGGCTGATCCTTGTCCTGCTGCACGAATATCAAGGTGCGCTGTGGGTCCCAGTGCTGGCCGCTGGTCTGGTCCAGCCAGGCCATGAAGTCGGCGCTAGTGCCGGTTCGCGGAAAATCCGCGGTTTGCGGCACGTAGTAGAAGGCATCTCCCTGGTTCTGCAGGTACATCGGCAATTTGTTGTCCGCCTCTACCAGCACTATGCGCCATTGATTCCAGGGCGCTATCCGGCTGGCCTCGGTTTTCACCTGGGCGCCGAACTGCATCACGCCGCCGCCGCCATTGCTCCAGGGATAGGCGACCCCCAGCACCAACAGCAGGACCGCCGCCGCGCTGGCAAAGCCCAGGGCCCAGCGCCGATCGCTCGGTTTACCGCTGGCGCGTTTTTGCTGCAGATGCCGGTTCAGCCACCAGGCCCCCAATAGCTGGGCGAAGGGCACCAGCGGCAAGACGTAATAGCTGCGTCGGCTGCCGCTGGCGGTGAAGAACAGGAACAGCAGGCCCAGGGCCCAGACCAGCCAGCGCTCATTGGGCTGCAACTGGCGCCAGTGGCGCACCGCAACCCACAGACCGAGCAGCCAGCAGGGAACCCAGGGCAAGGTATAGGCCGGCAGGTAGATCAGGTAGGTATAGATCGGCCCCTGATGGTCGAAGGGGTCGAAGAAGCGCACCACGTTTTCCCGAAACACCAGGCCCAGGCCACTTTGGCCGTAGGTCGGTGTGCCGTACAGGTGCGAGAGCAGGAACGGCACCATGTACACCAGGCCTGACACCACCACGGCCAGGCATAGACGCAGATTCAGGTGGCGTTTCCAGCGGCCCTGGCTGAGCAGGTGAGGCAGCAGGATCAGTCCCGGCAGGACGAAACCGATCAGCCCCTTGAGCAGCGATGTGGCCGCCAGCAACAGGAAGAACACCGTGTAACGACTCAGGCGGGTGTCGTCCGGATCTCGCCAGTACCACCAGACAGAGGCCAGTACGCCGCATACGGTGAGAATGTCGGCGGTGGCCACCCGCGCCCAGAACGCGAAATAGAAGGTGGTGGCCAGCATCCAGCCGGCGATCAGGCCGGTGCCTTTGTGGAACAGTCGCTCGCCGATCAGGTACACCAGCCAGATGCTCAGCCAGGCGGCGAGGACCGACGACAGGCGCAATGACCAGTGCCCCAGTCCGCCCATCAGCCAGGCACTGGCGGTGATCAGCCAGTAGGACGGCAGGGGCTTGTCGTAATAAGGCGCGCCTTTGAGATACGGGTCGAAGTAGTTGCCGCTCTGCAGCATCTGCAGCGCGATATTGGCCCAGCGGGTTTCCGGGCCCCACAGCTCGCGGGAGCCCAGGCCCAGCAGCAGGATCAGGGCCGATACGCCCAGAAGCAGGATCAGGGCCTTGCGCTCGCTGTGGTCGAGATTCATAGACGGATTTCCATGGGCTGACTCGAAAAGTTGCAGTGGCCCGGAGGGCCGGACAGCTAAAAAAACGTCAGCGCCGAACGGCTCGACGCTGACGCTGGCTCACCGGGCAGGCTAAGGCTGGCTCTGTGGCAGGATCAGGATCAGCAGATTGCCCTCTTCATAGCGCTTGCCCCCGGGTGGCAGCAGTGCGACTTCCTCGTTCTCCACCACGTTCTTGACCCGCATGACCACGCCCACGGAGCCCTGCTTGCGGGCCTCGGTCATCCATTGGCCGACGTCGGCCATGCTCACCTTGCGCTGCTGCGAATCAGGGTAGGCCAGGCCGTATTTCAGTTCGCCCTCGGTGTTGTACAGCGACACCTGCGGACGTTGCAGGCGCCAGGCCAGGGCCGAGGCCGCTCCCAGGTCATTGCTGAGCAGGGTCTTGGTCTGCTTGAGCTCTTCCAGGTGTTCCTTGATGAACTGGTCGGGCATCTCGTTGTGCACGATCATCGCGGGCATGCCGGCGGGCAGCAGCGCCACCAGCAGCCAGATCCCCAGTGCCGGCGCGGGCCAGTATTGCAGCGGCCTGGAGGCCGGCAGCAGGTTGGCGATGATCCAGCCCATCAGCATGATGAACACCAGGGACAGGCTGAGCATTTCGTTGTGACCGTAAACCGGCCGGGTCAGCTGGATCACCAGCAACGCCACCAGTGCCCCTGCGCCGATCAGCAGATTGAGCAGGCTGTTGAGGCGAATGGCTCGGCCCTGGCGCTGACCGATGCGGTCGATCAGGGCGCTACCCATGAGCACCGCCAATGGCAGCAGGCACGGCATGATGTAGGTCGGCAGCTTGCCCCGGCTCAGGCTGAAAAACACCAGCGGCAGCAGCAACCACAGCAGCAGAAAGCCGCTGTTTGCCTGGCGCTTGTCCTTCCAGGCCTGCATCAGTGTGCCGGGCAGCAGCAGTGCCCAGGGCAGGCAGGAGACGACCAGCAGAGGCAGGTAGAACCACCAGGGGCGGGTGTGTTGGGCGTTTTCGGCGGCAAAGCGCCGAATGTGCTCGTGCCAGAAGAAAAAGCGCCAGAAGTCCGGCTCGTGGGCGTGAACGCTGAGCACCCAGGGCAGGCTGATGCCGATGGCCACCAGTACCGCTATTGGCCCGTAGCGCAGCAGTTCGCCCAAGCGACGTTGCCAGAGCATATAGGGCAGGGCGATCAGTACCGGCAGCAGCCAGGCCAGAAAGCCCTTGGTCATGAAGCCCATGCCGCAAGCCGCCCCGAGCATCGCCCAGGCCAGGAGGCGCGCGCGAGTGGTTGAGCTGTCCAGGGCGAACCACAGGGCCACCAGACTCAGGTTGACCCACAGCGTGAATTGCGGGTCGAGGTTGGAGTATCCGGCTTGCCCGGCAATCAGGCCGAAGCTCATGTACAGCAGCGCCGCCGCGAAGCTCTTGCGCGGATCGTTCCACATCCGGCGAGTGATGAGATAAGCCAGCAGCACGCTCAAGCCGGTGCTCAGGGCCGAGGCGATGCGCACCCCGAACAGGTTGTCGCCAAACACCGCCTGGCCGATGGCGATCATCCAGTAGCCGGCAATGGGTTTTTCGAAATAACGGACACCCATGAAGTGCGGCGCCACCCAGTCGCCGCTGAGCAGCATTTCCTGGCTGATTTGCGCGTAGCGGGTTTCATCGGGAATCCACAGGCCATGGCTGGCCAGCGGTAGCAGATAGAACAGGCCGAAGGCCAACAGCAGAAATGGCAACGCCCAACGCTTGATCATGCCGTTGCTACTCCCACGCACAGTGTTGCCTGAAGGTGTGGCGCTCGTTCCATAAGCCGGGTGGGTAAAGTGCGGTGCATTTCTGTCCTCGAAGTCAGGTAAGGATTTCAACGTGCAAGTCTTGTTGCCGGAGCGGATTGATGGTCAGCCGATAACGGCATCGGCAAATCGCTTGGGAAGCTACGAGGTCTGTCCGGCTTTTAATAGCTGAATTTTTTATAACGCTTTTTATAAAAAACACTGCTTTTTAATAGTGCAAGTTGCAATAAAGTCAACTAAATGCGGGCTGTTAGTCTGTCCATTGGCTGAATGAAGTCTGTTGTTTTATTGTCAAAAAAAGTTACAAATTGTTCGGCGCTTCTTTAAGCACTTGTGGCCAGCTCTTTGCGTTCAGTATTCCCAGTATCTGCAGTTTTCCATCGGCACCCAGTGTCAGGAATAACGAGCTGGTGTACTCGGTGGCCAGGGCATGGGCGAAGCCCATGCGGCTCTCCAGATCACTGATGCAGCCGCTGTGGGTGACCAGGATCAGATTGCGCCCCTGAAGCTTGTGGGCCTTTATATCGTTCTCGAAGTTGTCTGCGCAGTTCAGCAACCAATCCTGGGTGCTGGTGGCCTGATTGAACATGGCCTGTGCGGTTTGCAGGGTGCGGGTCATGGGGCTGCTGATGACATCGGTCCGCTCCATGCCGATGGTCCGGAAGGCCTTGCCCAGGTCGGCTGCGGTGGCATTACCCAATCGGGTGATGCCATCTGCGGGGCCCAAGCAGGGGTTGGCCGACCGGTCACAGCGCTCGGCGTGACGCACCAGCGCGATGACTTCTCCGGCCCGCCAGTGTTGATAGATTCCGCTGCGTTGCATCTGCTGATTGCCAGCGAGATCCAGAGGCGTCGCCGGCCACAAGACAAAACCGCTTATCAGGACGATCAGGGTAGTAGTGACCGCACTGATGATGATCTTTCTGGAGCGTCGAATGCGGGCAGTATCAGCTCGGTGGCTGCTTGGTTTGTTGTTGTGCACGTCGCTTACCTGAATCTATTTTTGAGAAGTACTTTTAATTCGGGTTGGAACTAGTGTTCTGCAGCAGACCGACATGCGCACCGGCACCAGAGTAGTCACTGGCCTCAAGTTAAGGGAGTCCAGGTGGCGGATTGGTGAAAGCAATGTGAAAAAAACGAATGGCGCGACGCGTGCCTGTTTAAGAGCAGACCGCAATTGTTCAGCCTATTGGCTTGAAAAAACGTTGTTATTCGCTAGCCGACGGGCTTGGGGAACCTGCGCATGGCGGTTATTTAACGCTGCTGTTCCGGGTGTTTATGACAAGCCGATGAAACTGTAGCTGAGAAAAAAAACCGTGTGGAAAAACTACACATCAGTTCAGCGTTCTGTCAGCCAAAGGAGGGAGAAGGGCGATGCAAGACTGCTTCCAGCCACGGTCCGTGGCAGAAGCAGTCAAGGAGGAGCGGCAGAGGGAGAGGGGATCAGTGGTTGACGGTATAGGCCAGCATCGCTGAAAGCTGGCACAGGGGACGCCCGCTTTCCTCTTGCCACTGGTTGAACACCGACTGCACCAGGGCCTGGTCACGCTTGCTGCTGGGCACCTTGTCGATGATGTTCTGGGCATTCAGGGCGGCCACTACGTCCCAGGTGGGGATGAAGGTGTCCTTGCCCACCATGCGCAGGAAGCGTGGTGCCGACAGGCCGCCCATCTGGTTGCCGTGCTTGGCCAGGTACTGCCAGAGCCCGGTGATGTCCTGCACCGGCCAGTCGGCAATGAAGGCGCCGAAACTGCCGTGCTGTTGTTGCACGTCGAGGATCATCTGCGCATTGCGCGGCACGCTCTTGAGCTTGCCCAGGTGACGAATGATCCGTGTGTCCTGCATCAGCCGTTCCAGATGTTCGGCGCCCATGAGCACCACCTTGTCCGGATCGAAGCCGAAGAACACCTGTTCGAACGCTGGCCATTTGGCGTCCACCAGGCTGTGTTTCAGCCCTGCGCGAAAGACCCGCAATGCCAGTGTCGACAGGTAGCGATCAGCGCTCAATCCACGCAGATACTCGTTGCTTGCCGGGGTTGGCAGTTGGGCTTCCAGGGCTGCGGCGGAGCCGAAGCGGTTGAGACAGTATTCATTCAGCCATTTGTAATCGTGCATGCCTGCTCCTGGAGGGGCGGTCGGAGAGTCGGTTGAACAGGGTTGGGGTCTTGGGTGGCGATACAAGTTCCCCGTGGGGCGGGGAACTTGCGCCTGTGTCAGGCCGGGGTGGCGCCTTCGCCGGCGAGCCGGCGGTTGAGCTGGAAGCGCCAGCGCACGTAGAGCAGCGCCGAGGTGAACACCGCTAGGCTGGCGAACATTTCCAGCAGGCCGAACAGCTGGCGATTCGGATCATAGGCCGCCAGCGCGCCCTTGATGAAGTACAGGTTGACCACGAAACACATCCACGCGTGTCCCCGGGCGCTGCCGCTGAGCATGCCGGGCGCCATCAGCAGCAGTGGCACCAACTCGATCAGCAGGATCACCCAGGGCCGGGCACCGTGCAGGTCGGCCACCAGCAGGTAATACCCGCAGAGCAGCCCCACCAGGCCGAAGAAACAGACCAGGCTGAGGACCCGGGCCCAGCGGACCCGGGGTTCCAGCCATTGCACCGTCGGCAGGATCTTCGGCTTCTTAGCCACGGCCGTTCTCCAACTGCAGGGCGGTTTTCGCCAGGCGCAGGCCCAAGGCTCGGCACAGGGCGATTTCATGCTCGTCCAGCGGGCTCTTGCCGTCAGCTCCGGCGTGATGGCTGGCCCCGTAAGGGGTGCCGCCGCCGCGGGTTTCCAACAGCGCCGATTCGCTGTAGGGCAGGCCGGTGATCAGCATGCCGTGATGCAGCAGCGGCAGCATCATCGACAACAGGGTGGCTTCCTGGCCGCCGTGCAGGCTGGCGGTGGAGGTAAAGACACCGGCGGGTTTGCCCACCAGGGCGCCGGTCAGCCAGAGGTTGCTGGTGCCGTCGAGAAAGTACTTCAAGGGCGCCGCCATGTTGCCAAAGCGCGTCGGGCTGCCCAGGGCCAGGCCCGAGCAATGCTTCAGGTCGTCGAGGCTGGCGTACAAGGCGCCGCTGTCGGGGATGCTCGGGGCCACGGCTTCGCATTCGGTGGAAACCCCCGGGACGGTACGCAGGCGGGCTTCCATGCCGGCCTGTTCGACGCCGCGGGCAATCTGCCGGGCCATCTCGTTGGTCGAACCGTTGCGGCTGTAATACAGGACCAGGATGTACGGCGCGCTCAAGGCAGAATCTCCAGCACATGTTCCGGTGGACGACCGATGATGGCCTTGTCGGCGGTTTCGAGAATCGGCCGTTCCATGAGTTTCGGGTGTTCGGCGATGGCGGCAATCAATTGCTCTTCGCTGAGGCTGCTGTCGGCCAGGTTGAGCGCTTGGTACTCCTCCTCGCCGGTGCGCAGCAGCTGGCGCGCACTGATGCCGAGCTTGCCCAGCAGGCGCTGCAACTGGGCAGCGTCCAGGGGAGTTTCCAGGTAGCGGACCACGGTAGGAGCCAGGCCGCGTTGTTCCAGGAGTTCCAGCGCACCGCGGGATTTCGAGCAGCGCGGGTTGTGATAAAGCGTCAGATCGGTCATGTGCGGGTCGCATCTTGCGTAAGGTGGCGGCTATTCTACCCGCGCGACGGGCTCTCCTGAACCTTGGGAGTCGATAGGTCGCAGCGACCTGGGGTCGGCAGCGTTATTCAAGACATCTTTCAATACAGGACACAGCGCATGGCAAGGCAATTGGCGGCGGCATTGGCGATCATTACAACCCTGCTGCTGAGTGGCTGCGGCAATGACTACGGGGTCGACCAATATGGCCAGAAAGTCGCCGCCGAGCGTATCGACAAGCAGTGGCTGGTGCTCAATTACTGGGCCGAGTGGTGCGGGCCTTGCCGCACCGAGATCCCTGAATTGAACAGCCTGAACGAGCAGCTCAAGGGCCAGTCGGCCACCGTGCTGGGGGTCAATTTCGACAATGTGCAGGGAGAGGAGCTCAAGGGCGCCAGCGAGAAGCTGGGGATCAAGTTCACCGTGCTGGCGCAAAACCCCGCAGAACGCTTCGAACTGCCGCGCAGCGAGGCGCTGCCGGTGACCTACATCATCGACGACAAGGGCAAGGTGCGTGAGCAATTGCTGGGCGAGCAGACCGCTGCCGGCGTGCTGGCCAAATTGCAGGCCCTGCGCGGGCATTGAGAGCGTGGGGGCTGTCGCAGGCTGCGAAGGCCCTGAAGGCGTGCTGGGGGCCTGAAGCTCGCTGGAGATTCAGGCCTCCGGGTGTTGTTCGCAGCCTGCAGGCTCGACAGCCGCGACAGAAATATCAGCCTTCTTCCAGCCACCAGCGCAACGGCTTGCCTTCGGCAGGCCAGAAACGCACTTGCTCGATCGGCGAGACATCCCAGCGTTCGACGTTTTCCAGGGCCTGCAGAAAGCGGCGTTCCTGCTCCATCAAGGCCGGGGCACAGAGTTTGCGCGTGCTGCCGACCTTGCCGAAGCTGAGCTTCTCGCCGTCCAGGGTGTACGGCGCGAACCAATGGTTGCAGCCGCCATTGCCGTAGGCGCGGCCATCCTCGCCCAGGGTGATGGTCAGGTGGCTGTAATCGATCAGCGGACGCTCACCGATCCATTCCAGAACATAGCTGCGGTCCTGCTGCAGCTTCAGCGGCTCGGCGGCGCAGCCCAGCAGGCCGGCCCCCAGTGCCGCGGCCAGCATCAGGCGTTTCATTGGCCGGCCTGCTGGCATTTCGGGCAGCGGTGCTGCTCACCCTCGCTGCGCCAGCCAAGCTCGGCGATCCGCGCGCTGGCGGCGGGTTTCTGGGCCTTGTTGCCCAGCTTGGCATCCACCGCGAATTCGAAGTCGAGGGTGGCGGCGCAGCTGTCGCAGTTGACCTGCCACTGGTGAATCGCCAGTTCGCCGAATACCGGGCCGCGGGCCACGGCGACCCATTGGCCGACGGGATTGATCAGGTGGCGCACAGTCTCCACCGTCAGGCGCATGGACAGGTCCTTGCTGCCTTTGAGGGTGACCAACAGCACGTCGTCGGTGCGGATGGAGCCACCGTTGCCGGTGACTTGATAGCGGCCGGGCACCAGGGCGCGGCATTCGATCAGGGTGTGTTGCGGGTTCATCAGGTTGTAGCGGAAATCGTGTTCGACCATGGGTCCTCCAAATCTGCCGCGTATGCTAGCACGGGCCCCTGCGCCGCAGGTTACGGGCAGGCGACCTTCGATCAGCCCGTGCGGATTTCAGCCCAGGACCCGATTCTGCGCTTGCCCCGCGGCCCAGCTGGCGATGTTGTGCAGGGTGGTCTCGGCGATGGCGGCCAGGGCTTCGTGGGTCAGGAACGCCTGGTGCGCAGTCACTATCACGTTGGGGAAGGTCAGCAGCCGGGCCAGCACGTCGTCCTGCAGGGGCAGGTCGGAGCGGTCCTCGAAGAACAGCTGCGCTTCCTCTTCATAGACATCCAGCCCCAGGTAGCCCAGTTGGCCGCTTTTCAGCGCCTCGATCAGCGCCGGGGTGTCCACCAGGCCGCCGCGCCCGGTATTGATCAGCATGGCCCCGGGCTGCATGTGGGCCAGTGTTTCCTGGTTGATCAGGTAGCGACTGTGGTCATTGAGCGGGCAGTGCAGGCTGATGATCTGCGCCTGAGCCAGCAGTTGCGGCAGCTCCAGATAACGGGCACCGAGGGCTACTACGGCCGGATTGGGGAAGGGGTCGTAAGCCAGCAGTTGGCAGCCAAAACCCGCCATGATCCGGGCGAAGGTGGCACCGATCTGCCCGGTGCCGACAATGCCCACGGTCTTGCCCACCAGGTCGAAGCCGGTCAGGCCGTGTAGGGTGAAGTCGCCCTCGCGGGTGCGGTTGTAGGCGCGATGCAGGCGTCGGTTGAGCGCCAGGATCAGGGCCACCGCATGTTCGGCAACCGCATGCGGGGAATAGGCCGGGACTCGCACCACGTCCAGGCCCAGGCGCTGCGCCGCAGGCAGGTCGACGTGGTTGTAGCCGGCCGAGCGCAGGGCGATCAGGCGGGTGCCGCCGGCGGCCAGTTGTTCCAGCACCGGGGCGCTCAGGTCGTCGTTGATGAAGGCACAGACCACTTCATGGCGCTCGGCCAGGGCCACGGTGTCCAGGCTCAGGCGGGCGGCCTGGAACTGCAGTTCGATACCCGCCGGCAGGTTGGCGCCGAGAAAGCTCTCACGGTCGTAGTTCTGGCTGCTGAATAGAATCGTGCGCATGCTTGCATCCTTGTTCGGGGCGCCCAGCATGCCTGCCGGGCACTGTTCGGGTCTTGCCCTGGGTCAGGCGTTGATCCGCGCCTCGGCGGCCAGGCGGCCGATTGCGTGGTCCAGCTCGTCAAGGGCGGCAAAGGCCTTGGCGTCCTCCTGTTTGAGCAGGGTTTCGCTGCGTTGGCAGGCGGCACGCAACTGTGGCACCCCGCAATAACGAGTGGCGCCGTGCAGACGGTGTACCCGCTCGATCAAGGCGCTATGGTCGTTGGCCGCCCGGGCGGCGTTGATCGCCTCGCGATCGGCTTCGAGAGATGCCAGCAACATGGCCAGCATGTCCGCCGCCAGATCGGCCTTGCCGGCGGCCAGGCGCAGGCCTTCGTCCTGATCCAGCACCTGCAGTTCCAGGCTCACTTCAGAGCGCTCGCTGGCCCGTTCCGGGCCCTGGTTGCGCAGCGCCAGGCCGGTCCATTTCAGCACCACCTGGGCCAGTTGCCGTTCGCTGATGGGCTTGGTCAGGTAGTCGTCCATGCCGCTTTGCAGCAGGGCGCGTTTTTCGTTGGCCATGGCGTGGGCTGTCAGGGCGACGATCGGCAGCGGTGTCCCGTGGCGCTCGCTTTCCCATTGGCGGATCGCCTCGGTACTTTGTCGGCCGTCCATGCCGGGCATCTGCACGTCCATCATCACCAGGTCGAAAGGCTCGTTCTGGATCGCGTTCAGCGCGGCGTAGCCGTTGTCCACCGCCAGCACCTTGGCGCCCATGTCTTCCAGCAAGGTCTGGATCAGCAGCAGGTTGGCCGGGTTGTCATCGACACACAGCACCCGTGGTGCGCGGCTGGAGAGGGTTTCTTCCGGCTCGCTGCGGGGCCGGCGCGGGGTGACCAGATCGGACAGGGCCCGGCGCAGTTTGCGGGTACAGGCCGGCTTGGCCTGCAACTGACTGTGAGGGTTGGGCACCGAGAGGTGGAACAGCGTCTGTTCGGTGGTCGGGCACAGCACCAGGACCTTGCAGCCCAGATGTTCCAGGTCCCAGATGTGCTGGCTCAGGCGCTCGGGAGACATGTCGTTGCTGGTGATGCCGAGCACCGCCAGGTCAATGGCCTGATCGCTCTGGTGCACCCCGGTAATGCCATTGGTCAGGGCTTCCAGTGTGTTGAACGGGGTCACTTCCAGGCCGCAGTCTTCCAACTGGTGCTGCAGGGCCTGGCGGGCCAGTTCGTGATTTTCCAGGACTGCTACCCGCCGTCCCAGCAGCGGCGGGCCGGGCAGGTCCTCGGCGTCGTCGCGGGTCTTGGGCAGGTTCAGGCTGATCCAGAACTCCGAGCCTTCACCCGGGGTGCTGTCGACCCCGATCTCGCCGCCCATCTGTTCGATCAGGCGCTTGGAGATCACCAGCCCCAGCCCGGTGCCGCCGGGTTGGCGCGACAGCGAGTTGTCGGCCTGGCTGAAGGCCTGGAACAGGGCACGCACATCCTGGTTCGACAGGCCGATGCCGGTGTCCTGGATGCTGATGCGCAGTTGCACGCTGTCCTCGTGCTCCTCTTCGAGCATGGCCCGGGCGACGATGGTGCCTTCGCGGGTGAACTTGATGGCGTTGCTCACCAGGTTGGTGAGGATCTGCTTGAGCCGCAGCGGGTCACCGACCAGCGACAACGGCGTGTCGCGATAGACCAGGCTCACCAGTTCCAGCTGCTTGGCGTGGGCGGCCGGGGCGAGGATGGTCAGGGTGTCCTGCAGCAAGTCCCGCAGGTTGAAGGGAATGCTGTCGAGCACCAGCTTGCCGGCTTCGATTTTCGAGAAGTCGAGGATTTCGTTGATGATCCCCAGCAGGCTGTCGGCGGATTTTTCGATGGTGCCAAGGTAATCCAGCTGGCGCGGCGTCAGCTCGCTTTTCTGCAGCAGGTGGGTGAAGCCGAGAATGCCATTGAGGGGTGTACGGATTTCATGGCTCATGTTGGCCAGGAACTCCGACTTGATCCGGCTGGCTTCCAGGGCTTCCTTGCGCGCCAGGTCCAGTTCGATGTTCTGGATCTCGATGGTTTCCAGGTTCTGGCGCACGTCTTCGGTGGCCTGGTCGATGCTGTGCTGCAGTTCTTCCTGGGCATTCTGCAGGGTGCTGGCCATGCGATTGATGCCCGAGGCCAGTTCATCCAGTTCATGGCTGCCCAGGGGCGGCAGGCGGGTTTCCAGGTTGCCGTCCTTGAGTTGCGCCACCGCCTGCTTGATCTGGGTCAGCGGGTTGTTGATGGTGCGGCCCATGCGCACCGCCAGCAGGGCAGCACCGGCCAGGCCGGCGGCAATCAACAGCAGGCTGGCGAACAGGCTGCGGTAGCCACGCAGCAGCATGCCGCTGTGGGACAGCTCCAGTTCCACCCAGCCCAGCAGGCGGTCGGACTCATCGGGGATCAGGTCGCCGGCCAGGTTGCGATGACGGCCGAACACCGGCAGTTGGTAGCGGGTCGCGTCATTGCCGCTGCGTTGCATCATCTGCGTGCCGTTGCCGCTGGGTGGCGGGTTGAGCATGCTCGGTCCCGCGTGGGCCACCAGCGTGCGATCAGGGGCCAGGAAAGACACCGCGCGCACGTCCTGCTGTTCCAGGGCCTGGGTGGCGATGCGTTCGAGCATCGGCGCGTTGTGGTTGCCCATCGCCGGTGCCACCAGCGAGGCCAGTTGTTCGGCAATCATTTCGCCGCGCTGCAGGAGCTGGGCCTGCAGTTCCGAGAGCTGCATCCAGGTGAAATAGCCACCCAGCACCAGCGCCATGAGGCTGGTGGGCAACAAGGTCAGCAACAGTACGCGGCCTTTGATTCCCAGTTTCTTGAGCACGCCACTCTCCTGCTTCCACGCTGTTTTGAAAGGTCTACGGGCACGTCCGTGATGCGCCACCCGCGCAGTGTAACGATTTGCCGGAGGCTGATCTTGGCAAATTGCGCCCTGGCGGTCGGCGGCGCGAATGCCTGCGGCCAGGCTGCGACCAAGGCATTGGTTGCCGCGCTCCGGGCAATCTTGAATAATTGCCCAACTGAGAATGACTTGCAGAAGCTAATGACTCCCGTAGCTGTTGAGCCCCCCCGTATCCTGACCATTGAAGATGACCCGGTGCTCGGCGCCTATGTGCATGAGCAACTGGGTCGCTGCGGCTTCGCCGTGACCTGGTGCCGTAACGGCCAGCAAGGCTTGGGGATGGCCCGCAGCCAGAACTTCGATGTGGTGCTGATGGACATCCTGCTGCCCGGCATGGATGGGCTCACCCTGCTGACCCACTTGCGCCAGAGTCATTCCACGCCGGTGCTGCTGATGTCGGCCCTGGGGGCGGAGGCCGATCGCATCAGCGGTTTTCGCCTCGGAGCCGACGACTACTTGCCCAAGCCCTTCAGCATGGCCGAGTTGCGGGTGCGCATCGAGGCGATCCTGCGACGGGTGGCCCTGGATCGGCGGCCGATGTCGCCGCTGCTGAACAGCAACGCACAGAGCCTGGTTTTCGACGACGAGCTGTGCGATGTGCTGTTTGCCGGGCAGTGGGCCGGGTTGACCCGCAGCGAGTATCGCCTGCTGGAAACCCTGCATCGCAACCTCGATGAGGTGCTGAGCAAGGCCTTCCTTTATCAGCATGTCCTGCAGCGCGGCTACGCGGCCCATGACCGCAGCCTGGACATGCACGTCAGCCAGATTCGCCGCAAGCTCAAGGCGCTGGGCTACAGCGAGCGGGAGTTGCGCACCGTGTGGGGCAAGGGCTACGTCTTGAGTGCCGCCGATGAGCTGGCCTGAACTGCCCGGCCGGCATTCGCTGTTCTGGAAACTGGCCTGCCTGCTGGTGGCGTTCTGTTTGCTGATGATCTGGCTGAGCTGGTCCTGGGGGCGCTATGTGGAGCAGAGGAACCTGTACCTGTCCGATGAAGCCCGGGCGACCCTGGAGCATTACGCCGTCGAGGCCGAGCAAGCCTGGAAGAGCGGCCAGAGTGCCGGCGTCGATGCCTGGCTTGCGCAGATGGCCGGTCGTGAGCAGACCTGGGTTGGCGTCATCGGCAGCGACCTGCAGTCGCTGGGCAGTCAGCCGCTGACATCGGCCGAGGCCCAGCGCCTGACCTTTCTGCGCGGCGCGCACTGGCCGGTGAGCCGGCATGGCCGTGGTCTGCCGTGGCTGAAAATTCCATTCCCCGAGGATCCGTCCCTGGGCAGCCTGGTGATCGAGCTGCCGCAGCGCTTCATGCCCGGGCGCTATCGGGTGTTCTGGCAGGTGATCACCAATGGTGTGATCCCTGGCCTGTTCACCCTTTTGTTGTGTGTCGGTCTGTACCGCTTGCTGGTGGTGCCGCTCAACCAACTGCGCGAGCAGGCCAATGCCTGGCGCGCCGGGCAACTGAGTGTGCGTCTGTCCAGCGCAACCACTGAGCGCAAGGATGAACTGGGAGAGCTGGGGCGGGCCTTCGATCAGATGTCCGAACGCTTGCAGAGCACCGTGGCGGTGCAGCAGCAATTGCTGCGCGATCTGTCCCACGAGTTGCGCACGCCCCTGAGTCGTCTGCGGGTAGCGTGTGACAGCGAGCAGAACCTTTGGGCATTGCGTGAGCGCCTGGCTCGGGAGGTCGATGGCATGCAGCGTCTGGTGGAAGACAGCCTGCAACTGGCCTGGCTGGACACCGAACGCGGGCCATTGCCCGCGGAGCAGATTCAGGTCCAGGCGCTGTGGGAGATGCTCAGCGAGAACGCCTGCTTCGAAAGTGGCTGGTCGGCGGCGCAGTTGCGCTGTGAACTGGACGCCGATTGCTGGGTGCGCGGCCACCTCAATACCCTGGCCCAGGCCCTGGAAAACATCCTGCGTAATGCCATTCGGCATTCTCCGGCCGGCGCCCGGATCACGCTCGCGGGGCAACGGGAAGGCGAGTATTGGCACCTGTGGCTGGACGACCAGGGGCCGGGGGTGGCCGAAGAGGATCTGGAGCGGATCTTCGCGCCGTTCATCCGTCTGGATGGATCGCGGCCGGGGGATGGCGGCTTTGGCCTGGGCCTGAGCATTGCGCGCAACGCGGTGGTGCGTCAGGGCGGGCAGTTGTGGGCGCAGAACACCGCGCATGGCTTGCGTCTTCATCTGCGCTTGCCGGGAGCCTGATCGCGGGCCCTGGCCGGCCTTAGATCAATCAGCCATAAGTCCCGCACTTTGCGTGATATGGCGCTTGGACGTTTGCCGGTATGATAGGCGCCCCCGCAGTCTGGATTGCGAATACGCCATGACCTTGCAGTACCCAACCATCGCCGATTGCGTCGGCAACACCCCGCTGGTCCGTTTGCAGCGCCTGCCTGGCGCCACCAGCAATACCTTGCTGCTCAAGCTTGAGGGCAATAACCCGGCGGGTTCGGTCAAGGACCGTCCGGCACTGTCGATGATCACTCGCGCCGAACTGCGCGGGCAGATCCAGGCCGGCGATACCCTGATCGAAGCGACCTCGGGCAACACCGGCATCGCCCTGGCCATGGCTGCGGCGATCAAGGGCTACAAGATGATCCTGATCATGCCCGACAACTCCAGCGCCGAGCGCAAGGCGGCGATGACCGCCTATGGCGCCGAGCTGATCCTGGTCAGCCAGGAAGAGGGCATGGAAGGTGCCCGCGACCTGGCCGAACGCATGCAGGCCGAAGGCCGTGGCAAGGTGCTGGATCAGTTCGCCAACGGCGACAACCCCGAGGCCCACTACACCGGCACCGGTCCGGAAATCTGGCGCCAGACCCAGGGCAGCATCACCCACTTCATCAGCTCGATGGGCACCACCGGCACCATCATGGGCACTTCGCGCTATCTGAAAGAGCAGAACCCCGAGGTGCAGATCGTCGGTCTGCAACCCATGGAAGGCTCGGCCATTCCCGGCATCCGCCGCTGGCCCGAGCAATACCTG
The DNA here is from genome assembly GCF_029237275.1 of Pseudomonas sp. 3MA1. NCBI lineage: Bacteria > Pseudomonadati > Pseudomonadota > Gammaproteobacteria > Pseudomonadales > Pseudomonadaceae > Pseudomonas > Pseudomonas sp. 3MA1. Next base: position 348,945 of record NZ_JAACFX010000005.1, on the reverse strand, counting down.
CCGAAGATCTATCAGGCCAGTCGGGTCGACCGCATCGTCGACATGGCGCAGAGCGAAGCCGAAGACGTGACCCGGCGTCTGGCCCGGGAAGAGGGCATTTTCTGTGGCGTGTCGTCCGGTGGTGCGGTGGCAGCGATGCTGCGCCTGTCCCGGGAAGTGGAAAACGCGGTCATGGTTGCGATCATCTGTGACCGTGGCGATCGTTACTTGTCGACCGGCATCTTCGATGCGCCCAACTGATGGCTAAGCAAGAGAGAGGCCTGCGCTTCCAGCCGGCGGGCGGCACTCGGGCTCCACAGATTCCCGTGGGCAAAAAGCAGCGCCTGAACATCCAGCGCCTGGCCAACGACGGTCGTGGCATCGCCTTTGTCGATGGCCGCACCTGGTTTGTCAGCGGTGCCCTGGCCGGTGAAGACGTCGAAGCTCGGGTATTGGGCAGCCATGGCAAGGTGGTGGAGGCCCGTACCGAGCGCATCTTCAACGCCAGTGAACTGCGTCGCCCGGCGGCCTGTGCCCACGCCGGGCGTTGTGGCGGTTGCAGCGTGCAGCACCTGCCCCATGCCGAACAGCTTGCCCTGAAACAGCGCATGCTCGCCGAGCAGTTGTCCAAGGTCGCGGGGGTTGAACCCGAGGTCTGGGCGGCGCCGTTGAGCGGTCCCGAGTTCGGCTATCGGCGTCGCGCCCGGGTGGCGGTGCGCTGGGACGCCAAGGGCAAGCAACTGGAGGTGGGTTTCCGTGCCGCTGGTAGCCAGGACATTGTCGCCATCGACGATTGCCCGGTGCTGGTACAGGCCTTGCAGCCCATCATGAGCCGCTTGCCCGCCATGCTGCGACGCTTGAGCAAGCCTCAGGCACTGGGGCATGTGGAGTTGTTCAGTGGTTCGGCGCTGGCGGTGCTGTTGCGTCACATGGCGCCGTTGTCCGAGAGCGACCTGACGATCCTCAAGGACTTCTGCGATTTCCATCAGGCGCAATTGTGGCTGCACGCTGAAGGCGAGCCGCAACCCTTTGATCCGTCGCAGTCGCTGGGCTATCGCCTGGAAACCTGGGATCTGCACCTGGCCTATCGGCCGGGGGACTTTGTCCAGGTCAACGCCGCGGTCAACGAAGCGATGGTGGCCCAGGCCTTGGAGTGGCTGGCGCCGCAACCTCAGGAGCGGGTGCTGGACCTGTTCTGCGGCCTGGGCAACTTTGCCCTGCCGCTGGCCCGGCAGGTGCGGGAAGTGGTGGCGGTGGAAGGCGTGGCGGCCATGGTGGCGCGCGCCGCTGACAACGCCGCCAGCAACAATTTGCATAACACGCGCTTTTTTCAAGCCGATTTATCCCAGCCTCTGAGTGCTGCCGAGTGGGTTGATGAAGGCTTTTCTGCGGTACTCTTGGACCCACCCCGTGACGGTGCTTTCGAGGTGGTTCGCCACTTGGCGAGCCTGGGTGCCAAACGGTTGGTTTACGTGTCATGCAATCCGGCAACTCTGGCCCGTGACACGGTCGAATTGATCAAGCAGGGCTACAGGTTAAAACGTGCCGGGATCCTCGATATGTTTCCTCAGACGGCGCATGTCGAGGCCATGGCGTTATTCGAAGCGAGCTAGGATGGCTTGTCTAATCCGACTGATCCTTCAGGTGTGGTTCGCTGGCCCCGCGAGCTGCCCCTGAGCGTTGAAGGTCAGCGATTTGACGCATTGAATGTGCGTCGTAGGGAAGGTAAAGCAAGATGGTACAGGTGAGAGCGCACCAGCCGATCAACACCGACGGCAGTATCAATCTCGAGGCATGGCTCGATCATACGGTCAGCGTCGATATGGCATTGGACCGTGAGGCCTTGAAAGAAGCCTGCGAGTTCGCTCGCGAGGCAGAGTTAAAACACATTGCCGCCAAGGGTCTGAGCGCCGAGGACGTGTCGAGTTTCAGCACGGGCCTGGAGATTGCGGAGATCCTTGCCGACCTCAAGCTGGACCAGGATTCCCTGGTCGCCGCAGTGCTGTACCGCGGCGTCCGCGAGGGCCAGATCCAGTTGCCGGCGGTCAGCCAGCGTTTTGGCCCGGTGGTGGCCAAGCTGATCGACGGCGTGCTGCGCATGGCCGCGATCACGGCCAGTCTCAGCCCTCGTCAATCCCTGGTACTCGGCACTCAGGCGCAGGTGGAAAACCTGCGCAAGATGCTGGTGGCGATGGTCGATGACGTGCGCGTGGCACTGATCAAGCTGGCCGAGCGGACCTGCGCCATTCGCGCGGTGAAAAGCGCCGACGAAGAGAAGCGCAACCGGGTCGCCCGCGAGGTTTTCGATATCTATGCGCCTTTGGCCCACCGGCTCGGCATCGGCCATATCAAGTGGGAGCTGGAGGACCTGTCCTTCCGTTACCTGGAGCCTGAGCAATACAAGCAGATCGCCAAGCTCCTGCATGAGCGGCGCCTGGATCGCGAGCGCTTCATCAGCGACGTGATGAACCAGTTGCAGAACGAACTGAAGGCCACCGGGGTCAACGCCGACATCAGTGGGCGGGCCAAGCACATCTATTCCATCTGGCGCAAAATGCAGCGCAAGGGCCTGGAGTTCAGCCAGATCTACGATGTGCGCGCGGTGCGGGTGCTGGTGCCGGAAATGCGCGACTGCTACACCGCGCTGGGCATCGTGCACACCTTGTGGCGGCACATCCCCAAAGAGTTCGACGACTACATCGCCAACCCCAAGGAAAACGGCTATCGCTCGCTGCACACCGCGGTGATCGGCCCCGAGGGCAAGGTGCTGGAAGTGCAGATCCGTACCCACGCGATGCACGAGGAAGCGGAGCTCGGGGTTTGCGCCCATTGGAAATACAAGGGCACCGACGTCAAGTCCGGCTCCAACCATTACGAAGAGAAGATCTCCTGGCTGCGCCAGGTGCTGGAATGGCACGAAGAGCTGGGGGATATCGGCGGCCTGGCCGAACAGTTGCGGGTGGATATCGAGCCGGACCGGGTGTACATCTTCACCCCCGACGGCCACGCCATCGACCTGCCCAAAGGCGCTACGCCGCTGGACTTTGCTTATCGGGTGCACACCGAGATCGGCCACAACTGCCGGGGCGCCAAGATCAACGGGCGCATCGTGCCGCTCAACTACAGCCTGCAGACCGGCGAGCAGGTGGAGATCATCACCAGCAAGCACGGCACGCCGAGTCGTGACTGGCTGAACCCGAACCTGGGCTACGTCACCACGTCCCGGGCGCGGGCGAAGATCGTCCACTGGTTCAAGCTGCAGGCTCGCGATCAGAACGTCGCCGCCGGCAAGACCCTGCTGGAACGCGAGCTGAACCGTCTCGACCTGCCTCAGGTGGACTTCGACAAGCTGGCCGACAAGGCCAACATGAAGACCGCCGAGGACATGTTCGCCGCCCTGGGCGCGGGTGACCTGCGCCTGGCGCAACTGGTCAACCTGGCCCAGCAACTGGTGGAGCCGGAGCGCGGCAACGAACAACTGGAGCTGATCCCGCGCAAGGCCGCCGGCTACAAGCCAGGCAAGCGCGGGGATATCCAGATCCAGGGCGTCGGCAACCTGATGACCCAGATGGCCGGCTGCTGCCAGCCGCTGCCGGGGGACGCGATCGTCGGCTACATCACCCAGGGCCGTGGCGTGAGCATTCACCGCCAGGACTGTGCCTCGGTGCTGCAACTGGCCGGGCGCGAGCCGGAGCGGATCATCCAGGTCAGCTGGGGGCCGGTGCCGGTGCTCACCTATCCGGTGGACATCATCATCCGCGCCTACGATCGTTCCGGCCTGCTGCGTGACGTGTCCCAAGTACTGCTCAACGAGCGGATCAACGTGTTGGCCGTCAATACGCGCTCGAACAAGGAGGACAACACCGCGTTGATGTCCCTGACCATCGAGATTCCGGGCCTGGACGCGTTGGGACGTTTGCTGGGGCGCATCTCCCAGCTGCCGAACATCATCGAGACCCGGCGCAATCGAACCCCGTGATGCCCGCATGAAATGGATGAACTGATGTACAGCCTTGAAGACCTGCTCCACCTGATGGCGCGCCTGCGGGACCCGCAATACGGATGCCCGTGGGACATCAAGCAGAACTACGCCAGCATCGTTCCCCATACCCTGGAAGAGGCCTATGAGGTCGCCGACGCCATCGAGCGCGGCGACTTCGACCACTTGCAGGGCGAGCTGGGGGACTTGCTGTTCCAGGTGGTGTATTACAGCCAGTTGGCCCGGGAGGAGGGGCGGTTCGAATTCGACGCGGTGGTGGACGGCATCACCCGCAAGTTGATCCGTCGGCATCCCCATGTGTTCCCCACTGGCGATCTGTACGCGCCGCTGGATATCCCGCGGCTCGATGAAGAACAGGTCAAGGCGCGCTGGGAGCAGATCAAGGCCGAGGAACGTGCAGAGAAGTCCGACGCTCCGCAGCAGTTGTCCCTGCTCGATGATGTGCCGGTGGCCCTGCCGGCGCTGTCTCGCGCGGCCAAGTTGCAAAAGCGCGCGGCGCAGGTCGGTTTCGACTGGCCGGACGCCCTGCCGGTGGTGGACAAGGTTCGTGAAGAACTGGACGAGGTGCTGGAGGCCATGGCCGACAACGACTCGGCGGCCATCACTGAGGAAATCGGTGACTTGCTGTTTGTCGTGGTCAACCTGGCCAGGCACCTGAAGGTCGACCCGGAAACCGCCTTGCGCGGTGCCAATGCCAAGTTCGATCGGCGCTTCCGATTTATCGAGCAGGCATTGCGCGACACCGGTCGTCCCGTGGAAGATTGCACCCTCGAAGACTTGGATGCCCTGTGGGGTGAAGCCAAACGTCAGGAAAAGAATTTGCCCAGCTGCGGCTGAGGCCGTTGCCTAAGTGAGTAAGCACCATGAGCCTTTCCCTTCGCGACCAGTTGCTCAAAGCAGGGCTGGTCAACCAAAAGCAGGCCAAGCAGGTCAGCAAAGACAAGCAGAAGCAGCAGCGACTGGCCCATAAAGGCCAGATCGAACTCGATGATTCCCAGCAGCGCGCAGCCCAGGAGGCCATGGCTGAAAAGGTCAAGCGTGACCAGGAGCTCAACCGTCAGCAGCAGGAGAAGGCCGAGCAGAAGGCCCGTGCGGCGCAGATCAAGCAACTGATCGAAGTCTCGCGCCTGCCCAAGCTGAACACCGAGGACTACTACAACTTCGTCGACGACAAGAAGGTCAAGCGCCTGTCGGTGAACACCCTGATGCGCAACAAGCTCAGCAGCGGTTCCCTGGCCATCGTCCACCACGCTGGTGGCTATGAGGTGATTCCGCGGGAGGCGGCGCTGAAGATCCAGGAGCGTGACCCGCGGCGCATCGTGCAACTGAACACGCCCACCGAGGCGCCGGATGAGGACGATCCATACGCGGCCTACCAGATCCCTGATGATCTGATGTGGTAAGCATCCAGTAACCACCAACCCCGCTCATGGCGGGGTTGGTGGTTTTTGGGTGGGGGGATTGGCGTGGAATCCCGGCACCGCTGTGTCGAGGTTGAATCAGGAACTCTGGGGCGCGCGGTTCTGCTCGAGTTTTTCCAGTTCGGCCTTGTAGCTGTGGGCGTCGCTCTCGGAGTGGAACATGCCCACCAGCATGCCTTGTTGATGCACATCCCAGATCCGTACACCCGCGGCTACGCCTTCATGGGACATATGTGAATCGTCGCGTTCAGTTACTTTTACAGTCATCTGCTAGCTCCAATCTCGGTTGATCTGCAGCAAGGCGTGTGCAGGCCTCTGTTATATGTTTTGTTAGCTTGCTAAGTAAATTGCCTGGATCTGCAACAGACCTTTGCAGGATTGGCGACAATCCTGCAGCCCGCGAAAACCGTGACATTTCGCCGCAGTCGGCGAAGTTTCATGACAAAAGTTTCATCTTGGAGGGCTTGCACTTGCGTCTGGCAAGCGGGCATGGAGTGGCATTTCGAGCAAAAAAAAGCCCCGCTTTCGCGAGGCTTTGATCGTGCTGCGGCTTAACTGCCTTTGACTGTCTTGCCGTTGACGGTGCCGTTGAGGAGCATGATGTTGTACTCCTTGCCGTCGGTTTCCACCTGCTGCAGGCGGACCAGCAGGTAATCCCAGTCCTTGGCGAACCACATCACGGTGATGCGTTTGCTCTGTGTCGGGTCGCGCACGCGCTCAACCTTGATGGCATCGATCTGGCCGGCCTTGGTGTCGACTTTTTCCGAGCCCAGGACGCGGAAATCGTAGGTGTCGACTTCACCGCCGTCGACCACTTGATAGCTCATGGTCTTCTTGCCGGCGGCCACGTCGTGCTGCAGGGCCAGCTGGTAGGTGGATTTGTCCACCATGCCGGTGTTCAGCGGCAGCTTGACCGCATCGCCACGGTCGGTGCCGGTGACCATCTTGGCGTTCCAGTCGAAATCCAGATCGGCTTTCTTGGCCTTGCCCAGACCGCCGCGCTCGAAGTGATAGGACTGGGGCACCAGGGTGTCCTTGTCCAGGGTCAGGGTGCTTTCCTCGCTCAGGCTGGCGATCATCATCGACGCCTTGAAGCTGAGTTTCCAGGCGCCATTGGCGGTTTTTTCCAGGCTGCGTTCAGCCGTGCCGCTCATGGGCAGTTGCTTCCAGTCGGCGGTGTAGCTGGCGGAGAACGGGTGAAGGTCTGCTGCCTGCACAACCGGCAGGGCGAACAGAGCGCAAGCGAAGAGCAGGGCGCGACGCATAAAATCTCCTAGGTTCGAATCAAATAGCCGCTGGCGGCCAGTAATTGACCATCCAGTAAAGCACCCTGATCGCCGAGCATCAGCCGACCTTCGGCAAACCAGCGTACAGCCATGGGGTAAATCCGGTGTTCCTGGATGTGCACTCGCTGCGCCAGGCTTTGCGGCGAGTCGTGCAACTCTACCGGGATCACAGCCTGTACGACCAGTGGCCCGCCATCGAGTTCCTCGGTGACGAAGTGCACACTGCAGCCGTGCTCAGTATCCCCGGCCTCCAGCGCCCGCTGGTGAGTATGTAACCCTTTGTATTTGGGCAGCAGCGAGGGATGGATATTCAGCAGTCGGCCCTGGTAGTGACGAACGAATCCGGCGCTGAGGATGCGCATGAATCCGGCCAGTACCACCAGTTTCGGTTGGAAGGTGTCGATCAGCTCGATCAACCCCTGATCGAAGGCCTCGCGGCCTTCGAAAGCGGTGTGATCGAGGAAGCGGGTCGGGATGCCCGCTTCCTGGGCACGCTGCAGCCCGTAGGCGTCGGCGCGGTTGGAGATCACGGCAGCGATGCGCACCGGACTGTCGTCGGTGCGCGCGTTGTCGATCAGGGCTTGCAGGTTACTGCCGGTGCCGGACAGCAGCACCACAACATCACAGGTCGGCGACGTCCGCTCTTGCATCAGTGAGCCTTGAGGTTCTTCAGCTCGACCTGGGCCGCGCCTTCGGCTGCGGTGGCGATCTGGCCGATGACCCAAGGCTGCTCGCCCGCTGCACGCAGGACGTTCAGGGCATTTTCAACCTGATCCTGGGCTACGCAGATGACCATGCCCACGCCACAGTTCAGGACGCGGTGCATTTCGTGCTCGTCGACATTGCCTTGCTCTTGCAGCCAGTCGAAGACCGCCGGGCGAGTCCAGCTGGCCACGTCAACCACGGCCTGAGCGCCTTTTGGCAGCACGCGCGGGATGTTGTCCAGCAGGCCGCCGCCAGTGATGTGGGCCATGGCCTTGACGGCGCCGGTGTCCTTGATCAGCTTCAGCAGCGGCTTGACGTAGATGCGGGTCGGGGCCATCAGCAGCTCGGTCAGCGGCTTGCCGTCCAGCTGGATGTTTTCGATGTCGGCACCGGCGACTTCGATGATCTTGCGGATCAGCGAGTAGCCGTTGGAGTGCGGGCCGGAAGACGGCAGGGCCAGCAGGGCGTCGCCGGCGGCGACTTTCGAGCCGTCGATGATCTCGGCCTTTTCCACGACGCCGACGCAGAAGCCGGCCAGGTCGTAGTCTTCGCCTTCGTACATGCCGGGCATTTCAGCGGTTTCGCCACCGACCAGGGAGCAGCCGGACAGCTCACAGCCGGCGCCGATGCCGGTGACCACCTGGGCGGCGGTATCGACGTTGAGCTTGCCGGTGGCGTAGTAGTCGAGGAAGAACAGCGGCTCGGCGCCGCAGACCACCAGGTCGTTGACGCACATGGCTACCAGGTCGATGCCGATGCTGTCGTGCTTGTTCAGGTTCAGGGCCAGGCGCAGCTTGGTGCCGACGCCGTCGGTGCCGGAAACCAGTACAGGTTGCTTGTAGCCGGCCGGGATTTCGCAGAGGGCGCCGAAACCGCCCAGGCCGCCCATGACTTCCGGGCGCGCAGTGCGCTTGGCGACGCTCTTGATGCGTTCGACCAATGCTTCACCGGCGTCGATGTCTACACCGGCGTCTTTGTAGCTCAGGGAGGGTTGCTTGCTCATGATCCAGGCCTTTAGGGGGGATTCAGGGGTATCGACCGAACCAGAGAGCCTGCCCGAGCACTGGGAAAGTGTTTCAGGGTGCCCAGCTGGTGCCGGTCTGCGAAGGCGCGCGATTTTATCAGGCTTGTGGGGCAGCGGCCATCCTCGGGCCGACGGGTAGAGGCATATCCGCCTAAAAAAAACCGCGATTGGCCGTGTTGGTGGTCCTGCCCATGCCTGTATAAGGTATAGCGCTCAAGTGGCTATCGTTATGACAGCGTGAAAACAGTCGGGCGACGGGTGAATGTTTTACCGGGGCTTGTGGTCACAGCCTTGCTCGCAGTGGTTCTTGCGCGCTGTTTCAATCGTTTTTTTGTCGTCGGGAATCTTCCATGCGTCTGGGTCAATTTCTGTTTGTGGGCTGTTTGTCATTGGTCAGCCTGGCGAGTCATGCCGAAACCCTCAATGGCCTGTATCAAGTGCGCGAGCCGGTGAGCAGCCAGTCGCCCGAGGAGCGCGACCAGGCCACGCAGCGTGCCCTGGAGACTCTGGTGCTGCGCCTGACCGGCGATGCCAAGGCGGCTCAGGGCGCGGGGCTGGCGGCAATTCGCAAGGATCCGCAGCAGATCATCAGCCAGTACGGCTATGACGCCGGTCCGCCGGAAAGCCTGCAAGTGGACTTTGATCCGGTCAGCACCGATCGCGCGCTGCGCCAGGCGGGCCTGCCGTTGTGGGGCAGCAACCGGCCATCGATCCTGGGCTGGTGGTTGAGCGACTCCACTGAGGGCTCGAGCCTGGTCGGTGATGGTCAGGCCAGTGCCGCGCCTCTGCGGCGTGCGGCGCAGCATCGTGGTCTGCCGCTGCGCCTGCCACTGGGCGATCTGGATGAGCAGATCGTTGCCACGGCGCCCAATCTTGAAGGCGCCGACCCGGCTCCTCTGCGCCAGGCTTCGGAGCGTTACGGCGCCGATGCACTGTTGGCGGTGCATGCCCGTGAAGAGGGCGGGCAATGGCAGGCCAAGTGGCGTTTGTGGCTCGGCGATCAGAAAGAGCAGGGCACTGTTCAGGGCGCGGATACGGCGGCGCTGGCCGATGGCGTGCTGCTGGCGGTGAGTCAGCGTCTGGCGCCGCGTTTCGTCACGCGCCCTGGAGCCTCCAGCGAGCAATTGCTCGAAGTGCAGGGCATGACCCTGGAGCACTACGCGGCGCTGGGGCATCTGTTGGAGCCTTTCGGTGCGCAGATTCAGAGCATCGACGGTGATCGCGTCATCTATCGGGTCAACGGCAGTGCGGAGCAACTGCGGGCGCAGCTGTCTCTGGCCAAGCTGCAGGAAATTCCTGCGGGCGAGGCGCCGGCCGCTGTGCCGGGGGCTGAAGGGGCGGCGCCGGCGGTGGCTGCGCCGCAGGCCGCGCAATTGCGTTTTCGCTGGTAGCAGATGGGTTTCCTTCTATATAGAAGCTGGAGTGGTTTATGGCTGATACGCGTCGTTGGGTCTGGTTGGGGGGCGTGCTCCTGGTCTGTGGGTTCGTCTATCTGCTGCATCCGATCCTCAGTCCGTTCCTGGTGGCGCTGTTGCTGGCGTATCTGTTCGACCCGCTGGTGGATCGCCTGGAGACGTGGGGGCTGTCGCGCACCTGGGGCGTGGTGGCGGTGTTTGCCTTGTTCACGCTGATCATCATGACCCTGTTGCTGGTCCTGGTGCCGATGCTGGCCAAGCAGTTGCTGCGCCTCTACGAGCTGGCGCCGCAGATGCTCGATTGGGTGCAGCACACCGCCATGCCTTGGGTGCAGGCACGCTTGGGGTTGGCGGATGGCTTCTGGAAATTCGACAAGGTCAAGGCTGCGATCAGCGAGCACATGGGCCAGACCACTGACATTGTTGGCGTGGTGCTGAGCCAGGCCACGGCGTCTGGGCTGGCGCTGATCGGTTGGCTGGCCAACCTGGTGCTGATTCCGGTGGTCAGCTTCTATCTGTTGCGGGACTGGGACCTGATGATGGCCAAGATCCGCAGTCTGCTGCCGCGCAATCGCGAAGAGCGGGTGGTGTCCCTGGCGGGAGAGTGCCATGAGGTGCTGGGGGCGTTTGTCCGTGGACAGTTGCTGGTGATGCTGGCCCTGGGAATGATCTACGCGGCGGGGCTGATGCTGGTGGGGCTCGAGTTGGGGCTGTTGATCGGCCTGATTGCCGGCTTGGCGGCGATCGTGCCGTACATGGGCTTTGTCATAGGGATTGGCGCGGCGCTGATCGCCGGCCTGTTCCAGTTCGGCGGCGACCTGTACCCCATGATCGGCATCGTTGCCGTGTTCATGGTGGGGCAGGCACTGGAGGGGATGGTGCTGACGCCGCTGTTGGTGGGCGACCGTATTGGGCTGCATCCGGTGGCGGTGATCTTCGCCATTCTCGCTGGTGGTGAGCTGTTTGGTTTTACCGGGGTGCTGTTGGCCTTGCCAGTGGCCGCGGTGATCATGGTGCTGGTGCGTCACATGCACGATCTGTACAAGGATTCAGACCTCTACAGCGGTGCCGAAGACCCTGATCTGTAGGCCGGTGGGCAACGAGTGGCGGCAATGAGCGCCTTGCGGGCGTGCGCTGGCTGGCGTTCATTGGCTGTTGCCGGGGCTGTCAAAATTCGCCCCTGAATGCTGTTTTGCTAACGCAAACCTTTGATTTTGCTTGTGGTCTGCTGCATTGTGCGCTCGGCGTCACGGGTATAAACTTTGCAAACTTTACACAGAGGCCACTAACGGTTCCTTTGGAACTGTTCAGTCAGCATGAAACCGATTCAGCTGCCCCTAGGTGTGCGTCTGCGTGACGACGCCACCTTCATCAACTACTACCCAGGCGCCAATGCCGCTGCACTCGGCTACGTCGAGCGCCTATGCGAAGCCGACGCTGGCTGGACCGAAAGCCTGATCTATCTCTGGGGCAAGGACGGCGTGGGCCGCACGCATTTGCTGCAGGCAGCCTGTTTGCGTTTCGAGCAGTTGGGGGAGCCTGCGGTTTATCTGCCGCTGGCGGAGCTGCTGGATCGCGGTATCGAGATTCTCGACAACCTGGAACAGTACGAGCTGGTGTGTCTGGATGACTTGCAGGCGGTAGCGGGCAAGGCTGATTGGGAAGAGGCGCTGTTCCATCTGTTCAATCGCTTGCGTGACAGTGGCCGGCGTTTGCTGATTGCCGCTTCAACCTCGCCCCGTGAATTGCCAGTGAAGCTGGCGGATTTGAAGTCTCGACTGACCCTGGCGCTGATTTTTCAGATGCGCCCGCTCTCCGATGAAGACAAATTGCGTGCCTTGCAACTGCGCGCCTCGCGTCGCGGTCTGCACCTGACCGACGAAGTCGGACATTTTATCCTCACCCGCGGGACCCGCAGCATGAGTGCTCTGTTCGAGCTGCTCGAACGTCTTGATCAGGCCTCATTGCAAGCTCAGCGCAAGCTGACCATTCCCTTTCTGAAAGAGACGCTGGGCTGGTAAAACCAAGGCCTGCAGCCGTTTTCTTGCCGGTCTTCGGCATATTTCAGGCGTCAGAAATCGCGCCTTTGGAAGGGTTTCCAAAGACCGTCGGACTTAAATTGGGCTTAAAGCCTTAGATGTACGGAAGAAACTCATAAGTCACATTCTGATCGATTGAATTTGCAAATGAGGGCGATAGAAGGCATAGTCGCGTCTTCATTTATTTCAAGCCACGGTCGTGCCCATGCTAAATCGCTTCGCACCCCTCGTGCCTCTCGCACTCGTTACCCTGTTGTTTGGTTGCGCTTCCCACACTCCAGTGTCGCAGCAGCAAACTGCCCAGCAGGCTCAAGTCTCCGTCAAAAACCAGTCTTCCGCTGTTTACCAGGAAGAGCTGGCAACTGAAAAGGAACTGGCAGAGTTCTCTGACAGCAAGCCTTACCAGTTGCCAGTTCTGGCTGACAGCATCCTCGAGCGCGGCATGTCCCTGATCGGTACCCGCTACCGTTTCGGTGGTACCTCGGAAGCCGGCTTCGATTGCAGCGGTTTCATCGGTTATCTGTTTCGCGAAGAGGCGGGCATGAATTTGCCGCGCTCCACTCGCGAAATGATCAACGTCAAAGCCCCTCTGGTGGCGCGCAACAACCTCAAGCCGGGTGATCTGCTGTTCTTCAGCACCAACGGTCGCGGTCGCGTCAGCCATGCCGGCATCTACCTGGGTGATGATCAGTTCATCCACTCCAGCAGCCGCCGCAGCGGCGGTGTGCGGGTCGACAGCCTGGGTGACAGCTACTGGAGCAAGACCTTCATCGAAGCCAAGCGCGCACTCGCCATGGCGCCAACCGTGGTCACTGCACGCAAATAAGCGGATAGTTTGTAGGGCGAAGTTAAAGTCTTACTTGAAGTTTGGCGCGTAGACGCTAGAATCCTGATCTATTGTTGAAACTAACCGCGTAAGCCCTGCTTACGCGGTTTTGTTTTCAGTATCAACGGCAGAGAAAGCCGCATCCCGATCAGGATTGTTCAGCTTATGTCGACCTCGGCCCGATTTGCCCTAATTGCCCTCGCCGCGCTGCTCAGCGCTTGCGCCAGCCGTACCCCGCCACCTGCGCCTGTGGTACGTGCACCGGTTTTCAACGCCTCCCAGGCTTTTTCTCCCGTCGCTGAAGATGTGCTGTTCCGCGCCTTGGGTCTGGTCGGCACACCTTATCGTTGGGGCGGCAATACTCCAGACTCCGGGTTCGATTGCAGCGGCCTGATCGGCTACGTCTACCGTGACGCCGCGGGTATCTCCCTGCCACGATCGACCCGGGAAATGATCGGCATGCAGGCGCCGGACGTGGGCAAGAATGCCTTGCAAACCGGTGACCTGATCTTCTTCGCCACCAATGGCGGCTCCCAGGTCAGTCACGCCGGGATCTATGTCGGTGAGGGGCGTTTTGTCCACGCCCCGGCCACCGGCGGCACGGTGAAGCTCGACAGCCTGTCCAAGGCCTATTGGCAGAAAGCCTATCTGAGCGCCAAGCGCGTGCTGCAGCCGGAACATCTGGCGCACAACCCATAATTCCACTCTGCTCGAGGTGTCTGTGACTGCGCGTACGCTCAACCTCGACGATGCCCTGTATAACTACCTGCTGGATGTGTCCCTGCGTGAAACGCCGCTGTTGCGACGTCTGCGGGATGAAACCCAGGCCCTGCCCACTGCCCGTTGGCAGGTGGCGCCGGAGCAGGGGCAGTTCCTTGCGCTACTGATCCAGTTGACCGCTGCTCGCCAGGTGCTGGAAGTGGGAACCTTCACCGGTTACAGCGCCTTGTGCATGGCTCAGGCCCTTCCTGCAGACGGCTCGTTGATCTGTTGCGACCTGCCCGGCGACTACAACGCTACGGCCCGCCGTTACTGGCAGGAGGCAGGTGTTGAGCGGCGCATTGACCTGCGCCTGGCTCCAGCGCTGCAAACCCTGGCTGACCTGGAGCAGGCTGGCCGGCTCGAATCTTTCGATCTGATCTTCATCGATGCCGATAAAGCCAACTACCCGGCCTATCTGGAGTCCGCGTTGCGTCTGTTGCGAGTCGGAGGCCTGGCGGTATTCGACAACACCTTGTGGAGCGGGCGTGTGCTGGAGGTGAATCCTGCCAGCGCAGATACCCGAGCCATCCAGGCGCTCAACCGGGCCTTGAGGGATGACTCGCGAATCGACCTGTCGCTGCTGCCCCTGGGGGACGGTTTGACCCTGTGCCGCAAGCGCTGAATCAGTGCGCTTTGGCGGCTGATACCCGCCAGACCTTGTTGCCGACGTCATCGGCCACCAGCAAGTCGCCTTGCTGGTCGATCACTACGCCAACCGGGCGTCCATAGGCCTTTTCATCGGCGCTGAGAAAGCCGCTGAGCACGTCCACGGGCGGACCCTGGGGCTTGCCGGCCCTAAAGGGGATGAAGATGACTTTGTAGCCGCTATGGGGCTTGCGGTTCCACGAGCCATGCTGGCCGATGAACGCGCCCTCGGTGAACGGTGCCGGGAGCTTGCTGCCCTGGGCAAAGGTCAGTCCCAAAGAGGCGGTGTGCGGGCCAACCGCGTAGTCCGGGGCGATGGCCTTGCTCACCAGGTCGAGGTTCTGCGGTTTGACCCGCACATCCACATGCTGCCCGTAGTAGCTGAAGGGCCAGCCGTAGAAGGCGCCGTCCTTGACCGAGGTGATGTAGTCCGGCACCAGGTCGCTGCCGATCTCGTCGCGTTCGTTTACCGCGGTCCACAGCGCCCCGCTGACCGGCTCCCAGGCCAGGCCGTTGGGATTGCGCAAGCCGGTGGTGAACAGGCGATGCTGCCCGCTGCTCCGATCCACCTCCCAGATCGCGGCGCGGCCTTGTTCCTGGTCCAGGCCATTTTCCCCGACGTTGCTGTTGGAGCCGACGGTGACGTAGAGCTTGCTCCCGTCCGGGCTGGCGATGACGTTCTTGGTCCAGTGGTGATTGAGCGTGCCGCCGGGCAGATCGACGACCTTGGTGCCGGTCGCGGTGATCCGCGTGTCGCCGTTCTGGTAAGGAAAGCGCAGCAGCTTGTCGGTGTCCGCCACATACAGGTCATTGCCGACCAGGGTCATGCCGAACGGCGAGTTCAGGTTGTCCAGAAACACGCTGCGGGTTTCGGCTACGCCATCGTGATCCTGATCCCTTAGCAGGGTAATGCGGTTGGCGCTGGGCACGGCAGCGCCGGCGCGGCCCATGATCTTTCCGGCGATCCAGCCGCGAATGCCCTGATTGTCGTCGGGTTTGGGCGGTGCGTTGGTTTCCGCCACCAGTACGTCGCCGTTGGGCAGGACATAGAGCCAGCGTGGATGATCGAGGTCTTCGGCGAAGGCATTGACCTGGGTGCCGGCTGCCGCCAATGGCTGGGTGCCCTTGGGCCAGCCAATCGCCGGGGCGATGTTCACCGTGGGGATCAGCGTCGGATTGGGCTCCGGCAGCTTGGGGCTGGGGCCGGTGCCATCGGAAACTTGCAGGCTGGAGGTTTCGCCGCAGGCCGTAAGGCCGGCGGCGATGGCGATAAGCAAGGCGTGTCGAGACTTGAGCATGCTGATTTCCCTATGAGTGCACGGACGTCCTAGTCATAGAGGAGCATAGCCGGCGTATGGTTCCGCCTGATCAGCGGGCTTCCTTGAACAGTACCGCGACCCCGGGATGGTAGTGGCCGGCTTCGTTGTGCAACTTGCGATAGGCGTAGGGAAAGTACCAGGCCACCGCGCAGCAGTGTTCCTTTTGCAGCTCGTCGAGCATGTCCTGGAGTTCTTCCGGGGTGGCGCTGTGCTGGGCTTTTTGCGGGCTGACGAACAGGCAGCCGAGCCGCAGGTCGCTGGGGTAGCTGATTGTTCTAGCGTCACTGGCAATGTCGAGCAGGGCCTGGGTCAGGCGCAGGCCGTTGACCTGGGGCCAGCGCTGGGTGGCCTGAATGTAGGCGCGCTCTTCCCGGGTGGCCAGGTACAGATCGGTGCGTGCGTTGCGGGCGCCTGCCTCCTGCTGTTTTTTGCTGGGGCTGTGTTCGAGGCTGACCATCTCCGCCATCCAGGCGGCGGCGGAAAGCAAACCCAGGTTGGCTTGTTCGTCGAACCAGTAAGGGGTTTCGCCATCGCCACGAACAGCGTTGTAGCGGTCAATGCAATCAAACCAGCGTTCCAGCATCGGGCGCAGGAATTCCAGCTTGGGATTGCTGATGATCATGCCTTGCATCGGGATCCGTCCTTGTTGTTGTCTGGTGGTGGGTGGGCTGAAATATGGCTATTTGATATCAATGTGCTCAGTGTGGCACAAGATTGGCGTCAGTTTGTTGATGCGGTGCAGTTTTGTGTGTCGCACGCCGGCTGGCTTTAATTGACGCTCCACCCCCAACCCTCTAACCTTCGCGACTTGTTTCAGGTGCTCTGTGGCCGCTGGTCGACAGAGTGAAACAGGGAAGCCGGTCAGGGCCTGTGCCAGCGATGGACATGGCTACGATTCCGGCGCTGCCCCCGCAACGGTAGATGAGTCAAGGCTGCGCCAGATGCCACTGTGTCCACGACATGGGAAGGCGCGCAGTCCGGCAGCAATGCCCCTCATGAGCCCGGAGACCGGCCTGATCCATCCAACGGCATCACGGTGGGCGATGCCAGGCTTGCGCCGTCTATTCCTTTTCCTGCCCGCCGTTCCCCAGCCCCAACGGAGAGCTGCCCCATGAGTGAATCCCCCGATCGTGACGAGCGCCACGTGGCGCGCATGTTGCGCAAGAAAGCCGTGATCGATGAGCGCATCGCCAACTCGCCCAACGAATGTGGCCTGTTGCTGGTGCTGACCGGCAATGGCAAGGGCAAGAGCAGTTCGGCTTTCGGCATGTTGGCGCGGTCCATGGGCCACGGCATGCAGTGCGGCGTGGTGCAGTTCATCAAGGGCCGTAACAGCACCGGCGAAGAACTGTTCTTCCGGCGTTTTCCGGAGCAGGTGCGCTTTCATGTGATGGGCGAGGGCTTTACCTGGGAAACCCAGGATCGCCAGCGCGATATCGCCGCGGCCGAAGCCGCCTGGGCGGTGTCCAGGGCGTTGCTGAGCGACCCGGGCATCGGTCTGGTGGTGCTCGACGAACTGAACATCGCCCTCAAGCACGGCTACCTGGATCTGGACCAGGTGCTCAGCGACCTGCAAGCCCGTCCGCCCATGCAGCATGTGGTGGTGACCGGCCGTGGGGCCAAGCCGGAACTGATCGAACTGGCCGATACCGTCACCGAAATGGGCATGGTCAAGCATGCCTTCCAGGCCGGCATCAAGGCGCAGAAAGGTGTTGAGCTGTGAGCGTGATTTCATGACCGATGTTCGTCATTGCCCGGCGGTATTGATCGCCGCGCCGGCTTCCGGCCAGGGCAAGACCACCGTGACCGCTGCCCTGGCTCGTCTGCACCGCAACCAGGGGCGCAAGGTACGGGTGTTCAAATGCGGCCCGGACTTTCTCGACCCGATGATTCTCGAACGTGCCAGCGGCGCTCCGGTGTATCAGCTGGACATGTGGATGGTGGGCGAACAGGAAAGCCGGCGCCTGCTCTGGGAAGCGGCGGCTGACGCTGACCTGATCCTGATCGAAGGGGTCATGGGGCTGTTCGACGGCACCCCCTCCAGTGCCGATCTGGCGCGGCATTTCGGGGTGCCGGTGCTGGGGGTGATCGATGGCACCGCCATGGCCCAGACCTTCGGTGCGCTGGCCCTGGGCTTGGCCCGCTATCAGCCGGACCTGCCGTTCGCCGGGGTGCTGGCCAACCGGGTCGGCACCTTGCGTCACGCGCAGTTGCTCGAAGGCAGCCTTACCGAGGGCTTGCGCTGGTACGGCGCCCTGTCCCGGGAAACCGATATCGAACTGCCCAGCCGGCACCTGGGGCTGGTGCAGGCCCGTGAACTGAATGATCTCGACCTGCGCCTGGATGCCGCCGCCGAGGCGCTGGCCAGCAGCTGTCAGGTGGAGTTGCCGCCCGCCGTGAGTTTTGCCGCGCCAACCCCAGTGATTTGCGAGCCCTTGCTGGAGGGGGTGCGCATTGCTGTGGCGCGGGACGAGGCGTTTGCCTTTACCTACGGCGCCAGCCTCGATCTGTTGCGGGCCATGGGCGCGCAATTGCATTTCTTCTCCCCTATCCACGACACGACACTGCCGCAGGCGGACAGCCTGTACCTGCCCGGTGGCTACCCGGAATTGCATCACCAGGCCCTGGCGCAGAACAGCGCCATGCTCGACGCCATTCGTGCCCACCATGCTGCGGGCAAGCCATTGCTCGCCGAGTGTGGCGGCATGCTGTACCTGCTCGACTCCCTGACTGACGTCGACGGCCGGTGTGCCGAGCTGCTGGGCTTGCTGCCCGGCGCGGCGGTGATGCAGAAGCGCCTGGCGGCCCTGGCCTTGCAGGCCGTGGAGCTGCCGGAAGGCAGCTTGCGTGGCCATACCTACCATCACTCCCTGACCACCACAGCCCTTGAGCCGATTGCCCGGGGCATCAGTCCCAACGGTGGGCGGGGGGCTGAGGCGGTGTACCGCGACGGGCGGATGACCGCTTCCTATGTGCATTTCTACTTTCCGTCCAATCCGGCGGCGGTGGCGGCGTTGTTCGCTCCGGCTCCTGCAGGGGGGGTGAGCGGTGAGTGAGCAGGCATTTTCTGCGGCGGAGCGTGCGGCCGTGTATCGCGCCATCGCCGAACGTCGGGACATGCGGCATTTTGCCGGTGGCAGTGTCGAGCCCGAGTTGCTGCGGCGCTTGCTGGAGGCGGCGCATCAGGCGCCCAGTGTGGGGCTGATGCAGCCCTGGCGTTTTATCCGCATCAGCGATCGCCCGTTGCGCGGGCGCATCCAGCAGTTGGTGGAGGAGGAGCGGGTGCGCACCGCCGAGGCGCTGGGCGAGCGTTCCGACGAGTTCATGCAGCTCAAGGTCGAAGGCATCCATGACTGTGCCGAGGTGCTGGTGGCGGCATTGATGGATGGCCGCGAGCGGCATGTCTTTGGTCGGCGCACCCTGCCGGAAATGGACCTGGCCTCGCTGTCCTGCGCCATTCAGAACCTCTGGCTGGCGGCCCGCAGCGAAGGCCTGGGCCTGGGCTGGGTGTCGCTGTTCGAGCCCCAGGCCCTGGCCGACCTGCTGGGATTGCCCGCCGGTGCCAAACCCTTGGCCGTGCTGTGCCTGGGCCCGGTGACCGAGTTCTATCCGGCGCCGATGCTGGCGCTGCAGGGCTGGGCGCAGCCCCGGCCATTGAGTGAGTTGCTGTATGAGAATTACTGGGGAGTGAGTCAATGAGCGTGGCGTTGCTGAGTGTCGCCGGGGTGGCGCTGGATGCGTTGCTGGGCGAGCCCAAGCGCTGGCATCCGCTGGTAGCCTTCGGCCGCATGGCGGATCGTATCGAGCAACGTTTCAACGCCGCCGGCCGGGGCTGGCGCAGTCATGGGGTCAGCGCCTGGGTACTGGCGGTGCTGCCCCTGACCCTGTTGGCCACGGCTCTGTCCTGGTTGCCCTACATCGGTTGGCTGGTGGAGATCGTTGCACTGTATTGCGCCCTGGGCCTGCGCAGCCTTGGCGAGCACGTCGAGCCGGTGGCCCAGGCTCTGCGCAGCGACGACCTGGATGAGGCCCGGCGTCGGGTCGGTTTTCTGGTGAGCCGTCAGACCAGTGAGCTGGATGCCACCGAAGTGGCGCGGGCAGCCACTGAGTCGGTGCTGGAAAACGGCAGCGATGCGGTGTTCGCCGCCTTGTTCTGGTTTGCCGTGGCCGGTGCACCCGGGGTGGTGCTCTATCGCCTGAGCAACACCCTGGATGCCATGTGGGGTTATCGCAACGAGCGCTTCGAGCGTTTCGGCTGGGCGGCGGCGCGGATCGATGATTTGCTCAACTATATTCCTGCGCGCCTGGTGGCCCTGACCTATGCCGTGCTGGGCAAGACTCGTCTGGCGCTCAAATGCTGGTGGCGCCAGGGGCCGACCTGGGACAGTCCCAATGCCGGCCCGGTCATGGCGGCCGGAGCGGGTGCCCTGGGTGTGGAACTGGGGGGCGCAGCGATTTATCACGGTGAGTTGCATCAGCGTCCGCAACTGGGCGAAGGCGAGCCGGCCAGTGCCGATTCCATTGATCGTGGCTGGCAGTTGGTGCAGCGGGGTGTCTGGCTGTGGTTGTTGATTCTGTGCCTGGGGGCTGAATTCTATGCTTGAGCACGGTGGAAGGTTGCGCAAGGCGGCCCAGGAATACGGGATCGCCGAAGAGGCCTGGCTGGACCTGTCCAGCGGATTGGCGCCCTGGCCGTTTCCTGTTCCGGACATTCCCTTGCGGGCCTGGGCGCGCCTGCCGGAAACCGATGACGGCCTGGAGCAGGCGGCCTGTGCCTACTACGGTGCCGGCGAGGTATTGCCGGTGGCCGGTTCCCAGGCCGCGATCCAATTGCTGCCGCGACTGCGGCGGGCGGGCAAGGTCGGGGTGTTGTCGCCCTGTTATGCCGAGCACGCCGAAGCCTGGCGCCGCAGTGGCTACCGGGTGCGGGAGGTGCTGGAGCAGGAAGTGGATTTCTTTCTCGACAGCCTCGATGTGCTAGTGGTGGTCAACCCCAACAACCCCACCGGCCTGAGCCTGACCCCGGAGCGCCTGCTGGACTGGCACGCGCGCTTGGCCCAGCGCGGTGGTTGGCTGGTGGTGGATGAAGCCTTCATGGACAACACCCCGGACCTGAGCCTGGCCCGCCATGCCCATCAGGTAGGGCTGATTGTCCTGCGCTCGTTCGGCAAGTTCTTCGGCCTGGCCGGCGTGCGCCTGGGGTTTGTCCTGGCCGAGCGCCGGCTGCTCAAGCTGCTGGCGGAGCAGGTGGGGCCCTGGGCGGTCAGCGGGCCGACCCGGGTGCTGGGGCAGGTGTGCCTGCGGGATGTCGACGGGCATGTGCGGCAGCGCCTGCGCAGCGAGGCGGCCAGCCAGCGCCTGAGTGAGGTTCTGGAACGCTTCGGCTTCAAGCCCCAGGGTGGCTGCGCCCTGTTCCAGTGGCTGATCACCGCCGAGGCCGAGCAGCTTTATCAATTCATGGCCCGGCGCGGCATTCTGCTGCGGCTGTTCGTCCACAACAGCAGCCTGCGCTTCGGCCTGCCCGCCGACGATGCCGACTGGGCACGCCTGGAGCAGGCGCTGCAGGCCTATCGCAAGGATCACCCATGACCACCCTGATGGTGCAGGGCACCACCTCGGATGCCGGCAAGAGCACTCTGGTGACCGCGCTGTGTCGCTGGCTGTTGCGCCAGGGCGTCAGCGTGGTGCCGTTCAAGCCGCAGAACATGGCGCTCAACAGTGCGGTGACCGCCGACGGCGGTGAAATCGGTCGGGCCCAGGCGGTCCAGGCCCAGGCGGCCAACCTGGCGCCCCACACCGACATGAACCCGGTGTTGCTCAAGCCCAACAGCGACACCGGCTCCCAGGTGATCATTCACGGTCGCGCCGTGACCACCATGAATGCCGTGGCCTATCACGACTACAAGGCCATCGCCATGCAGGCGGTGCTGGCTTCCCATGAGCGCCTGCGGGGTGCCTATGAGGTGGTGATGGTGGAAGGCGCCGGCTCGCCGGCGGAGATCAACCTGCGTGCCGGCGACATCGCCAACATGGGCTTTGCCGAGGCGGTGGATTGCCCGGTGCTGCTGATCGCCGACATCAACCGCGGCGGGGTGTTCGCGCATCTGGTGGGCACCCTGGAACTGCTGTCGCCCAGTGAGCAGGCGCGGGTCAAGGGCTTCATCATCAACCGCTTCCGAGGCGACCTGGCCCTGCTGCAACCGGGACTGGACTGGCTGGAGGCCCGCACCGGCAAGCCGGTGCTCGGGGTGCTGCCCTACGTGCTGGACCTGCACCTGGAAGCCGAGGACGGCATCGATCAGCGTCAGGCCGGCAAGGTCGAGCAAGTGCTCAAGGTGGTGGTGCCGGTGTTACCGCGGATCAGCAATCACACCGACTTCGATCCCCTGCGCCTGCATCCGCAGGTGGATTTGCAGTTCATCGGTCCCGGGCAGGCAATCCCGGCCGCCGATCTGATCATTCTTCCCGGCTCGAAAAGCGTGCGCGGCGATCTGGCCTTTCTGCGAGCCAACGGCTGGGAACGGGCCATCGCCCGGCACTTGCGCTATGGCGGCAAGCTGCTGGGGATCTGTGGCGGCCTGCAGATGCTCGGCAAGCAGTTGCACGATCCCCTGGGCCTGGAAGGCGCCGCCGGTTCCAGCCCGGGCCTGGGCCTGCTGGATTTTGTCACCGTGCTTGAGGAAGAGAAGCAGCTGCGCAATGTTCGTGGCCATCTGAGCCTGGAGCAGGCCGCGATCAGCGGGTACGAGATTCACGCCGGGGTCACCCGCGGCCCGGCCCTGGAGCAGCCGGCGGTGCTGTTGGACGATGGACGTCGCGACGGCGCTTGCAGCGCCGATGGGCAGATTCTCGCCACCTACCTGCATGGTCTGTTCGAAAGCCCGGCGGCCTGCAGCGCGCTGTTGCGCTGGGCGGGCCTTGAAGCGGTCCAGGAGGTGGACTACCACGCCTTGCGCGAGCGCGATATCGAGCGTCTGGCGGACCTGGTGGAACGGCATCTGGACACCGCCGCGCTGCTCACGCTCTGTGGTCGCTAGAACCGCGGTGAACATTCATTTCAAAGGTGCTCAAGCATGCTGCAACTGATTCTCGGCGGTGCCCGTTCCGGCAAGAGTCGCCTGGCCGAACAACTCGCCAGCGACAGCGCCCTGCAGGTCACCTACATCGCCACCAGCCAGCCCCTGGATGGCGAGATGAACCAGCGTATCGTCCATCACCGCGAACGCCGGCCAAGTCATTGGGGCCTGATCGAAGAGCCGCTGGAACTGGCCCGGGTGCTGCAGCAAGCCGCCGCCCCCGGGCATTGCCTGCTGGTGGATTGCCTGACCCTGTGGTTGACCAACCTGCTGATGCTGGACGACCAGGAGCGTCTGCTGGCCGAGCGCGACGCCTTGTTGCAGTGCCTGCCCGGACTGCCGGGAACGATCATTTTTGTCAGCAACGAAACCGGAATGGGTGTCGTGCCGCTGGGCGAATTGACTCGCCGTTACGTGGATGAAGCCGGTTGGCTGCATCAAGCTCTGGCCGAGCGCTGTCAGCGTGTGGTGCTGACGGTGGCCGGCCTGCCCCTGACTTTGAAAGGAACTGCGTTATGAGTAACTCCTGGTGGCTGAATCCATGCAAGGCGATCGATGCGCAGAGGGTCGAGCAAGCATTGGCGCGACAGCAGCAACTGACCAAGCCGGCCGGCTCGCTCGGCCAACTGGAGCCTTTGGCGGTGCGCCTGGCCGGTTTGCAGGGGCGGCTCAAACCTGGCCTGGAGCGGCTGTGGATCGCGATCTTCGCCGGTGATCACGGGGTGGTCGCCGAAGGGGTGTCCGCCTATCCGCAAGAGGTCACCGGGCAGATGCTGCTGAATTTTGTCAGTGGCGGAGCGGCGATCAGCGTACTGGCGCGGCAACTGGGCGCGCAACTGGAAGTGGTGGACCTGGGAACGGTGGCGTCCGGCTTGAACCTGCCGGGGGTACGCCACCTGAACCTGGGAGCGGGTACGCAGAATTTTGTCCAGGGACCGGCCATGACTCCGGATCAGGGCGAGCAAGCCCTGCAGGCCGGGCGCGACAGCGTGCTGCGGGCCCGAGCCGAGGGTGCCCAGCTGTTTATCGGCGGTGAAATGGGCATTGGCAACACCACGGCTGCCAGCGCCATTGCCTGTGCCTTGCTGTATATTCCGGTGGCGCAGTTGGCCGGTCCGGGCACCGGCCTGAATGCCGCCGGAGTCAACCACAAGGCTCAAGTGATCGAGCGAGCCCTGGCGCTGCATGCCGCCTCCCGTGGCGATGCCCTGCAAACCCTGTTCAACCTGGGCGGCTTTGAAGTGGCGGCGCTGGTGGGGGCCTATCTGGCCTGTGCCCAGGAAGGCATCGCGGTGCTGGTGGATGGCTTTATCTGCAGCGTCGCGGCGCTGGTGGCGGTGCGCCTGAATCCGGCCTGTCGCCCCTGGCTGCTGTTTGCCCACCAGGGGGCTGAGCCGGGGCACCGGCATGTGTTGCAGACCCTGGAGGCCGAGCCGCTGCTGGACCTGGGCTTGCGTCTGGGTGAGGGCAGCGGTGCGGCGCTGGCGGTGCCATTGCTGCGTCTGGCCTGCGATCTGCACGGGCAGATGGCGACCTTCGCCGAGGCGGCGGTGGCGGATCGCCCGGCATGACCTTGCACCTGGACCTGTTGCGCCACGGGGAAACCGAACTGGGCGGCGGCTTGCGCGGCAGCCTGGATGACGCCCTGACGGAGCGTGGTTGGCAACAGATGCGAGACGGGGTCCAGGGGCGCGGGCCTTGGGATCGGATCGTCAGTTCGCCGTTGCAGCGCTGTTCGCGGTTTGCCGAGCAATTGGCCGCGCAACTGCACCTGCCCCTGAGTCTGGCGCCTGATCTGCGGGAGCTGCATTTTGGCGCCTGGGAAGGACGCAGCGCGGCGGCGCTGATGGAAACCGAGGCTGAGGATCTGGGGCGTTTCTGGGCCGATCCCTACAGCTTCACACCGCCTGAGGGCGAGCCGGTGGCGGACTTTTCCCGGCGGGTGCTGGCGGCCATTGATGGCCTGTACCAGTCGTGGGCCGGGCAGCGGGTGCTGTTGATCAGTCATGGCGGGGTCATGCGCCTGCTGCTGGCTCGGGCGCGGGGGCTGCCCCGGGAGCAGTTGTTGAATGTCGAAGTCAGTCATGGCGCGTTGTTCAGCCTGAATGTCGCCCCGGGTCGGCTGAGCGAGGAGGGCTGAGATGCTGCCGTTCTGGATTGCCTTGCAGTTTCTCAGCAGCTTGCCGGTGCGCTTGCCGGGCATGCCGGAACCCCAAGAGCTGGGGCGCTCCCTGTTGTTCTATCCGCTGGTGGGGCTGTTGTTTGGCGTGTTGCTGTGGGCGGTCAATGTGCTGCTCGCGGGAACGCCGTTGCTTTTGCATGCAGCGCTGCTGCTGGCTGCCTGGGTCCTGCTCAGCGGAGGTTTGCATCTGGATGGTTTGGCTGACAGCGCCGATGCCTGGCTGGGGGGCTTTGGCGATCGCGAGCGTACCTTGAGCATCATGAAGGACCCGCGCAGCGGACCGATCGCGGTGGTGACCCTGGTGCTGGTGCTGCTGCTCAAGTTCACCGCGTTGGTGGCGCTGATCGAGCAGCAGCAGGCTTTCGCCTTGTTGCTGGCGCCGTTGATCGGGCGTGCGGCGCTGCTCGGTTTGTTCCTCAGTACGCCCTATGTTCGCGCCGGCGGTCTGGGGCAGGCTCTGGCCGATCACCTGCCGCGGCTAGCGGGGCGGCAGGTGTTGGGAGTGAGCGTGCTCGGTTGTTTGCTGCTGGGCGGCTACAGTGGACTCTGGGCGCTGCTGCTGGCGCTGGTGCTGTTTGTCTGGTTGCGACACTTGATGATGCGGCGTTTGGGCGGCACCACCGGCGACACTGCCGGGGCGCTGCTGGAGTTGCTGGAGGTGGCCGTGCTGCTGGCGGTGGTGGCATTTTGAGACAGATCCGGATCTGCCGATTGAGTTGAAAATTCTTGCCTTGAATTAATCGCGGGTATATACACGCACCATGCTTCCCTCTCAGTGTTTGTGCACCAATCTGCGTCGTGCCGCGCGTGGCGTCAGCAGGTATTACGACGGCGCCCTCGATGGCTTCGGGATCAACGTCGCCCAGTATTCCTTGCTGAACAATCTGCTGCGTCTCGATCAGCCGAGCATTTCCAGCCTGGCGGAGGCCATGGGCCTGGATCGCAGTACCCTGGGACGTAATGTGCGGGTGCTGGAGGCGGCCGGTCTGGTCCGCTTGCTGGAAGGTGACGATCAGCGCAATCGCCTGGTGCAACTGACCGAGGCGGGGCACGAGCGACTGGCGGCGGCCTTGCCGGCCTGGGAGGCCGCTCAGCAGCGACTGATCGATCGTTTGGGTGCGCAGAAGCGTGAAACCTTGTTGGCCTTGCTGAACGAACTGGCCTGACGCCGTTTCGTTCGATTATAAGCGGGTATATACCCGTAACTGGAGAATAAAAATGTCATCGATGTGGCGCACCAGCGGTTGGGTCCTTCTCGGCAGTGCATTGATCCTGGCGCTGTCCCTGGGCGTGCGGCACGGTTTTGGCCTGTTTCTGCCGCCCATGAGCGCGCAGTTCGGTTGGGGGCGTGAAGTGTTCGCCTTTGCCATTGCCCTGCAGAACCTGATCTGGGGGCTGGCCCAGCCCTTTACCGGAGCCCTGGCCGATCGCTTTGGGGCTGCCAGGGTGGTGTTGATCGGCGGCGTGCTGTACGCGGTCGGGCTGGTGTTCATGGGGCTTTCGGATTCGGCGCTGAGCTTGTCCCTGAGTGCCGGGTTGCTGATTGGCATCGGTTTGTCCGGAACCTCCTTCTCGGTGATTCTCGGGGTGGTCGGTCGTGCCTTGCCGCCGGAAAAGCGCAGCATGGGCATGGGGATCGCCAGTGCCGCAGGCTCCTTTGGTCAATTCGCCATGCTCCCCGGAACCCTGGGGCTGATCGGTTGGCTGGGCTGGTCGACGGCATTGCTGGTGCTGGGGCTGCTGGTGGCGCTGATCGTGCCGCTGGTCAGCATGCTCAAGGACAAGCCGCTGCCGGTGCTGGGGCATGAACAGAGCCTGGGCGAGGCCCTGCGTGAAGCCTGCTCTCACTCGGGGTTCTGGTTGCTGGCGTTCGGCTTCTTTGTCTGTGGTTTCCAGGTGGTGTTCATTGGCGTGCATCTGCCGGCCTATCTGGTGGATCAGCATCTACCGGCGACAGTCGGAACCACGGTGCTGGCGCTGATCGGCTTGTTCAACATCTTTGGCACTTACACGGCGGGCTGGTTGGGCGGACGGATGTCCAAGCCACGGCTGTTGACCGGTCTGTACCTGTTGCGGGCGGTGGTGATCGGTCTGTTCCTGTGGCTGCCGGTGACCCAGACCAGTGCCTACCTGTTCGGCATGGCCATGGGCTTTCTCTGGCTGTCCACCGTGCCCTTGACCAACGGCACGGTCGCCACCTTGTTCGGGGTCAGGAACCTGTCCATGCTTGGCGGCATCGTGTTTCTGTTCCATCAGTTGGGCTCGTTCCTTGGCGGTTGGCTGGGGGGCGTGGTGTATGACCGTACCGGGAGTTATGACTTGATCTGGCAGGTGGCGATTCTTCTGAGTCTGTTGGCCGCGGCTCTCAATTGGCCGGTGCGCGAGCGGCCGGTGGCGCGCTTGCAGGCGAGTGCAGCGTGAAGTCATGGCTGGGTTGGAGTGCCGGCCTGGGCGTCGGCATTGGGCTGCTGTGGCTGGCCTGGTGGGGATGGCATCGCGGCGGGCTGGCGCTGATGCAGTTGGGCATGGGTGCTTGCTAGGTGGGCAGAGGGGCGAGTAACGTCGATATCCGACGACTATTGAAGGACGCTGAACATGGCTAAGCGCTGGTTTGTGGTTCCGGCATTACTCACATTGTTTGCAGGTTCGGCCTGGGCGGCGGATTGTCCGGCGTTGCTGCAGGGATCTGTACCCAAGTTGCACGCCAAGGAGTCCATCGATCTGTGCCAGCGCTTTGCCGGCAAGCCGCTGGTGGTGGTCAATACCGCGAGCTTCTGTGGCTTTGCTCCGCAATTCAAAGGCCTTGAAGCGCTGTATCAGCGTTACAAGGAGCAGGGGCTGGAGGTGGTAGGCGTACCGTCCAATGACTTCAAGCAGGAGTCCAAGGACGGGGCCGAGACGGCCAAGGTCTGCTACGTCAACTATGGCGTGACCTTCACCATGACCGAGCCGCAGAAGGTCCTGGGGGCGGATGCGGTGCATCTGTTCAAGGTATTGGCGCAGCAGAGCAGCGCGCCGAAGTGGAATTTCTACAAGTACGTGGTGGATCGGCAGGGCAATGTGATTGCCAGCTTTTCCAGCCTGACCAAGCCGGATAATCCGGAATTCATAGAGGCGGTTGAGAAGGCGTTGGCGTCGAAGTCTTGAGCAAGCATCCATTGACCAATAAAAAACCCGCAGTAGCGGGTTTTTTATTGGCTTGAAGCTGAGCGGTCTACCGTTCGTTAGAACTTGTAGGTAGCGCCCAGGCCGTAGCCCCATGCGCTGTTCTGGTAGGTAGCGCTGTAAGCGTTGCCCTTGCCGGTTCTGTTGACGTTGACGTCTTCTTCCTTGAGGTAGGAAACCGCCAGGTCCAGAGTCAGGTCATCAGTCGGGCTGTAGCCGGCACCAAAGCTGATGGCCTTACGGTCACCGGTAGGGATACGAACCGAACGATCGGTGTTGTTGGTTGGTGCCTGGTCAACCGAGAGGCCGCTGCGCAGAACCCACTCTTTGTTGACTTTGTAGGAAACACCAATCGCCGAGGCCCAGGTGTCGTGCCAGTTCTGTGGTTCGGAAATGGTGCCGATCGGGCCGGCGGAGCCGCCGAGCAGGGCTGGAACGCCCTGGTTGTTTACGGTGATGTCTTTCAGGCGGCTCCAGCGAGTCCAGGTGCTACCTGCGTAGACGGTCCATTGGTCATCCAGTTTCTGGGTGACCGAGAAGTCGACGACTTCCGGGGTGGTGATGTCCAACGAAGCATCGTAACGGCCGCCGTTGAAAGGACCGAAGCCCGGGCCTGCGATGTCGGTGTGGCCGTCCAGCTTGTACTTGACCTTCGAGTGGTAGGTCAGGCCCAGGCGAGTGGCCTCGGTAGGCTGGACGATGATGCCGACGTTGTAGCCGATGGCGGTGTCGTCACCCTTGATCTTCACGCTGCCGTCATTGCGGCCGAAGAGCGCAGGGTTTGGAAACGGGGTCGCGGAAGTCAGTTCACCGCTCAGACGGTTGATGGTCGGGCCAAAGCCGATCGACACCATATCGTTGAAGGCATAGCTGACGGTGGGTTGCAGGGTAATGACCTTGACTACGCTCTTGTCGCCGTAATAACGGCTGGCAGAGGTGGACTCATAGTTGGTAACCAGGCCGAAGGGGGCGTAGGCGCCCAGACCCAATGCCCAGCCGTTGCCCAGTTGTTTGACGAAGAACCCCATAGGAACGCTGGTGAACGGAACCATGTCGCCATCGCTGGTGCCGCCGGGAGGGCCACCTTTGACGTTTTTCAGATTGGTCTTGGCATCGATTGCTGCTACGCCGACGGTTACTTGGTCGCGCTTCAGCAGGGACATACCCGCAGGGTTCCCGTAAACGGTGCTGGCATCTTCGGCAGAAGAGGAGCGCCCCGCGAAACCAGTACCCATGCCGCTAATGCTTTGTTCGTTAAGAGCAAAGCCGCTGGCAAATAGCTGGGTAGAGGCAAGTGCAACTGCGAGACTGATGGTTGATTTGAGCATTACTTTTTTCATTATTAGAACTCCTGGTGATCACCGAGGCGGAAATTACCAACATTTCGGCTACGGCGCTATAGGCTGAATCAGTAGATTTTCTGGGTTTTTGTAGGACAATCAGACCATAATCGGCTTTTTTCTCCGATTTTGTAAAAGCCGGTGTCAGCAGGCGACTTGGCTCAGCGGCGAAACGCAGGTTTGCCAGGCGCAGGCGAAATCTCTCAAACGTCCTTGTGGTTGAAAGGTCTTCCTCCAGATACGGGCCATGCCGAGCAGATCGTCGGCTGCGGGGAGCGGGGTGTGTTGTTGTTCCACCAGCAGCCAGGCGATGGCGGTGGCGTAACGCAGATTGACGGTCAGTTCCAGGTGCGGTCCGGCGAGGAACGCGTGCTGGCTGGCCAGTCCTCTCACCAGGCTGGCCCGTTCCGGGTCCAGCGCCAGGTAGTGATCCCAGAGGGCCTGGTGGCGCACTTCGGTGATGCGATACAGACCGTGGCCGCGGCGATCGTGCAGTGCCGAGCCCAGCGCCGATTGACTGGCGGCAATGCCCAGCAACAAGGCTTCAGCGGTTTTGCTATGACTGCCCAGGTACATCAGCGTCGGGCGAATGACATAGCGGCACAACTCGCTGGCGGCGATACCCATAATGCCCTCGAGGGGGGAAGGTGGCCGGCGAAACCCGAAGGTGCTTGGCAGCGATGAAAGGATCAGGTTTGCCGGAAGCGGCACGTGCCGCCTGACTTGAAGTGTAGTGTCATATCTACGTTGTAAAGGCCTGTTTTTAAAACATTTCCAAGCTCTTGTTATAAGCCTTATACCTATTGGTGCTTTGGCTGGAGGAGTGGATTGGCAAATCACAGGCAATAAAAAGCCCCGCGATCAGGCGAGGCTCTTGGGTTTTCAGCGTTGCGGCGTATCAGGCCACCAGGGCCTGGCGTGTACGCTCGATCACGGCCTGCAGCGGTTCGGCGCTGGAGTATTGATCGGGATACAGGCGTTCGCTGTGACGGGCGATGCCGTGTTCATTCACCAGGGTGAAGCTGAAGCAGCCTTTGCGAGTGGCCATGATCAGGCAGTTCAACGGAGCAAAAGCGTGGGTTAGGGTGCGAATGGCATCCTGAGTCTGGAGTTGAGTGGACATATTTATTAGGTGTTCCTACAAATGACACGGTTAAGAGCCGTGCAGCGTTAAAACGTTCCAGTAACGTCGACCACCATTGGTCAGACGAAGAACCCGACTGGAACAAAGCAGCCAGTTGCAGCGCTTTAATAAGGTTGCGCTAGGGGCTGGCAGGTAGGTACTTAGGAGGGCAGGCAACACAACAAGGGCAAAGGTTCTGTGCCCAGGGTGGCGATCCTGATCAATTTGCAGGTTGGTTCGGTCAGAGTAAGTAACTTGGGCACGGCCTTTGATCGTTTCAAGGGCGGTGTCAGTTTGAGAATTACCTGGAAACCAGCGAGGTGGTCGGTCCTTGATGTTCGACGTTGTTCTCGTTTGGAGAGGTGTCGGCGGGACTTGTTCGACCAGAATTGACTTTCAGCTTGGTACTAACGGGGCGGATTCTATTGGGTTGAAGGTAGGAATGCAAGTGTGCTAGGAAAAAATATGTCCTGGGCAGAGACATCGCAGGGAGGCGATTGTGTCACCTTCAACGCGGCGTGGTGTACGAAAGTGGTGCATTGCCGACGTTAATGTGCGCAGGGTTGTGCACACTTGTTGTGCCACATGTCACCCGGCTGTCACCTTCCCCAGTGCGCTTCCCATAGCCTGTCTCAAGAATTTAAGTCAATGATAAATATCGTCTTTTTTTGCTGGTGAAAAAATCGTCAGTTTGACTGGAAGGCCCGTCTCATGGGGCTTTGGGAGGGTTGTGGAGGGGTTGTCCACTGAGTTATCCACAGCTTCTGTGGATTGTCCCAAGCGCTTGCTCTAGCACGGGCATGCTGGCTCTTTTGGTCTTTACCCGAGCGAAAAAAGGAGTAGAGTGGCGCGCCTTCCGATCTGCCCCACAGTGTTTTATGAAGTTTCGCTCAGTATCACCCTCTGTTACCGCCCCCCTTGCCAGTGTTACCGAACCCAAGCGCTTTTCCCTGCGGGTTGCCCTGTGGCTGCTGGACAGTCCACGCCTGGGACACAACACCAACGTCAAGTACTTTGCCGGGCGTTTGCTCAAGCAGCCTGCGCGTGATGGCGTGGTGGCTGCACAGAGTCGCCTGGGGCAGTTGATGTGCCGCGAGTGCGGCAATGCCCGGGACCGTCGTATCGGTCACGATCTGTTGCGCCAGGCTGCCCGTGCCGGCGACCGCCGTGCGCAACTTGAGCTGGGGCGGATCGAAGACTGAGCTGTCCAACCTCCGGTGGCTTGGTTAACCTTCGTTCCTTATTTCGATGATAGGAATCGTTATGGCTATGGACTTGACCAGCCTGCTGCTCGGCCTGGCGGGTGCGGCGTTGCCGTTACTGATGCTGGCCTGGCAGCTGCAGCGGCGTGCCAGTTCCAGCCAGAGCGAGCTGTCTGTGCTGGAAGAGCGTCTGGCCACTGCTCAACTGGCTCAGGAGGGCCTGGCCGCGCAGTTGGATGCCAGCCGCGATGAAGTCAGTGATCTGAGTCAGGCCAACGCCCTCAAGCAGGCCGACCTGGCCGCCTTGCGTCGTGAAGTGGAACTGCTGCAGATCGAGCGTGACAACGCCCGTGATGCGGCCCACGCCTGGAACCTGGAGCGGGCAGCCAAAGAGAACGAACTGCGTCGTCTGGATGCCCAGGCCGCCTCGTTGCACGCCGAACTGCGCGAGCAGCAGGAAAGCCACCAGCAGCGCCTGAGTGATCTGCAGGGTTCGCGGGACGAGTTGCGAGCCCAGTTTGCCGAGCTGGCGGGCAAGATTTTCGACGAGCGCGAACAGCGTTTCGCCGAAACCAGCCAGCAGCGTCTGGGGCAATTGCTGGACCCGCTCAAGGAGCGCATCCAGTCGTTCGAGAAGCGGGTCGAGGAAAGCTATCAGGCCGAGGCTCGTGAGCGGTTTTCCCTGGCCAAGGAGCTGGAGCGCCTGCAGCAACTGAATCTGCGTCTGAGCGATGAGGCCACCAACCTGACTCGCGCCC
The DNA here is from genome assembly GCF_029237275.1 of Pseudomonas sp. 3MA1. Lineage (NCBI taxonomy): Bacteria > Pseudomonadati > Pseudomonadota > Gammaproteobacteria > Pseudomonadales > Pseudomonadaceae > Pseudomonas > Pseudomonas sp. 3MA1. The sequence continues at coordinate 316,678 of NZ_JAACFX010000005.1, read as the reverse complement.
TCAAGGGCCAGAAGACCCAGGGCAACTGGGGCGAGCTGATACTTGAGCGGGTCCTGGAGCACGCCGGCCTGGAAAAAGGGCGCGAATACCAGACCCAGGTCAGCCTTAAGGGGCCGGATGGCGAGCGTTTCCAGCCCGATGTACTGATCATGCTGCCGGGTGACAAGCAGGTGGTGGTGGACTCCAAAGTCAGCCTCACCGCCTATCAGCAGTATGTCGGCAGCGATGATCCACAGGTTGCCCAGGCGGCCCTGAAGCAGCATGTGCTGTCTCTGCGCAACCACGTCAAAGGCCTGGCCGGCAAGGACTACAAGCGCCTTGAAGGGCTGCACAGCCTCGACTTCGTGCTGCTGTTCGTACCCATTGAGGCGGCGTTTTCCGCTGCGCTGCAGGCCGAGCCCAATCTGTTTCAGGAAGCCTTCGACCGGCACATCGTGATTGTCAGCCCGACCACCTTGCTGGCTACGCTGCGGGTGATCGACAGCCTGTGGAAACAGGAGCGCCAGAGTCAGAATGCCCGGGAAATCGCCGAGCGCGCAGGCTGGTTGTATGACAAGTTCGTGCTGTTTATCCAGGACCTGGATGAAGTCGGCAATCGCCTGCAGCAGTTGGACAAGGCTTACTCGGCGGCGCGCAACAAGCTGACCGAGGGCCGGGGCAACCTGGTCAGCCGCAGTGAACAGCTCAAGTTGCTGGGCGCCCGTGCCAGCAAGAGCCTGCCGAGCGATTTGCTGGAGCGGGCGATGACCGATGCCGAAGGGCGCGAACTGGAGTGGCCGGAGTAATCCGGCACAGGTTCAGCCCAGCGGCAGATGCCGGCTCAGCAGGGCGCGCAAGGCGGCCGGTTTGACCGGCTTGGCTAGGTAATCCAGCCCCGCCGCGTGCACCTGGGCGATCATCTCCGGACGTCCATCGGCACTGATCACCACGCCAGGCACCGGTTCCCCCAGTTGGGTGCGGAGCCAGGCCATGACGTCGGTGCCGGTTTCGCCATCGTCCAGGTGGTAATCCACCAACGCCAATTGCGGGCGAATGCCTTCCTTGAGCAGCGCCGCGCACTCCTCGCGGTTGCGCGCGGTCCAGACCTGGCAGCCCCAGCGCGTCAACAGGCTATTCATGCCGATCAGGATGCTGTCTTCATTGTCCACGCAGAGCACTTGCCCGCCATTGAGCGACTGGCCGTTGACCTCGGCGGCCTTGCCCGGAGCAATTGCGCTGCTGCGGGCCAGGGGCACGCTGACACTGAACACGCTGCCCTGGCCGGGCCAGGAGCGTACCTGCAGAGGGTGGCCGAGCACCCGGCACAGGCCATCGGCAATCGCCAGGCCCAGGCCCAGGCCCTTTTCGGCGCGGGTCTGGTGGCTGTCCAGGCGCTTGAACTCCTCGAAGATCACCTGCTGCTTATCCTGGGGGATGCCCGGTCCACGGTCCCAGACTTCCAGGCTCAATGAATCGCCGCGACGGCGTACCCCCAGCAGCACCGGCCCCTTGGCGTAGCGGAAGGCGTTGGTGAGGAAGTTCTGCAGGACCCGGCGCAAGAGCTTGCTGTCACTGTCGACCCGCAAGCGACTGCCGCGCACGCGAAATTGCAGGTTCTGTTCCTGGGCCAGGGCCTTGAATTCCGCCCCCAGGGTGTCAAACAGTTCGTTGAGCACGAAGGGCTTGCGCTCAGGGGTGATCTTGCCGTTCTCCAGGCGCGAGATGTCCAGCAGGTCGCTGATCAGGTCTTCCGCGGAGCGCAACGAGCTGTCCAGGTGCTGCACCAGTTGCTGGGCTTCGGGCGAGAGTCCGTCGTCCTGATGGGAGAGGGCGGCGGAAAACAGTCTTGCAGCGTTCAGGGGTTGCATCAGGTCGTGGCTGACGGCGGCAAGGAAACGGGTCTTGGACTGGTTGGCGGCTTCCGCCGTGCCCTTGGCCTCGGTCAGTGCGGCGTTGAGCTGGGACAGTTCATGGGTGCGTTCTGCCACCCGCTGCTCCAGGCCTTCGTTGGCCTCGGTGAGCGCCTGCTCGGCCTCGCGGAAGGGGGTGATGTCGGTGAAACTCATGACGAAGCCGCCGCCGGGCATCGGATTGCCGATCAGCTCGATGACCCGGCCATTGGGGAACAGGCGCTCGGACGTGTGGGCCCGTCCCTGGCGCATCCAGTGCAGTCGCCGGGCGACATGGACTTCCGCTTCTCCCGGGCCACACAGGCCACGTTCGGCGTTGTGGCGAATGATGTCGGCAATCGGCCGGCCGACGCTGATCAGGCCGTCGGGGTAATCGAACAGCTCCAGGTAGCGACGGTTCCAGGCCACCAGTTTCAGCGACTGGTCCACCACGCTGATGCCCTGGGTGATGTTTTCGATGGCCCCTTGCAGCAGGGCGCGGTTGAACTGCAGCACCTCCGAGGCTTCGTCGGCGATGCGCACCACGTCTTCAAGCTGCATCTCCCGGCCTTCGATGGCGGCCTTGACCACGGCGCGGGTCGAGGAGGCGCCAAGGACACCGGCGAGCAGGCGTTCGGTGTGGGCGATCCATTCGCCATCGGCGTTTTGATTGGGGTTGAAGCCTTTGCCCTGGCGATAGGCGAAGCGAATGAAGCTCTGGCGGGCGCGCTCCTCGCCGACGAAGCGCGCGGCGAGTTTCAGCAGGTCGTCGATCTGCACCGCCAGCATGGAGCGCGAACTGAGGCGGCCGCTGATTTCCTGGCCGATGAAGCGTCCGGCCTGCCAGTGTTCGGAAACCCGCGTGCGTGACAGCACCGAAACCCAGGCGAACAGGGTGAAGTTGCCGGCCAGGGACAGCACTACGCCCTGGGTCAGGGGCGTGATCGGCAGGTTCAGCGGGTTGCCGTGCAGCCAGGCCAGGCCGGGGAAACTGCTCAGGGACCAGCCCAGGCTGTGGGCGGCGATGGGCAGGACCAGGGTGTAGAACCAGATGAAGGTGCCGGCGGCAAGTCCTGCGAACACCCCGCGGCGGTTGGCCTGTTTCCAGTACAGCGCGCCGAGCATGGCCGGTGCCAGTTGGGTCACGGCGGCAAAGGCGATCTGGCCAATGGTCGCCAGGCTGGCCGTGGAGCCCAGCAGGCGATAGCTGACATAGGCCAGCAACAGGATGACCACGATGCTGACCCGGCGCACCGAGAGCATCCAGTGGCGGAACACTTCAAAGGGCCGCTCGGCATTCTTGTGACGCAGCAGCCAGGGCAGCAGCATGTCGTTGGACACCATGGTCGACAGCGCCACGCTGGCCACGATCACCATGCCGGTGGCGGCCGAAGCACCGCCGATGAACGCCAGCAGGGCCAGGGCCGGATGGGCCTGGGCCAGGGGCAGGCTGATGACGAACGAGTCCGGCAATACGCTGCTGGGCAGGAGCATCTGTCCGGCCAGGGCAATGGGCACCACAAACAGCGCCGCCAGGGCCAGGTAGGCCGGGAACACCCATTTGGCCAGGCGCAGGTCCTGGGGTTCGATGTTCTCCACCACGGTGACGTGGAACTGCCGTGGCAGGCAGATGATTGCCATCATCGCCACTCCGGTCTGGACCACCATCGATGGCCAGTTGATGGTTTCCTTCCAGTACTGCTCCAGGCGCGGCGCCAGCATGGCCTGGTTGAACAGGTCGTCGAAACCGTCATACAGGCCAAAGGTGACGAAGGCGCCCACGGCGAGAAAGGCGAACAGCTTGACCAGTGACTCGAAGGCAATCGCCAGCACCATGCCGCGGTGGTGCTCGGTGGCATCCAGGTTGCGGGTGCCGAAGACGATGGTGAACAGCGCCAGGATCAGCGATACGATCAGCGCCGTGTCCTGGGCCCGGGTGCCCATGGCATCGGCCCCGGCGCCGATCAGCAGGTTGACCCCGAGGACGATGCCCTTGAGCTGCAGGGCGATGTAGGGCAGCACGCCTACCAGGCAGATCAAGGCCACCACCACCGCCAGGGATTGGGATTTGCCGTAGCGCGCGGCAATGAAGTCGGCGATCGAGGTGATGTTCTCCTGCTTGCTGATCATCACCATCTTCTGCAGCACCCAGGGCGCGAATACCAGCAGCAGAATGGGGCCCAGGTAGATCGGCAAAAAGGCCCAGAGCTGCTCGGCGGCCTGGCCGACGGCGCCGAAGAAGGTCCAGCTGGTGCAATAGACGGCCAGCGACAGGCTGTATACCCAGGCCCGTACCCGTGGCGGCAGGGGTGTGCTGCGACGATCGCCGTAGAAAGCGATGGCGAACATGATGGCCATATAGGCCAGGGCAACGGCGGCAATCAGCCCGCTGGACAACGACATGGAAACTCCGGAGCAAAGACACCGGGCACCTCAGCCCGGCCAGACAGTCTGGCACGATGTGTCGTTGGCGTCAGTGTCGACCAAGGTATCAGCGCGGTCTGATGTCGCAGGGCCTGGCTGCCTTTGCAACAGGCTAGGGCAGGAGGGCGAGCTCGATCAGGGCGTGCAGTTCCGGCACCGATAGCGGGGTGGCGGAGAACAGGATGCGGAACACCGTAGGAGCCACCATCAGGTTCAGTAGGCGGTCGATGTCCGGCAGGCGTGCCTCGCTGTCCCGATAGCGTTCGAGGATCGTCTGCAATTGAGCGCTGAGGATGGTCACGCAATAGCCTGGCGTGGCGCTGCTCTGCACGTCGCGCATCATGTTGCGTCCGGGTTCCGAGCTCATTTCATCCAGGTACTGCTCGGCCCAAGCGCGCAGGTCGCCCCGCAGGCTGCCGGTGTTCGCCGGTTCGCTGTCCGGGCGCATGCGCGCCAGGGCGACATCGGCCAGCAACGCCGAAAGGTCGCCCCAGCGCCGATAGATGGTCGAAGGCGTGACGCCGGCGCGGGTGGCAATCTGCGGCACGGTCAGGGTCGAGCGCTCCTGTTCTTCAAGGAGTTCGCGGACTGCCGTATGGATCGATTCCTGAACCCGGGCGCTGCGGCCGCCGGGGCGTAAAGCTTCTTTGATGGCCATGGGGTCGAACCTTAACACAAAGAATTTGCTTTAAGCCCCTGCCGGCAGCACACTGCGCAAAAGCAAAATATTAGCTTTAGTGGAGCGTGCTCATGTCCGGTGCAATCAATGCTTGTGGGTCCAGCCGTCGCAGTCTGGTGTTTCTGGCCGTTACCCTGCTGAGTTTCCTCGCCGCGTCCAGCGTGCCGACACCGCTGTATCACCTGTATCAGGAGTCCCTGCATTTTTCTCCGGCGGTGTTGACCCTGGTGTTCGGGGTCTACGCCCTGAGCCTGTTGGCGGCGTTGCTGACCGTGGGCTCGCTGTCGGACTACCTGGGGCGTCGGCCGGTGATTTTTGTCGCCCTGCTGCTCAATTGCCTGGCGATGCTGCTGTTCATCAATGAAAGCGGGGTGCAATGGTTGCTTGCCGCGCGCGTGATGCAGGGCTTTGCCACCGGCATGGCCACCAGCGTGCTCGGCGCCGCGCTGCTGGATGTCGATCGTCGGCAGGGCCCGTTGGTCAACAGTGTCGCGCCTCTGTTGGGCATGGCTTGCGGCGCCATGGGGGCCAGCCTGCTGGTGGAGTTCGCGCCCCTGCCGCTGCAGCTCAGTTACTGGCTGCTGTTGGGGGTGTTCGGCGTTCAGGCGCTGTATGTCTGGCGCTTGCCGGAAAGTGTCAGCCCGCAACCCGGTGCCTGGGCGTCCCTGAAGCCCACGCTGCATGTGCCGCCGCAAGCACGGCGGGCGTTATGGCTGGCGTTGCCGGTGGATGTGGCGGTGTGGGCGGTGGGGGGCTTCTATCTGTCGCTGGCGCCGTCGCTGGTTCGCGCCGCCACCGGCTCCACTTCGAACCTGATCGGTGGCGGCCTGGTGGCGGTACTGACCCTCAGTGGCGCGCTGATGATCTTTTCCCTGCGCCAGCGTCCGGCCGACAAGGTCCTGCGCTTGGGGGCCGGGTTGCTGGCGCTGGGGGTGATGCTGCTGCTCGGCGCCGTGCACAGCGCCAGCCTGACAGTGTTTTTCGTCGGCACCCTGGTGCTGGGCAGTGGCTTTGGTGCCGGTTTTCTTGGCGCGTTGCGCAGCGTGGTGCCGTTGGCACTACCCCATGAGCGTGCGGGCCTGATGTCGGCATTTTATGTCTTGAGTTATCTGGCGTTCTGCTTGCCGGCCTTGCTGGCGGGGAATCTGACCCGTCGCTTCGGTCTGATTGCCACTACCGATGGTTACGGTGCGCTGCTGATCCTGTTGTCCCTCGGCGCGCTCCTGGTGCTGGTGCGGCGTCCCCTGCCGTCCTGTGCGGCGCCGGGAGCCTGAGCAGGTGCTTGATTGCCCGGCGGTGGGTCGATGGTCCATGGGCCGGGTTGCTCTGGCGACTGAGTGCACGCCTGCCGGTTGGCGAAAGCGCCGCGCGTCTTCACTATGGGCGCCTGTTTCCTGCTGCCATGGAGTGCCTCATGTTCCCTGAGTCTGATCATCGTTTGTTCGATCGGCGGCCACGTCAGTGGTGTTTCAATTCCCCCACACCGATAACGGGCCGCCACGCGAGGAGCTTAGTCTCCTTGGGGTCAGGGAGGTGGGCATGAAGGTCATTCGCAGCGCTGACTTTACCGGCGAGCGGGCCTGGGCCGCCCTGGACATCGCCAACATGAACGGCATCACCACGCGCCTGCACTGGACTGACCAGCCTTACCGATGGCACGTCAATGACGGGCAGGAGGTGTTCGTGGTGCTGGGTGGCCAGGTGCAGATGCACTATCGCCTTGAAGGGGTCGAGCATTCGGTACTGCTGGAGGTGGGCGACATTTTTTATGCCGATCTGGGGACCGAGCATGTGGCTCATCCTCAGGGTGTTGCCAGGGTGCTGGTGATCGAATCCGCGGGCAGCGTCTAGCCTTATATCTGCTAAATAGATAACAGATAGAGAAATTACCCGTTATATAGATATTCGATTCGGTTCTACCATTGACTCCACCTCATCAGAGGACAGGAGACACGCCATGCCATGCACCCACAGCATCAAAGCCGGCCGCCGGCCCTTGAGTCATCTGCAACACCCGCGCGAAGCCATTCGTCAGTTCACGCCGAACTGGTTCGCCGCCACCATGGGCACCGGGGTTCTGGCCCTGGCGCTGGCCCAATGGCCGGCCCCGGTGCCGGGCCTGCATCAGGTGGCCGAAGGCTTCTGGTGGTTGACCATCATTCTGTTTTTACTCTTTACCGCGATGTACACCGCGCGCTGGGTGCTGTTCTTCGATGAGGCACGGCGGATCTTTGCCCATTCAACGGTATCGATGTTTTTCGGCACCATCCCCATGGGGCTGGCGACCCTCATCAATGGCTTGCTGCTGTTCGGCATGCCGCGCTGGGGTGAGGCGGCGGTGCATCTGGCGCAAGGGTTGTGGTGGCTGGACGTGGCCATGTCCCTGGCTTGCGGGGTGTTGATCCCCTACATGATGTTCACCCGGCAGGAGCACAGCATCGATCAGATGACCGCCGTGTGGTTGCTGCCGGTGGTGGCGGCCGAAGTGGCGGCGGCCAGCGGCGGCTTGCTGGCGCCGCACCTGGCGGATGCCCATGCCCAGCTGGTGATGCTCAGTACCAGCTACGTGTTGTGGGCCTTTTCGCTGCCGGTGGCCTTCAGCATCCTGACCATCCTGCTGCTGCGCATGGCCTTGCACAAATTGCCCCACGAAAGCATGGCCGCCTCCAGCTGGCTGGCCTTGGGCCCGATCGGCACCGGCGCTTTGGGCATGCTGGTACTGGGAAGCGATGCGCCGGCGATCTTTGCTGCCAATGGCCTGCCCGGCGTCGGCGAGATTGCCGCCGGCCTGGGGCTGGTGGCGGGCCTGACCTTATGGGGTTTTGGCCTGTGGTGGATGTTGATGGCCGTGCTGATCACCCGCCGTTACCTGCGCGAGGGCATTCCCTTCAACCTCGGCTGGTGGGGCTTCACGTTCCCGCTGGGGGTGTATTCGCTGGCCACTCTGAAACTGGGCAGCACCTTGCACCTGGGCTTTTTCAGCGTGTTTGGCGCGGTGCTGGTGGTGGCGCTGGCGGTGATGTGGCTGATCGTGGCCAAGCGCACGGTGCAGGGCGCCTATAAAGGCGAGTTGTTTGTCTCGCCGTGCATAGCGGGGTTACGGAAATAATCGCTAAAGATAGGTAAGGTTGTGGCCTGGATCGATATTCGACATTCCAATAACAGTATCCACGCCACTCAGGGACATGGACGATGAGTCACCCTTCGCAGTTCACCTTGCTCCGCAAGCGGCGGTTCCTGCCGTTTTTCATCACGCAATCCCTCGGTGCGTTCAACGACAACATCTTCAAGCAGTCGCTGATCCTGGCCATTCTCTACAAGCTGAGCATCGAGGGAGATCGCTCGATCTGGGTCAACCTCTGTGCCTTGCTGTTCATCCTGCCGTTCTTTCTGTTTTCGGCCCTGGCCGGGCAGTTTGGCGAGAAGTTCGCCAAGGATGCGTTGATCCGCCTGATCAAGCTGGGGGAAATCGCGATCATGGTGGTGGGGGCGGTGGGCTTTGCCTTCGATCACCTGTCGCTGATGCTGGTGGCGCTGTTCGCCATGGGCACTCACTCGGCGCTGTTCGGTCCGGTGAAGTACTCGATCCTGCCCCAGGCCTTGCACGAGGAGGAACTGGTGGGCGGCAACGGCCTGGTGGAAATGGGCACTTTTCTGGCGATCCTGGCAGGCACCATTGGCGCCGGGATCATGATGTCCTCGGCGCATTACGCGCCGATTGTCTCCACTGCCATGATCGGGGTCGCGGTGCTGGGCTACCTGGCCAGCCGGGCCATTCCCCGGGCGGCCGCTGCGACCCCGGACCTGCGCTTGAACTGGAACATCTTCAGCCAGTCCTGGGCCACTCTGCGCCTGGGCCTGGGGCAGACGCCGGCTGTGTCGCGCTCCATTGTCGGCAATTCCTGGTTCTGGTTTGTCGGGGCGATCTACCTGACCCAGATCCCGGCCTATGCCAAGGAGTGGATGCACGGTGACGAGACGGTGGTGACCCTGATTCTCACTGTGTTTTCGGTGGGTATCGCGGTGGGTTCGATGCTGTGCGAGAAGCTTTCGGGGCGCAAGGTCGAGATCGGTCTGGTGCCGTTCGGCTCCTTTGGCTTGACCGTGTTCGGCCTGTTGCTGTGGTGGCATTCCGGCGGTATCCCGCAGAGTGCCAGCGGACATGGCTGGCTCGAAGTCCTGGGCTTTGCCCACGCCTGGTGGGTACTGTTCGACGTTCTGGGTCTGGGGGTGTTCGGTGGCTTCTATATAGTGCCGCTGTACGCGCTGATCCAGTCGCGCACTCCGGAGAACGAACGGGCTCGGGTGATCGCCGCCAACAACATTCTCAATGCGCTGTTCATGGTGGTGTCGGCGCTGGTTTCCATCGTCATGCTGAGCATGGTCGAGCTGACCATTCCTCATCTGTTCCTGGTGGTGTCGCTGCTCAATATCGCGGTCAACGTCTACATCTTCAAAGTGGTGCCGGAATTCAGCATGCGTTTCATGATCTGGCTGCTCAGCCATTCCATGTACCGCGTCGAGCATCGCAATCTGGAGCAGATCCCCGATGAGGGGGCGGCCTTGTTGGTGTGCAACCACGTGTCGTTCGTCGATGCCTTGTTGATTGGCGGCGCGGTGCGTCGGCCGATTCGCTTCGTGATGTATTACAAGATCTACAACCTGCCCGTGCTGAACTTTATCTTCCGCACCGCCGGGACCATTCCTATCGCTGCACGGCATGAGGACCTGGACATCTACGAAAAGGCCTTCAAACGGATTGCCCAGTACCTGCGCGATGGTGAGTTGGTGTGCATTTTTCCCGAGGGCAAGCTGACGGCCGATGGCGAGATCAATGAGTTCAAGGGCGGGCTGACACGGATTCTCGAAGAAACCCCGGTGCCGGTGATTCCCATGGCCCTGCAAGGCTTGTGGGGCAGCTTCTTCAGCCGCGATCCGAGCAAGGGCTTTTTTCATCGCATCTGGTCGCGAGTGACCCTGGTGGCCGGGCCGGCAGTGGCGGTGGAAACGGCGGAGCCGGCGTACTTGCAAACCCTGGTGGCGCAGTTGCGCGGCCCACGGCGCTAGCCTCGGCCGGATACAAAAACGCCCGCATTGCTGCGGGCGTTTTCATTGCTGCGCGGTGGCGGTCAGCTGGCGCTGACTTTCAAGCCCACCAGGCCGGCGATGATCAGCGCCACGCTGGCCAGGCGCACCAGGGCCATGGATTCGCCGAACAGGATGATCCCGGCGATCACCGTGCCGATGGCACCGACTCCGGTCCAGATGGCGTAGGCGGTGCCCAGGGGCAGTTCCTTCATGGCCAGGCCGAGCAGGCCCAGGCTGATGACCATGGCGAGGATGGTCAGGGCGGTGGGCAGCGGACGGCTGAAGCCGTCGGTGTACTTCAGGCCGACGGCCCAGCCTACTTCGAACAAACCGGCAAACAACAAAATGATCCAGGACATGCTGACCTCATCGGTGGATGGGGTCGTCCCCAGAATTGATCACCCGATCGAGTGGCGAGGTCGTCCTCGCGCTGCGCAGTATACTGCCCAACTCTGCTTGGGTGATCAGTTTTTAAGCTCGGTCGCTCGGCTGTTGTGTTTCCAGTTTTTGCTCGTTTTCGTCGTTCATGCGGCGCAAGTAGGTCGAAAGCAGCGCCCCGGAAATATTGTGCCAGACACTGAACAAGGCACTGGGCACCGCCGCCAGGGGCGAAAAATGGGCGCTGGCCAGGGCTGCCCCCAGGCCGGAATTCTGCATGCCGACCTCCAGTGCCAGGGATTTGCGCTGTGCCAGGGGCAGTTTGAAGACCCGGCCGGTGAAGTAGCCCAGCAAGTAGCCGAAGCTGTTGTGCAGCATCACCACCGCCATGATCAGCAGCCCGGATTCGGCGATTTTCCCTTGGCTGGCCGCCACCACGGCGGTGACGATGATGACGATGCTCACCACCGAAACCAGCGGCAGCACCTCCACTGCGTGTTGAACCCGCTGGCCCAGCAGGCGTTGGGCCAGGACGCCGAGCGCGATCGGTAGCAGCACCACCTGCAGGATCGACCAGAACAGCTCCATGAACGACACCGGCAGCCAGGCCGAGGCCAGCAACCAGATCAGCGCCGGGGTCAACAGCGGGGCGAGCAGGGTGGTCACCGCGGCAATCGCCACTGACAGTGCCAGGTCGCCGCGGGCTAACCAGGTCATGACGTTGGACGAGGTGCCGCTTGGGCAGCAGCCGACGAGAATCACCCCGACGGCGATTTCCGGTGGCAGGTGAAAGACCTGGCAGAGCACCCAGGCCACGCCCGGCATGATCACGAAATGCGCCACCACCCCCAGGGCCACCCGCCAGGGATGACGCGCCACTTCGGCGAAGTCTTCGAGTTTCAGGGTCAGGCCCATGCCGAACATCACCAGGCCCAGCAGCGGCACGATGGCGCCCTTGAGGCCGATGAACCAGCCGGGCTGGAAGAATGCCAGGACGGCGAAGATCAGTACCCAGTAAGCGAAGGTGTTGCCGACAAAGCGGCTCAGTGCAGCCAGTGCGCGCATGACCTGTTCCTTGTTATGTGAAAACGCCACCGAAGGCGGTGGCGTCTAGTGCGGTGCGGCTTTCCGGGCAAAGCGTCAGATGCCTTGCGGAATCTCCTCGCCGCCCAGGGCTTCGAACAGCGCCGGCAGGAAGTCACCGAAGGTCAGCATCATCAGGGTGAAGCTGGCGTCCTGCTGACCGAGGGCTTCATCGCCGCCGTCCTGTTCCGCCTGGTCCTGCAGCAGGTCTTCGAACTTCAGGCGCTTGACCACCATCTTGTCGTCGAGCATGAAGGACAGCTTGTCCTGCCAGGCCAGGGACAGTTGAGTGACCACTTTGCCGGTGCTCAGGTGTAGCTGGATTTCCTCGCCGGTCAGGTCCTGGCGCTTGCAGCGCACGATGCCGCCGTCCTCGTGGGTGTCGCGCAGCTCGCATTCGTCGAGCACGAAGAAGTCGTCGGCGGCTTTCTGGGTCTTGACCCAGTCGGTCATGATTGCGCTCGGGGCGATCTTCACGGTCAGCGGACGTACTGGCAGGGTGCCGAGGACTTCGCGCAGGGTGGAGAGCAGGTCTTCGGCGCGTTTCGGGCTGGCCGAGTTGACCAGGATCAGGCCCTGTTTCGGGGCGATGGCGGCGAACGTCGAGGAGCGACGGATAAAGGCACGGGGCAGGAAGGCCTGGATGATTTCATCCTTGATCTGGTCGCGCTCCTTCTTGTAGACCTTGCGCATTTGTTCGGCTTCGATCTCTTCGACCTTTTCCTTCACCGCGTCGCGCACCACGCTGCCGGGCAGAATGCGTTCTTCCTTGCGTGCGGCCACCAGCATGAAGTCCTGGCTGACGTGAACCAGCGGGGCGTCTTCACCTTTGCCGAAAGGGGCGACGAAACCGTAAGTGGTCAACTCCTGGCTTGCACAGGGGCGCGCCAGTTTGGTCGCCAGTGCAGTTTCCAGCGCCTCAGCATCAAAAGGCAGATCTTGGGTCAGGCGATAGATCAGCAGGTTTTTGAACCACATGGGGTGAATCTCTCCTTTATACAAAGGAGGGCATTATTCTCTTCGCTGCTGCTCAGGCCAACCCTTCGCTAAGCCTTTGGAAGGCCTGAAAAAATTATTATAAAAAGTGCTTGCCAGAGTACGGACTGCTCCGTAGAATGCGCGCCACACCGAACGTGAAGGGTGATTAGCTCAGCTGGGAGAGCGTCTGCCTTACAAGCAGAATGTCGGCGGTTCGATCCCGTCATCACCCACCATTCGCATTCAGTGTTACGCGCAGCGGTAGTTCAGTCGGTTAGAATACCGGCCTGTCACGCCGGGGGTCGCGGGTTCGAGTCCCGTCCGCTGCGCCATATTCGGTAACCTGGAACACTGAACGCCAGGTCACCACAGGAAGCCCGCTAACGCGGGCTTTTTGCTGTAAAGAGTTGGCGGGTCGTGCGGCAAATCATGGAAATTCAGATTTTTTTGATAAATTTATCAATTAAATCAACACTTTAAGAATTTCTGTGGCATAATGCGCCCCGCAACGAAGGTAAAGGGTGATTAGCTCAGCTGGGAGAGCGTCTGCCTTACAAGCAGAATGTCGGCGGTTCGATCCCGTCATCACCCACCACTTACTTTCAACGCTACGCGCAGCGGTAGTTCAGTCGGTTAGAATACCGGCCTGTCACGCCGGGGGTCGCGGGTTCGAGTCCCGTCCGCTGCGCCATATTCGGTAACCTGGAACACTGAACGCTAGGTCACCACAGAAAGCCCGCTAACGCGGGCTTTTTGCTGTCTGGGATTTGGTTTGGCTCAGATCCTGTGCGAAAAAAAGCGGCCCGTGGGCCGCTTTTCTTGTTTATGGCTTACGGCTCGGCGTTTCGACTGTGCCGATAGTCGCTGACAGCTTCGTACACCGCCTTGCGCAAGCGGTTAATGCCGCCGATGGGGCGATGGGCTTCGATGCCGAACCAGGGGTTGAAGGATTGGTTGTCGCAGGCCAGGTTCTGCGCCGGGGTGTCGAAGTCCTGGGCGGGAATGGTCAGGCGGGCCACGGTTTCGAAGGGGGCGTCGCTTTCCTTCCATTCGATGCTGGTGTCTTCGATCGGCATGAACCGGCTCGGGTTCTGACGCTGGATCTGCAGGACGAAGCAGGCCGGAACCCGATCGGTGGACAGTTGTTGGGTCAGGGCGCTGCGCAGGAAGTTGGGCAGGTCCTGATTCTGCGCCGGCAGGCTGTAGGCCGGGCAGCTGCCAGGGTCCGGCATGACCCGGAACTTGGCATTGGCATTGCCGAACTTATAGGGCGAAACCGAGAAGTAAGTGCTCTGGGTCGGGCTGGCCGGTGCAGGTGACAGTGTGGCCAGGGCAATGAACAGATGGCGGATCTGCCAATGGCGAGGATCCCAGCCAGGAAAGAAGGCCCCGACTTTCTTTCCGTCCGCCTGGGCCGCGATGTTCTGCTGGTACTCGGCCACATCGCTGACGAAGAAGTTCGGATGGTTGAACATCACGAAATCCTGTTCGCGTCGCGCCGATTCCGCGGGTATCAGCTGTTGCCCTGGCACATCCAGCAGTTTGATTGCCATGCCGCGGGCGTCGCGAATGCGGTCGAACTGCGGATAGGCATTGCCATTGGACAAGCGCACCGTCGCTTGCCAGGTCTGGCCGGGACTGGCGAACACGCCCTGGCGCAGCTCCGGACTCAAGTCCTTGAGTACCTGGACCTCGGCTTTCACGCAGCCATGGGCCTTGGCATGGGCATCGCGCAGGTAGCGGGTGCCTTCCCGGTGCTGGTCGACGATGCGCACGGCGGTCTGGATGATGTCCTGGGTGCGTGCGGCCTCATCGGCGGGAATCTGCTCCTGTGCCGCCACCGGGCCGCGGTGCTGCCAGGCGAACCAGGCGCTGGACAGCGCCCAGGCCAGAAGGCCCATGACCAGCAGCAGTACCAGCGTCTTGCCCAGCAATGAGCCCAGGCGCAGCCACAGCCTGGCCAGCAGCGACGGTCGTTTTCTTGCGAGATCGAGTTTCATGGCAGTTGTGACTCCAGCGGTCCGCCCAGCACTTTCAGGTATTCCAGCAATGCCCAGCGCTCCTCAGGCTGCAGCAGCGGGCCGATAACCCCGTTGCCGCGCTGGCCTGCGCGGAATTCGTGACCGCTGTTGTGGTTGCCGCTGATGCGGGTATCGAATTCAAAGCCGTTCTTGAAGGCCTCCGGACGGTAGCCCAGATGTTTGGGGTCGTACTCGAAGGTGCCGCGATAGAAGGTCGTCGAGCGCTCCGATTGCGGAGACAGCAGTTGATACAGGTTGGGCACCGAGCCGTTGTGCAGGTAGGGCGGGGTTGCCCAGACCCCGGCCAGTGGCCGGGCCTTGTAGGCGCGCAGCTCGCGTACCCCGATTGGCAGGCCGTAGCCGTCCAGTCGTGGGCGCTCCGCAGGGCTGACCTTGGCGTCACGGTAGGCGCGTTCTTCGACGAAAGCGGTGATGTAGGCCAGGCCCTTGGCCGCCGAGAGTTGACGCAGGTCCAGCGGTTCGGTGGGCGTCGGGTGCAGCTCGACATTGGATTTTGCCAGCTCGGCGGTATCCCACTGCAGGGCGCTGAGGTCGTAGCGCAGGTCGGCGATATTGCTGGCGGAGTTCGGGTCGGTGCCGATCACCGCTACCGGAAGCATTTTCAATTGTTGTACGGGACGGCCATTGCTTTCGCTGACCGTGGGCACATGGCAGCTCGCGCAGTGGTTGGCAAACAAGTCGCGGCCCTTGGCGGCCAGCGGCTTGTCGACAGTACCCAGCAGCGCCTCCGGCCAGATGGGCGGCTTGAGGCGTTGCAAGGTCTCTTCTATATGGTTGAGATCGCGAACGCGCACGCTGGAGGGGTAGCGAGCGTCGCCAGTGAGAGGCTGGCCGGCGGCATCGAACAGGTTCAGCGTAGCGCCGACTCCCAGGGCTTCGCCGATATTGCGCGCCATGGGCTGCTGCGCCGACCCGTTCCACTGGACCCAGTCGAAGGTCCAGATATCCCACAGTTGCGGGTAATCGACCGGGGCGTTGGCGATCCGGTAGTTATCCGCAGATATGGCATCGCCGAAGCTGGCGTTGGCGATGCGGCCAAAGGCATCTGTACGGCCCGGACCTTCTTCAGTGGGGTAGAGGCCGCGATGGGTGTCGTTCCAGGCCACCCGCAGGAAGTTGTCCAGCGAGACCTTGAAGTCGTGGCGCAGCTGGTCGTGTTTCGCGTCGTAATCCGCGCCCAGCACCTTGCGTGCAAAACGCTCGAATTTCCACGGGTTGTAATAGGTGGAGGCCAGGCTGGCGACCAGGGCCTGGCCGAAACTGCCGCCGCGCAGGGTTGGTACGCTGGATGGCAGAACATGCTGTGCCGAGCCACCGTCGATACGCAGGGCTTGATGGTTGAAGCGCAGTTCGCCGGTGTGGCAGGCGGCGCAAGTGATGTCCAGGTATTGCTCTGAGCTGCCCGGATTCTGATGGCGGGCGAACCCGACAGGCAGATTGCCAGGGTTTTGCGCCGTGGCTTTCTGTCCTGGCTCCACCAGGAAACCGAAGCGGGCCAAGTACTCGGGGGCGGCAAAAGGTTGTTCGGAGAACGGCAGCTCCAGTGCGCTGAACCATTCGTAACGCAGGCCTTTGACCTGAGTGCCCTGGGGCGTGAAATAGTAGGTCTGGCGGTCGCTGGCATCCCATTGATCCAGGTAATGCACCTGTTCAACGGGTACATAGTCGGGAAGTTTCGGGTTGGCGATGTAGTACAGGACCACGGCCAGGACAATGCCGATCAGCACGGCAATCAACAGCAAAACACGGTAGATGAGGCGCAAGATGTACTTCCTTGTCGAATTTCGTTTCCTTATGCCTGAGCTCCTCTGACGCGGCAAGTAGCCATTACTTGCGCTATGGTTATTCGCGCTCGTTCCAGCGCCTCATTCAGCCGCCTGGGCGGGGCGTTCCTCACAGCACAAAAACGTGTTTAAAGACGTGAACTTATCGGACATTTACTACTCTTACGCCGGTAGCCATTGGTCGTGGTCGCCTGATAAGCTCGCGGCTTTATTCGATTGCCCTTTAGGCGCATGAACAAGGAAATAGCATGAAACAGCATCGGTTGGCGGCGGCGGTGGCCCTGGTTAGCCTGGTACTTGCGGGTTGTGATTCGCAGACCAGCGTAGAGCTGAAAACCCCGGCGCAAAAAGCTTCCTACGGTATCGGCCTGAACATGGGCAAGAGCCTGGCTCAGGAAGGCATGGATGACCTGGATTCCAAAGCCGTAGCCCAGGGCATCGAAGATGCCGTCGGCAAGAAAGAACAGAAGCTGAAGGACGAAGAACTGGTCGAGGCCTTTGCCGCGCTGCAAAAGCGTGCCGAAGAGCGCATGGCCAAGATGAGCGAAGAGTCGGCGGCTGCCGGCAAGAAATTCCTCGAAGAAAACGGCAAGAAAGCCGGTGTGACCACCACCGCTTCCGGCCTGCAGTACGAAGTGTTGAAGAAGGCCGACGGCGCTCAGCCAAAGCCGACTGACGTGGTGACCGTTCACTACACCGGTACGTTGACCAACGGCACCGTGTTCGACAGCTCGGTAGAGCGTGGCAGCCCGATCGACCTGCCGGTCAGCGGCGTGATCCCGGGTTGGGTTGAAGGCCTGCAACTGATGCACGTGGGTGAGAAGTACAAGTTGTATATCCCTAGCGATCTGGCTTACGGCGCACAAAGCCCAAGCCCGTCGATCCCGGCCAACTCGGTGCTGGTATTCGAGTTGGAACTGCTGGGGATCAAGGATCCAGCCAAGCAGGACGCCGCCAAGTAACCTGTCTTTGCGCCTGAAGCGACGCCCCGTTTTTACGGGGCGTTGTCGTTTCTGCAAGGCGCATCTGGCAATCAATGCGAACCAGCGGCATGGTCAGCGGTCAGAACAGGGTGTCAGTTGCGGCTAGTCGTTGAAGGCTGCCAAGTCAATGAAATTATGGGTTTTTTTATGTGAGTAAAAAACGCCCGATCTGAGCTCAGCCCTTGTGAAACGGGGCTTTCAGCCGTGAAAAATAGCTCTGTTCACAAGGTTATCCACAATTTGTGTGGATAACATTTCACTGGGAGTGATGATGAAAGCACCCTGGAACTTTGCTCGCTTCCTGCCTTTGGCGGGTCGATTGCTGAGCCGTGGTCGGTTGCCGACGCTATTGTTTGCTGTCGCCAGCAAGGGGGCCCTTCAGGGAGGGCGCTTGGGCAAGGTCAAGGAGGACCTGCGCCTGCTCCAGGCGTTGTGTCTGGCTTACTGGCGAGGCGAATATCGAGCCATCAGCTCCAAGTCCTTGTTGTCGGTGGTGGCGGGGCTGATGTATTTCCTCAGTCCGGTGGATGCGATTCCGGATTTCATTCCGCTGTTCGGCATGCTCGACGACATTGCCGTGCTGGCCTGGCTGATGAAGACCCTGGATGACGAACTCAGCGCCTTCCGCGCTTGGCGTGGCCGTCAGCGCCCGGAAAAACTGGCGCTAGTCGAGCGGCTGCCGGCTACCCCTGAGCAATTGCTGCTAGAGGGGCCGCAGAAAAACTAGGGCATTCACCGGCTCCCACAACAATCATGCTCCCCGCGACCGCAGCCGCTGTTAGGATTACACTTCAAAGGAAAAGTCCGACTCGATAAGTGTCGTTGTCCTACGGGGTAGTAATGGATATTCAGATTATTGAACGCGATGGCGAGCCCGAATACGCGGTTCTGCCGTGGGCTCAGTATCAAGCTTTATTGACAGCCGCAGGCCTCACCGAACCACTATCGCAAGCTGGCGCTACGTCTCAGGCAGCGCCGCCGCCCCAGAGTCTTCCGGGGTTGGATCAATTACGCAATCTGCGCGAAGGGAAGGGCATCGCCATCGAGGCGCTGGCCCGCAAAGTAGGTATCAGCCCGTCTTACCTGGCCCTGATTGAAAGTGGCGAGCGTCAACCCGACGCTGCGATTCGCCGCAGCCTGGCCTGGGAATTGACGGTGCCGGGGTGGAGGGAGCAATCGTGAGTGTAAGGATCAGTCGTCAGCACTGGGATGGGCTGTTGGGTGAGCTGGATCAAGCCCGTCGTCAACGTCACCTTTTAACCTATCGTGCGCTGCTGGAGCGATTGCAACTGCCCAGCCCGGCGATGCAGACCTTGACGGCCGCCCTGGAGCACCTGGCGGCCCTGGATGCCCGGGCCGAACAGCCACTGCGCAGCTCGTTGGTGATCAGCCAGGGAGCCAGTCGTTTGCCGCGTACCGGATTCTTCGAATGTGTTGAGCGCCTGGGGCGTTTTTCCGGGCCTTCCGATGGAGTGGCTGCCGCTTCCTGGCACGCTTCGGAAGTGGTGCGCGTGTTCGAGTACGAGTACCCCGAATCAGCGGAGGCCTGAATGTTCCTGCCACTCAAGGTGCGACTCGGTTATTGGCTGGCGCGCCGCTTGTTCCATTGGCCCTGGTTTATCCGTCAACCCCGTATCTGGCGTTGGATGGAAGGGCAATTCGCACGTATGGCCAATCTAGGTAATGTCGGTGCGCAGAGTTTCTATGGGCACATCCTGACCTTTCGCGGGCAAGGGCTTGGCGCGCGTGAGGAAGGTCAGCGCCTGTTGCGTCTGGCGGCATTGGCGGGTGATGGCAAAGCGGCCTATCAGCTCGGTGTGATCAGCCTTGCCGGCTCGCCCAGCAAGGCTCCCGATGCGGCCGAGGCTGCCCGTTGGTGGCGGCTCTCGGCGCAGGCCGGTCATCCTCTCGCGGAGCTCAAACTGATGCAGCTCGATCAATCGGCTGATCCTGCAGCGGCTCTTTGAGAGGATGGGCTCCCAGGCTGGCTGCGGCTTCCAGGCTGTCGATTACGTGGATGCTGTAGCCCTGGACGTTCTTGGCGTGATGCTTGGCCTGGGAGGCCAGTTCCGCCAGCTGACTGGAGTCCAGTTGTCCACAGGCCTCTGAATACAGATGCACCACGCCGATGGACAGCGATAACAGGGGAAACTCCTGGCGCACGCCCTGGCGGTTGGGTGCTACAAAACAGCCGGCTTCCAGGTGTTCGCTGCGGTAGAAGCGCCGGCACTGACTGTGAAAGTCGTCCAGCAGCTGATTCAGACGCCTGCGCCAGTCTTCCGGGCCCAGCACCAGCAAGAAATCATCGCCGCCGATATGCCCGACAAAGTCGCGGCTGGGATCGACCCGATCATTCAGGCACTGAGCCAGGCACAGCAGCACTTCATCGCCACGGCCGTAGCCGTAGATATCGTTGAAGGGCTTGAAGCTGTCGATGTCCACGTAGCAGATCACCGATTCCCGCCCCTGCTGCAGCAAGCGCGTCAGGCACTGCTGGATGGGCACGTTGCCCGGCAGCAGGGTCAGCGGGTTGGCGTAGCGGGCCTGCTGGATTTTCAGCTCGGTGATCAGCTTGAGTACGTCGATGACCCGCCCCAGTCCCAAGTACTGGCCGTTGAGGGTGATGATGAAGTCTTCCTCGATGCGTTGCCGCGCGCGACTGGTGATCAGGCGGCTGACCTGTTGCAAGGATTGGCTGAGTTCGACGGCGAGGAAATCGTCGTTCATCAGGCGACTGATGGGCTTGCGGGCAAACAGGTCGGTGGCGAAGGGTTTGAGCAGGGCGTCCGAGAGCGAGTGGCGATGAACGATCCCGCAGGGCTGGCCCTGCTCGTCAAGAACCGCCAGGGAATTGAGGTTGGCTTGCCGGCGAAAGGCTTCCAGGACGTTGGCCGTTGGGGTATTGCGAGCGACCGCCGGTTGCTCGTTGAGCAGGGCGCTGAGGTCGCTGCCTTCATCGTTGAGCGCCACGCTGGTGTTGTCGTGTTTGGGCATCATGGTCCGCGCATCGCGGGGCGGCTGCTCCTGCGGTCGGCACAGCAAGTAGCCCTGGACCAGATCGACCCCCATCTCGGTGAGCACCGCCAGTTCCTCGAGCATCTCGATGCCTTCGGCGATGACCTGGGCGCGGGAGGCCTTGGCAATCTGCAGGATCGAACCGACAAACTCGCGTTTGAGCGCGTCCTGATGGATGCCATCGATGAAGTGTCGATCGATCTTCACGTAATCCGGTCGCAACTCGGACCACAGGCGCAGGCTTGAATAGCCGGCGCCAAGGTCGTCCAGGGCGATGGAAAACCCCATGTCGCGGTAGTGATGCAGAGCATTCTGCAGCAGCTGAAAGTCGTCGATGGGCGTCTGCTCGGTGAGTTCGATCACCACCTGGCTTGGCGGGATGCCGAAGTCCTGCAGCAGCTGCAGGGTGCGTCCGGGCTGGTGGGCCGCTTCCAGCAGGGATTCGGGGGAGACGTTGAGAAACAGTTTGCCGGGCAGTTGCTGCTCGCTGAAGCGTTTGCAGGCGCTGTGGCGGCAGGCGATCTCCAGTTCG
This sequence comes from Pseudomonas sp. 3MA1, assembly GCF_029237275.1. Classification (NCBI taxonomy): domain Bacteria; kingdom Pseudomonadati; phylum Pseudomonadota; class Gammaproteobacteria; order Pseudomonadales; family Pseudomonadaceae; genus Pseudomonas; species Pseudomonas sp. 3MA1. The sequence goes on along the minus strand of NZ_JAACFX010000005.1, from coordinate 295,824 downwards.
CTCAGGCGGCCGGCCTGGCGCGCCACCGCGAACAGGGCGACTGGGGAGTGCAGGGGGCTGTTGGAGGGGCCGCGACTCAGGGCCTCGTAACCCAGGATGCGCCGCTCGGAAAGGCTGATGATCGGTTGGAACAGGCTGTGCAAACCGCTTTGAGCCAGGATTGAACTCAATGCACTGAGCTGTTCGGTCGTGGTCATGGCGATCTCTGTCGATAAAAAAAGGACCGGGCGCCGCTCCAGTTCAAGAGCGGCGCCCGGTCCTTTATTTCACGACAGAATGATGACTGTTTAATGACGATCCGGGGAGCGATCGAATTAAATTGCCATCATCTTCAGTGCTTGGCCACCGAGGTGTTGAGCTTCAGATAGTCCAGCAGAATGCGCCCGGTTTCACTCAGGTAGGCGTCATCTTCCGGCTTGGTCTTGTCCGGCTCGGCAGCAGCCAGTGCGTCTTCGTCCTCTTTCTTCAGCTCTTTGAGCGGCTCTTCGCCCTTGGCCTTGCGACGGGCGTTTTCCAGGGCCAGTTGCTTGGCTTCGATATCGGCATGTTGTGCGCGACGCTCGGCTTCGTTGAGGCTGACGGTCTTTTCCGCCATCAGTTTCTGTGCCAGGGCCAGTTTGTCGCGGATGAACACGAACTCCGGATCTTTCGCCGAACGGCTTTCGTGTTCGGCCTTGAGCTGGGCCAGGAACGGTTTGAACGGGTCGACGGCGGGCTTGATGGCCGGGCGAATGGTGTCCCATGGCATGGCTTCAGGCAGGGCGCTCTCGCCGATTTCCTTGGTGTCGATGATCGATGGGTAACCGATATCCGGCAGCACGCCCTGATGCTGGGTGCTCTGTCCGGAAACCCGGTAGAACTTGGCCAGGGTCAGCTTCAGCTCGCCGTGGTTCAGTGGCTGAATGGTCTGCACCGTGCCTTTGCCGAAGGTCTGGCCACCGATGATCAGCGCGCGGTGGTAGTCCTGCATGGCGCCGGCGAAAATCTCCGAAGCCGAGGCCGAGAGGCGGTTGACCAACAGCGCCATCGGGCCCTTGTAGAAGGCACCGGGGTTTTCGTCTTCCAGCACATCGACACGACCATCGGCGTTGCGGACCAGTACGGTCGGGCCCTTGTCGATGAACAGGCTGGTCAGTTCGGTGGCTTCCTGCAGAGAGCCGCCACCGTTGTTGCGCAGGTCGATGACCACACCGTCAACCTTGTCTTTCTGCAACTCGGTCAGCAGTTTCTTCACGTCGCGGGTGGTGCTCTTGTAGTCCGGATCACCGGCGCGGAACGCCTTGAAGTCCAGGTAGAAGGCCGGGATTTCGATCACTCCGAGCTTGTAGTCCTTGCCGTCCTGCTTGAGGTTGAGGATCGACTTCTTCACCGCCTGGTCTTCGAGCTTCACCGCTTCGCGGGTGATGGGCACGATCTTGCTGGTCTGGTCGTTTGGCGCATTGCTCGCCGGAATCACTTCCAGGCGCACCAGGGTGCCTTTCGGCCCGCGGATCAGCTTGACCACTTCGTCCAGGCGCCAGCCCACCACGTCGACCATTTCCTTGTCGCCCTGGGCAACGCCGATGATCTTGTCCGCGGGGGCTACTTGCTTGGTCTTGTCCGCCGGGCCTGCTGGCACCAGGCGCACGACCTTGACTTGGTCGTTGTCGCTCTGCAACACGGCGCCGATGCCTTCCAGCGACAGGCTCATGTTGATGTCGAAGTTTTCCGCATTATCCGGCGACAGATAATTGGTGTGCGGGTCGTAGGACATGGCGAAGGTGTTGATGTAGGCCTGGAAGATATCTTCGGCCCGGGTCTGGTCCAGGCGCGCCAGTTGGTTCTTGTAGCGCTTGGTCAGGGTTTCCTGGATCTGCTTGGGATCCTTGCCGGCGATCTTCATCCGCAGCACTTCGTCCTTGACGCGTTTGCGCCACAGGTCGTCGAGTTCTGCGGTGGTCTTGAGCCAAGGAGCATCCTTGCGATCGATCAGCAAGGTTTCCTTGGTGGTGAAGTCGATCTTGTCGACGCCCTTGTTGAGTTCGGCCAGGGCGAAGTCCAGACGCGCTTTGACCCGGTCCAGATAACGCTTGTAGATGGTGAACCCGGCGTTCAGGTCGCCGCTCTTGAGGAAGTCGTCAAACTGGGTTTTCCATTTGTCGAATTCCGCAATATCGCTGGCCAGAAAGTAGCTGCGCGAGGGATCCAGCAGCTTCAGGTAGCTGTCATAGATGATCACCGAGCGCGCATCGTCCAGCGGCGGTTTGCTGTAATGGTGGCGTTTGAGCAGTTCTACAACATTGAGGCTGGCAATTACCTCATCGCGATCGGGCTGAAGGTTGTCCCAGCTATTGGCTGCGAACGTATTGGTCGACATCGGCAGTAAGCCGAAACCAATGAAAAGGGCGAGGGCGGTGCTGGGGAACAAATGCTTCATGCTGATTCGACGCGGGGGCAATTGATAACGCATATTAGGCCGTCTTTGAAGTCGCCGGTTCCATAAAGGCCGGTCGCATAATGCAAAAAGCCCGGTGCTACCGCTCCGGGCTCAGTCCAGACTCACTATGGAGGCACTGTGAAAGCATTGCAAGGCGTTGAAGGTCATGTGGAGTGGGTTGAAGAGCCAAGTCCTGCCTGTGATGTAGGGCAAGTTCGCATTCGGGTGGCGGCCGCGGGGCTCAATCGTGCCGATCTGCTGCAGCGAGCCGGACTCTATCCGCCGCCTCCAGGGGCCAGCCCGATCCTGGGCCTGGAGTGCTCCGGGATTATCAGCGAAGTGGGCCCGGGTTCGTCCTGGCAGGTCGGCGATCGTGTCTGCGCGCTGCTGGCCGGGGGCGGCATGGCCGAGGAAGTGGTGGTGGATGCACGCCATGTGCTGCCGGCGCCGGAAGGGCTGTCCCTGGTCGAGGCGGCGGCATTGCCCGAGGTCTATGCCACGGCCTGGCTCAATCTGTTCCAACTGGCGGCGCTCAAGCCCGGAGAGAAGGTGCTGTTGCACGCCGGGGCCAGTGGTGTCGGTTCGGCCGCCATTCAACTGTGCAAGGCGTTCGGCAATCCGTGCTGGGTCAGTGTCGGTTCCGCCGATCGCCTGGCCTATTGCGAAAGCCTGGGCGCCCAGGGCGGCGTGGTGCGTACCGATGGCCTGGAAGCGCTGCGGGACTTTGGCCCGTTCGACGTCGTCCTTGATCCGGTAGGCGCCAATTACGCGGCCAACAACCTCAAGTTGCTGGCCGTGGATGGGCGCTGGGTATTGATTGGCCTGATGGGCGGGCGCGAAGCGCAGCTGGACCTGGCCCAGGTGCTGGCCAAACGCATCCAGTTGCTGGGCTCGACCCTGCGCAGCCGCAATGAACAGTTCAAGGCCGACCTGCTGAGCGACCTCGGGCAGAATGTCTGGCCGCTGTTCACTGAAGGACGTTTGAGCCCGCAGTTGGCCAAGACCTTCCCGATTCAGGACGCAGAAGCCGCCTTTGCCGAGCTGGCGACCAACCAGGTGTCGGGCAAGCTGGTGCTGGTGATCGACCCCAGCCTGAACTGAGCCCTGTAGAAGCTGACCTGCCGGCGAAGAGGATTCAGTTCGCTGGCAAGCCAGCTCCTACACAAGCCAGCACCGGGGTTCTCGGGGACGGGTCACTTCCAGTGGTGGATCAGCCAGCCGGCCTTTTCTGCGTGTTCACGCAATACCGGGTCGGGGTTCACCACGCGCGGATGATCCACTCGCAACAGCAACGGCAGGTCGTTGCGCGAGTCGGAGTAGAAGGTCGCGCCCTCCAGGTTTTCTTCCTCGGCATCCAGCCATTCCAGCAGACGGGTGATCTTGCCTTCGCGGTAGGTCAGGGTGCCAACGGTGCGGCCGCTGTAGACCCCATGCTGCACCTCCAGCTCGATGCCCAGCACTTCGTCGATGCCCAGGCGGGCCGCAATCGGTTTCACCAGATGGGTGCCCGAGGCCGAGATCACCAGGATCCGGTCGCCGGCCTGGCGATGGGCGGCAATGGCCTTGCAGGCATCACTGAAGATGATCGGCTCGATCACCTCTTCGACCCAGGGCTCGACCAGGTGCGCGACTTCTTCCGGGGTACGTCCGGTCATGGGCTCCAGGCTGAAGTCCATGAACTCCTCCATGGCCAGCTTGCCGTGGCTGTAGGCGTCCATCAGTTCATGGTTGCGACGCATGAACGACTCGCTGTCGACCCAGCCCAGGCGGCCCATCTGTTCGCTCCAGAGGGTGGCGCAGTCGCCGTGAATCAGGGTTTCGTCCAGATCAAAAATTGCCAAGGCCATCAGTGCCGCTCTCTCTTGAGGATCAATTGCGTGAATGCCATCAGGCTACCTCACACAGGGCTGTCGGATCGATGCTCAATGCCAGACGCTGGCCGTCTGCATGAAGGTCATCGGCCGAACGATTGAGTACATCCACCACCAGTTCCACGCCACGGGCTTCGATCCGATAACGGATCACATTGCCCAGCAGGCTGTGACTGCGTACCAGGGCCTCCAGTTGCCCTTCCTTGCGCAGCTCGATGGCTTCCGGACGAATGGCGATGCGCCCGCTGACCGGCCGTTGCAGCAGCTTGCTGGCGCTCTCGGCGGACAGCAGGTTGTAGTTGCCGATAAAGCCCGCGGCGAAGGCATCCACGGGAGCGGTGTAGAGAGTTTCGGCGTCGCCGCTCTGGACGATCTTGCCCTGGTTCATCAGGAAGATCCGGTCGGACATGGTCAGCGCTTCTTCCTGGTCGTGGGTGACGAAGATGGTCGTCAGGCCCAGTTCCCGCTGGATATTGCGGATCTGTTCGCGCAGGTGCTTGCGGATCCGCGCATCCAGGGCCGACAGCGGTTCGTCCAGCAACAGCAGGCGCGGCCGGGTCACCAGGGAGCGGGCCAGGGCCACGCGCTGGCACTGGCCGCCGGATAGCTGGTGCGGGTAGCGGCTGGCGTAGTCGTTGAGCTCTACCAGTTGCAGGGCCTCCTGCACGCGCTTGTGGCTGTCGTCGGCGTTGACCTTCTGCATGCGCAGGCCGAAGGCGACGTTCTGTTCCACCGTCATATTGGGAAACAGCGCATAGCTCTGGAACACCATGCCGATCCCGCGTTTCTGCGGGCTCAGGGGCACGATGTCCTGGCCGTCGAGGAGGATCTTGCCGCCGTCCACCGGGGTCAGTCCGGCGATGCAGCGCAGCAGGGTGGACTTGCCGCAGCCGGACGGGCCGAGCAGGGTGACGAACTCACCTTTCTGGATCTCGCAATTGATGTCGCTGAACACCGTGGTGCCGGCGTAGTGCTTTTGCAGGTGTTGGACGCTGACGAAGCTCATTGGCTTTTGTCCTTGTTCAAGATGTTGGCGGCCCAGGTCAGAACCAGCACAAAGAAGAAGTAGGAAATCACCAGGGCGCTGGTGAAGTGGCCGCTGCTGTTGCGCATGTTGTTCAGGTAGACCTGCAGGGTTTCATAGCGGGTGCCCACCAGGATGTTGGCGAACACGAACTCGCCGAACAGGAACGAAAACGACAGCAACAGCGCCACCATCAGGCCCTTGCGCAGGTTCGGCAGGACCACCAGGAAGGCCGCCTGCCAGGTGCTGGCGCCGAGCAGTTGGGCGGCGTCCATCAGGTCCCGCAGGTTGATTGCCTGCAAATTGTTGGTGATGGCCCGGTACATGAACGGCAGCGCCACGGTGAAGTAGCAGCCGATGAGGATCCAGGGCGTGCCGACCATGGCCAAGGGCCCCGAGCCATAGAGTTGCAGCAGGCCCACCGAAGACACCACCGGCGGCACCGCGAAGGGCAGCAGGATCAGGATGTTCATCAGCGCATCGAGCCTGGGGAAGTGGTAGTGCACCACGAACAGCAACGGCAGGATCAGCACCACCGACAGCATCAGCGCGCCGACGCACACCAGCAGCGACTGGCCGAAGGCATTGAGAAAGCGCGGGTCGCTCCACAGCTGCAGGTACCACTTGAAGGTCAAGCCGCTGGGCAGGATGGTGGCCGACCAACTGCTGGCGATGGAATAGACAAAGGTCCCCAGCAGCGGCAGCAGCAGGATGGCGAACAACAGGTAGACCACCACCCGGTGGTAGAGCGCGGCGGAGCCGGGTTCAGCGCGAGACATGGTAGCTCCTCTTCAACAGCAGCTGATGGACGATGGTCACCAGGGTCATCAGGGCCACCAGCACCACGGCCAGGGCGCTGGCCATGTTCGGATCCAGGGAGATGTCCCCGGAAACCATGGCGGCGATACGGATCGGCAGCACGTTGAAGTTGCCGGTGGTCAGGGCATAGACCGTGGCATAGGCGCCCAGGGCATTGGCCAGCAGGATGACGAAGGTGCCGAGCAATGCCGGGGTCAGCACCGGCAGGCCGATATGTCGCCAGAACTGCCAGCCATTGGCCCCCAGCAGCGCGGCGGATTCACGCCAGTCTTCGCGCAGGGCATCAAAGGCCGGGTACAGCAGCAGCACCCCCAGGGGAATCTGGAAGTAGGTGTAGAGAATGATCAGCCCGGTCTTGGAGTACAGGTTGAAGTCCTGAATGATCCCCGACTGCTTGAGCATGATGGTGATGGTGCCGTTGAAGCCCAGAAGAATGATGAAGGCAAAGGCCAGGGGCACGCCGGCGAAGTTGCTGGTCATGTTGGCGAAGGCGTTGACGAAGTTGCGCAGCTTGGAGTCCACCCGGCGCAAGGAGTAACTGCCCAGCACCGCAATGATGATGCCGAACACGCTGGACCAGAAACTGATCTCCAGGCTGTACTGGATGGCCTGCAGGTAGAACTTCGAACTGAAGATCTTGTTGAAGTTGGCCAGGCCCCAGCCGAACTCTTCCGACTGCAGGCTGTTGATCAGCACCCACACCAGCGGGGCGATCTGGAACACGATGAAAAACAGAGCAAAGGGCACCAGGCACAGGGCCGCCAGCCATTTGCCGCGGGTGACTGAATTCACTGCAGCAGCTCCCGGCAGAAAGGTTTGTCATGGGCCACGCCCAGCAGTTGGCAGACCGTGCCGCACAGCTCGGTCTGTTTCGGCATGGCACCCGGATCGAGACTGAAGGCATCGCCGAGCACGAACAGCGGGACTTCCCGCTCCTCGGCCAGCAGGCCGTTGTGCGAGCGGTCGTTGTTCATGCCGTGGTCGGCCGTCACCAGCACCTGGTAGCCGGCGTCGAGCCAGCCTTGCAGGTAGTCGGCGAGGATGATGTCCGCCGAGCGCGCGCTGTTGCGGTACTGCGAACTGTCCAGGCCGTGCTTGTGCCCGGCATCGTCGATGTTCATCGGGTGCACCAGGAGCAGGTTCGGCTGGTAGCTCAGCCGCAGGTGCTCCGCATCGGCGAACAGGTGAGAGTCGGGGTAGTGATCGTTCCAGTAGAAGTGGCCGTACTGGATCGGCAGGTCCGGGTTGGCGGTATGGCGGTCCCGCGGAGCGTTGAACGGCGAGCGGTTGTACAGCTCGCTGACCCAGTGATAGGCCGCGGCAGCGGTGGTCAGGCCAGCATCGCGGGCGTAGTGGAACAGGCTGCGCTGGGTGGACAGGCGCGACACCTGGTTGTGCACGATGCCGCTGTCGATCGGTGCCACACCGGTGAGGATGCATTCGTACAGGGGCCGGGACAGGGCCGGCAACTCGCATTGCAACTTGTACAGGGCGGCGCGGCCTGCGCCGACGTAGGCCTGCAAGTGCCCCATGGCGTGGCGGGCGACTTCGTGGTTGAGGCCGTCGAGCACCACAAGGATGACGTTGTGCTTCATGAACGGGGAAACTCCGGGATCAGGCAGCGCATGGAACCTGCAGGAGCGGCCGGGCGGCACTGCGTTTGCCGGCGAAGGCGTCTGCACCTTGGTGCAGGCCTGCGCCGGCAAGCCGGCTCCTACGACTGATGCAGCGTTACGGCATGTTGATGATCACTTCTTCCTGCCACTTCTGCGGCAGGGCCTTGGAGGTTTTCTCCCAGGCGTCGGCGTCCTTGATCGGAGTCACGTGCTTGTACTGCTCGTTGGGCAGCAGGTTGGCCTGCACGTCCGCCGGCAGGGTCAGGTGCTCGGCGCGGATCGGCCGCGCGTTGCCGCGGGCCAGGTTGGTCTGGCCGGCATCGCTGAAGATGTATTCGCGGGTCAGCTTGGCGGCGTTGGGGTGCTTGGCGTACTTGTTGATGATGGTGGTGTAGCCGGAAATCACCGAGCCATCGGAGGGGATCAGCACTTCGTAGTCGTCCTTGTTGACCATCTTGTTGCGGTAGCTCAGGCCGTTGAAGTCCCAGACCACGCCGACTTCCACTTCACCCTTTTCCATGGTGGCGATGGTCGGGTTGGCCAGGGACAGGCGACCCTGCTTGGCGATCTCGGCGAACATCAGCAGCGCCGGCTGGATGTTCTTCTCGTTGCCGCCCTTGGCGATGGCGGCAGCCAGTACGCCGTTGGCGGCCTGGGCTGCGGTGCTCACGTCACCGATGGACACCTTGTACTTGCCCTTTTCCAGATCGGCCCAGCTCTTGGGAGCTTCGGAACCGTGCAGCAGCTTCTTGTTGATGATGAAGGCGATGGTGCCGGTGTAGGCCAGCGCCCAGTTGCCGTCCTTGTCCTTGGCCCAATCCGGGACCTGGGCCCAGGTGCTCGGCTTGTAAGGCTGGGCCACGCCCTGCTTGACCGCGATCGGGCCGAAGGCTGCGCCCACGTCGCCGATGTCGGCGCTGGCGTTGTCTTTCTCGGCAGCGAACTTGGCGATCTCCTGGGCCGAGCTCATGTCGGTGTCGATGTGCTTGAGGCCGTAGGTTTTCGCCAGGTCCTCCCAGGTGCCTTTCCAGTTGGCCCAGTCATCGGGCATGCCGACGCTGTTGACCGCGCCTTCTGCTTTCGCAGCGGCTTCCAGGGTTTTCAAATCGTTGTCAGCAGCCATGGCGGCGGTGCACAGGGCAATGGTCGAGCCTAACAGTGATGCCAGGAAAAGCTGTTTCATCCGAAGCTCCTTTGGGCGTGTTCAACGCTGCGTTGTTATCGACGGTCTTGCGGTGGGTTGGTCTAGGTCAGCAATACCTGAGCCAATTTAGGCGTGTTGGATGACACTTTGATGTCGGTGCCAACGGTCGGCGCATGGATTCGGGCGCAGGTCCGGCGCTGCGAAATAAGCGTAGACCATGGCCAAACACCCGTTCTGCAAGGTTCTGGCGGGCAATTTGCAGGTTCGCCGAGGGCCCGCTCGGCGGCTTTGTCATCTCTCAGTCATATGCATTGCCTAGGCTTTGGACACGGCTGCAGAGCGCTGTCCCGACCACTGCGCTGCCCTGAAACAGTGCTGGTCTAGTCCAGATAGGTAACGTTGATGCGTATTGATACAACCAAAGCGGTGACAGCCATCGGCCAGGTCCTGCAGGAGCAGATCGCCCACGGTCTGTTGGCACCCGGCAGCAAGCTGCCGGCCGAGCGCAAGCTCAGCGAGTTGTTCGCCACCACCCGCATCACCGTGCGCGAGGCCTTGCTGCAATTGGAGGCCCAGGGGCAGATCTACCGCGAGGAGCGCCGGGGCTGGTTCGTTTCGCCGCCGCGGCTGGCCTACAACCTGATGCAGCGCAGTCACTTCCACGCCATGGTCAGTGCCCAGGGGCGAGTGCCTTCCACTGAGGTGATCTCGGCGCGCCTGCAACCGGCGTCGGCGGCGGTCTGCGCCTGGCTGCAATTACCGGCGCTGTCCAGCGTGATCCAGATCTGCCGGGCGCGGCGCATCGATGAGCGGCTGGTGCTGTATGTCGAGCACTACCTGAACCCCAAGTACTTTCCACACATTCTCGACCTGGATTTGAACCAGTCGATCACCGAGCTCTATGCCCGGCATTACGACCTGCATTACGGGCGGGTGCGCTTCGAGATCGTGCCCACCTCATTGCAGCCGGAAGCGGCGGCGGCCTTGAAGGTGTCGGTGGGCAGCCCCGGGCTGCGCATCGCCCGGGTCAACTACGACCAGCATGAGCGGCTGATCGATTGTGATCTGGAGTTCTGGCGGCATGATGCGATTCATGTCGGTGTCGACGTTCTTTAGAGGCCAGTGCCGTTCGCCGGCAAGCCGGCTCCTTCAGGGTCATTGTTTTTCCGGGGCGCTGCCGGGGGTGATCACCTGGATGCTCATGCGCGGGGTGGCCAGGTCCAGTCCGGCTTCGTCCAGGTGACGCTTGAGGGACAGGTTGAACGCTCGGGACACTTCCCATTGCTTGATCGGCGCGGTCTTGAAACGGGCCCGTAGGATGGCGCTGCCGGACTCGAAGCTTTCCACGCCCTGAATCTCCAGCGGAGACCAGATGTTGCGTCGCTGCAAGGGATCGGTACGCATCTTCTGGCCGACATCGCGCATCAGCTTGATCGCATCGTCGATTTCCATGTTGTAGGGGATCGCCACGCGGAAGATCGCGTAGCCGAACTCCCGGGAGTAGTTCTTGATGCTCTTGATTTCGCTGAACGGGATGGTGTGCACGATGCCGTCGATGTCCCGCAGGCGCACGGTGCGGATGGTCAGGCCCTCGACGGTGCCGAGGTGGCCGCCGACATCCACGTAGTCGTCGATGGCCAGGGAGTCCTCGATGATGATGAACAGGCCGGTGATCAGGTCCGCCACCAGCGACTGGGCGCCGAAACCGATGGCCAGGCCGATGACGCCGGCACCGGCCAGCAGCGGCGTGACGTTCATGCCCATGTTGGCCAGGGCGACGATGGTGGCAATGATGAAGATCGCCACGAACAGCACGTTGCGGATCAGCGGCATCATGGTTTGCGCGCGGGCATTGGCCAGGCCCTTGCGCGAGCGAGTCAGGGCGTGATGCACCGCGGTGTCGCTCAAGATCCAGATCAGCCAGGCGAAGATCAGGGTGCCGGCGAGGCTGAACAGCTTGACGCTGACTTCATGGCCGTCGCCTTCGGTGAAGCGGATCAGCGACATGCCCCAGACCCGCAGGCCCAGTTCGATGAACGCCAGCCATACCGCCAGGTGGGCCAGGGTATAGAAGAAGCTTTTCAGTCGTTCGGAATACAGCGCATGGCGTTTGTGTCCGCGTTGCGGCTTGAGCGCATGGCGCCGCACCAGGCCGTTGATCACCATGCACAGCACCAGCAGCACCGTGCACAGCAGCGACTGACGCAGGGCGGTGCTGGTGTCGCCGGCGGAGACGAAGGTGGCGAACAGTGAAATGCCCACCAGCACCAGGGCCGGCAGATACCAGAAGGTGCCGATGATTTCGATGGTGTCGCTCAGGGCCCGACGCGTCAGGCGCCGGGACAGTGGCTGGTTGCGGATCAGGTGGGCGATTGGCCGGCGGAAGCGCAGGATGAACACCCCGGTGGACAGCGCCGCCATCACATTGGCGAAGGTTGCCGCAGTATGGGCCAGGTGCTGGCCGAGGCTGGCCACCATGCGCGGGTCGCTCAGGGCCTCGCCGAAAGCGGCGAAGCTGCCGATCCACCACAGCGGGCGGAAGGCCTGGCGGCGCAGGATGTACAGCGCGCGATGGCGGTGCGGGCCATCGAGCACGGAAAACGCCACCACACAGATCGCCGAGAAGCAGGTGCCCACCACCAGCGCGTAGGCCAGGACCATGGCCAGGTCCTTGCCCAGGGAGGAGGGCAGGGAATAGGTCAGGTACACGGTGATCAGCAGGGCGATCAGCCAGGGGCCGAGCTTGCGCAGGGCGAAACGCAGCAAGTCCCAGGTCTTGGGGTGCTGGGGCAGTTCGTCGGTGAGGCCAAAACGCAGGCGCACCCGGTGGCTGAGCCAGATCAAGGCCGCCGCCAACAGGCTCCAGACCATGAGGATCAAGGCAAAGGCAAAGATGATCGGCAGCCATTGGCTGGCCGGCAGCATCAGTGCCGAAAGCTCCTCCTTGGCCTGGTCGAACTCGTCGGACCAGCGGGTCACCGGGCTGTCGGCGCCGGAGAATTGTTTTTCCAGGTTCGACAAGGTGCCGCCGATCAGACCGAGCACGCCTTCTTCGGGAGTGGGTTGGGCTTTTTTCGTGGCGTCCCGCAGCTTCTTCAGGTCCGCCAGCAGCTTGGCTCGCTGCTGGTCGTTCTCCAGGGACTTGATCACCTCATCCAGGGATTGCCCCAAGGGTTCCTCGGCCTGGGGCTGCGCCTTGGTCTGGTTGCCCAGCAGGCCGGGCAGGCCCACCGCCTGAGCGCTGCTCAGCGGCAGCAGGGTCAGCAGGCAGACAAGTACATAGCAGGGCAGGGCGAAAAGACGAGCAAACACTGGGCGGTCAACCTCGCAGGCAAACGGATCGACCGAGTGTACGAGGCCACCAAATTCAATGCGAGGGCAGGCGCTGCATTTATTCAGCGAGCTTGGCCAGGATCTTGTAGACCACGGTGCCGAGAATCAGCAGCATGCCGACCCACATGCTGAACACCCCGAGGTTCTTGTCCCGGAAGTTGAAGCCGATGGCCAACAGGATCATGCCCGTGAGAATCGGGATGAGCATGGAATGGAACGAAGACATCGAGATCATGGCGACGGCCTTGTCAGAAAAGGTACTCATGAGTCTAGGTCGCTTTGTCGCGACCTGGGTTGATGTGCATCAGAAGCCGGCGGGCGTGGAGGTCCACGCCCGCCGCTTGCCTCATGGCAGTTCGCGGCTGGCGTAGAAGGCGCTCAGCACCTTCACCAGGTGGGCCAGGTCATGGCTGCCGCACAGTTCGCGGATCGAATGCATGGCGAAGGTCGGCAGGCCGATATCCACGGTGCGCACCCCCAGGTGGCTGGCGGTGATCGGGCCGATGGTCGAGCCGCAGCCCATGTCGCTGCGCACCACGAAGCTCTGCACCGGCACTTCTTCGGCCATGCACAGGTGACGGAAGAAACCGGCGGTTTCGCTGTTGGTGGCGTAACGCTGATTGCTGTTGACCTTGATCACCGGGCCGGCATTGAGTTTTGGGCCGTGGTTGGCGTCGTGCTTGTCGGCGTAGTTGGGGTGCACGCCGTGGGCGTTGTCGGCGGACACCAGCAGCGATTTCTGGATGGTGCGCACGAACTCGTCGCCTTCGGGCAGCAGGCGGCGCAAGGTCTGTTCGAGCATCGGACCGTCGGCGCCGCAGGCCGAGCAGGAGCCGACTTCCTCGTGGTCGTTGCACACCAGCACGCAGGTTTCTTCGCTGTCGGCGTTCAACAGGGCCTGCAGTCCGGCGTAGCAGGACAGCAGGTTGTCCAGGCGCGCACCGGCAATGAAATCACCGTGCAGGCCGATTACCGCAGCGCTCTGGGTGTCGTAGAAACTCAACTCGTAGTCCAGCACCACGTCGGCGTTCAGGCCGTGTTCCCGAGCCAACTGGTCGGTGAGTACCGCACGGAAATCCACGCGCTCGTCGCCAGCGAACTGGGCCAGGATCGGCGGCAGTTCATTCTGCGCATTGATCGCCCAGCCCTGGTTGGCTTCGCGGTTGAGGTGAATGGCCAGGTTGGGAATGATCGCGATCGGCGCCTTGAAATCGATCAGTTGGCTTTCCACCTTGCCGTCGCGGCGGAAGGTCACGCGGCCGGCCAGGGACAGATCACGATCGAACCAGGGAGCCAGCAGCGCACCGCCATAGACTTCCACGCCCAGCTGCCAGAAGCCCTGGCGCTGCAGCTCCGGCTGGGGCTTGACCCGCAGGCACGGACTGTCGGTGTGCGCGCCCACCAGGCGGATGCCGCCTTGCAACGGCGAGTGCCGCCCCAGCTTGAAGGCGACGATGGAGGAGTCGTTACGGGTGACGTAGTAGCGACCGTTGGCCTCGGTGGTCCATGGCTCGCGCTCGTCGAGGCGTTGATAACCGGCCGCTTCCAGACGTTGAACAAGGCTGGCAGTGGCATGGAAAGGGGTAGGGGAGGCCTTGAGGAAGTCGATCAGGCCTTGGTTCAACTCTTCGCGCATAAATAGCTCCAGACAGCAGTGGCGCGAGTTTAACGTATAGCCGGACGCTGTAGGAGCCGGCTTGCCGGCGAAGCGGCTGTCGATCCGGGGATCGCCTTCAGAGTGCTTTCGCCAGCAAGCCGGTTCCTACAAGAAAACAGGGGTATCAAAACGGCGCAGGGCATTCGAAGCGCAGGCGCTCACCGGTCTGGGGGTGGGTGAAGCTGAGCATGCTGGCGTGCAGGCACAGGCGTGGCCAGGCAGCCAGGGCTTGCGGGTGGGCGTAGAGGCCGTCGCCCAGCAGCGGATGGCCGATGGACAGCATGTGCACCCGCAGTTGGTGGGAGCGTCCGGTGATCGGCGTCAGTTCGACCCGGCACCAGTCGCCGCAACGCTCCAGCACGCGCCAGAAGGTCAGGGCGTGTTTGCCGAATTCGTGATCCACCACGTGCCGCGGTTTGGTTGGCGGGTCATAGCGCAAGGGCAGGTCGATGCTGCCGCTGTCCAGTTCCGGCTGGCCCCAGCACAGGGCGGTGTAGGCTTTTTCGGTTTCACGGTCATGAAACTGCCGCGACAGCTCGCGATGAGTGTCCGGGTCCCGGGCCAGGAGAATGATGCCTGAGGTTTCCCAATCCAGCCGGTGGACGATCCGGGCTTCGGGGTAACCGTTTTCCTGCAGGCGGGTGATCAGGCAGTCCTTGTTGTCATCGGCGCGACCAGGGACTGAAAGCAGCAGGGTGGGTTTGTTCACCACCAGGACGGCGGCGTCCTGATGCAGGATGTGGATATTCGACAACGGCATTAAAACAGCCTCGTAACAAACGCCAACGGCGGCTCGCCGACCCCATTCAATGCATGAGGCCTGCGAGCCGCCGTGGCTCCTGGCGGATCAATCAGCGATCAGGCAGGGTGATATTGAGTTCCAGGATCGAGCAACTGCCCTGGTTTTCCAGAGCGACGTGCACGTCGTCGGACCCGATATTGACGTACTTGCGGATCACTTCCACCAGTTCCTTCTGCAAGGCGGGCAAGTAATCAGGGGTGCTGCGCTGGCCGCGTTCATGCGCCACGATGATCTGTAGACGCTCTTTCGCTACCGACGCGGTGCTGACCTTTTTGCTGGCACGAAAGAAGTCAAAAAGATTCATTATCTACCTCCAAACAGGCGCTCGAAGAATCCCTTCTTCTCGACATCAAGGAACCGATGTTCCACGGTTTTGCCCAGCAGACGATCGACCGCGTCGCTGTAGGCCTGGCCCGCATCGCTCTGGTCGTCGAGAATGACCGGCACGCCCTGGTTGGAAGCCTTGAGCACCGCCTGGGATTCGGGAATCACGCCCAGCAGGGTTACTGCGAGAATTTCTTTGACGTCTTCAACGCCGAGCATTTCGCCATTGCTGACGCGCTCCGGGTTGTAACGGGTCAGCAGCAGGTGCTCCTTGATCGCATCTTCGCCCTTCTCGGCGCGACGGGACTTGCTGGCCAGCAGGCCGAGCATACGGTCGGAGTCACGCACCGAAGACACTTCAGGGTTGGTCACGACAATCGCTTCGTCGGCGAAGTACATGGCCAGGTGCGCGCCTTTCTCGATACCGGCAGGCGAGTCACAGACCACGAACTCGAAGGTTTCCTTGAGTTCCATCAGGACTTTTTCCACGCCTTCGAGGGTCAGTGCGTCCTTGTCGCGGGTCTGGCTGGCGGCCAGCACGTAGAGGTTTTCCAGGCGCTTGTCTTTGATCAGGGCTTGCTGCAGGTTGGCTTCGCCGTTCACCACGTTGACGAAGTCATACACCACGCGACGCTCGCAGCCCATGATCAGGTCGAGGTTACGCAGGCCGACGTCGAAGTCGACGATGACTGTTTTGTGACCACGCAGAGCGAGGCCGGTACCGATAGCGGCGCTGGTGGTGGTTTTACCCACGCCACCCTTGCCGGATGTAACCACGAGAATCTTGGCCAAGGTGTTTCACCCCTAAGGAAAAAGGACTTTTAGCCCCTGAAAAACATCTCTTGAAAACTACTGCAGTCGGACAGCCTTGGCTGGAGTTCGGTCAGCGGCAGGATTTATCGTCGATAAACACTGCTGATTGCCAATTTCCTACTTCGTTTGAGCCGTAATCGCTACGTTTTAGAGATGCTTGGAAAATGCGGCAGTATCCGTTAAAGACGTGTGATGTTCAACACGTCACCCGACAGGCTGACCTGGACTCCAGAGCCCCACAGAGGGTCGCGTCGCAGGTCCTCGGAAACCTTGTACTGACCGGCGATGGAGATCAGTTCAGCGCTCAATTGCTGACAGAAAATCCGTGCCTTGGTATCACCTTTGACGCCTGCCAGGGCCCGGCCGCGCATCGGGCCGTATACATGGATATTGCCATCGGCGAGAAGTTCCGCTCCGGGGCTGACCGAGGACACCACCACCAGATCGCCACCCTGGGCATAAATCTGCTGCCCGCCGCGTACTGGCGAAGTGATGATGCGGGTCGGTTTGACCGTGGGCTCCGGCGGCTTTTCCGGCACTTTCTTGATTTCGCTCTCGGGCGGTTCAAGTGGCCGTTCCCGGGCACCGGAAGGTGGCAGCACCGGCAGGTCGACGGCAATCGCCGCGGCAATGTCTTCGATGCGACTGGCACGAATGGCCAGGGTGCGCAGGCCGTGGTGGCGGCAGACGCGCATCAGCCCGGGCAGATCCACCGAGCCCTCGGCGGCAGGCAGCTTGTCCAGCGCCAGCACCAGTGGCGCATTGCTGAAGAAGTTCGGGGCCTGGGCGACTTTCGCGGCCAGTTGGCGATCAAGGCCTTCAAGGTCGTTGCGGGCCAGTTCCAGCACCGTGATGGCGAGCATGCTGCCCTTTAACTGGAACACAGGATCTTGGTCTAGCGATTCGGTTTGGCTCATGGTCTGCAGAAGGCGGCTTGTCACTAAAAGTGCCGAGACTTATAACGAGATCGCCCGCGCCCCGCAAGCCAGGTCGAACCGATGTAGAATGCGCGGCCTTGTTGTCTGTCCCGGAATCTGTAATGGATCGCCCGCGTTTTCGAGCTGCATTCTTGTCTCCACGTTTCTGGCCGCTGTGGCTGGGACTTGGCGTGTTATGGCTGGTCGTCCAGTTGCCCTATCCCGTGCTCCTGCAAATCGGTCGCGCCCTGGGGGCGTTGATGTGCCGGGTGGCCGGCGACCGGCGGGTGATCGCCCAGCGCAACCTGGAACTGTGCTTCCCGGAAAAGTCCGCCGCAGAGCGCAAGCGCCTGCTCAAGGAGAACTTCGCATCCACCGGGATCGCCTTCTTCGAAATGGCCATGAGCTGGTGGTGGTCCAAGCCGCGCCTGGCGCGCCTGGCCCATGTCGAAGGGCTGGAATACCTGAAACAGGCCCAGCGTGACGGTCATGGGGTGATTCTCATGGCCCTGCACTTCACCACGCTGGAGATCGGCGCGGCGCTGCTGGGCCAGCAGCACACCATCGATGGCATGTACCGCGAACACAAAAACCCGTTGTTCGACTTCATTCAGCGCCGTGGTCGTGAACGGCATAACCTGGACTCGCTGGCCGTCGAGCGTGAAGACGTGCGTGGCATGCTCAAGCTGCTGCGGGCCGGCCGGGCGATCTGGTACGCGCCGGATCAGGACTATGGCGTCAAGCAGAGCCTGTTTGTGCCGTTGTTCGGCATCCAGGCCGCGACCGTTACCGCCACCAGCAAGTTCGCGCGCCTGGGCAAGGCCCTGGTGGTGCCTTTCACCCAGGAACGCCTGGCCGACGGCAGTGGCTACCGCCTGGTGATTCATGCGCCGCTGACGGATTTCCCTGGCGCCACGGAAGAAGAGGATTGCCTGCGGATCAATCAGTGGGTGGAAACGGCCTTGCGCGCCTGCCCCGAGCAGTACCTCTGGGCCCATCGGCGCTTCAAGAGCCGGCCGCCGGGCGAGCCCAAGCTCTACACGAAGCGCCGTTGAGCTTACGGGTACTGAGCGGAGTCTTGTGCGCCATGGATGGAGTGAATTGATGAGTGCGGCGGAACCGGTCACCGGTTTGATTCTTTCTGGTGGTGGCGCCCGGGCGGCCTATCAGGTGGGCGTGCTGGCGGCGATTGCCGAATTGATCGGGCCGGGGGCGCGCAATCCGTTTCCGGTGATTGTCGGCACCTCGGCCGGGGCCATCAATGCGGTCAGCCTGGCCAGCGGCGCCACGGATTTTTCCGCGGCCATCAAGCGTCTCACGGCGTTCTGGAGCAGCTTTCGCAGTGATCAGGTAATGCGCAGCGATTGGCCCGGGGTGATTCGTCAGGCCAGTCGCTTTGTCGGTCACAGCCTGCTGGGGCTTGGCGCTCAGGTGCCGGTGGCGCTGATCAACAATTCGCCGTTGCGTGAACTGCTCAACCAGCACATGCACCTTTCGGGCATCCATCAGGCGATTGCCCAGGGGCAGTTGCACGCGGTGGCGGTAACGGCTTTCGGTTATGAATCCGGACAGGCGGTGACCTTCTATCAAGGGGGTGGGGTCATCAATCCCTGGTTGCGCCACCGGCGGATCGGCATTCCGACCCAGCTTACGGTGGATCACCTGCTGGCCAGTGCGGCCATTCCCCTGCTGTTCGCTCCAGTCAAGCTCGACCAGGAGTACTTCGGCGATGGCGCGGTGCGCCAGTCGGCGCCCATCAGTCCGGCCTTGCACCTGGGAGCCAGTCGCGTGCTGGTGGTGGGGGTCAGTGGCAACCCGCGGGGCAACGATCCGGACACTTCACAGCAGCGCACTTACACCGGGCAGCAGCCGACCCTGGCGCAGATCGGCGGCCATATGCTCAACAGCACCTTCATTGACAGCCTGGAAAGCGATATTGAACTGCTGGAGCGACTCAATCATTTCAGTCGCCTGTTGCCGGGCAGCGCGGCGGATCGCGGCCTGGGCATTGCGCCTGTGGAAGTGTTGGTGATTGCCCCCAGCCAACCGATCGACGAAATCGCGGCGCGGCACCGGCAGGAGTTGCCGGCGGCGTTGCGTTTGTTCTTGCGCGGGCCGGGGGCGACCCGCACCAGCGGTGCCGGGGTCCTGAGCTATTTGTTGTTCGAGGCGGCGTATTGCAGCGAGCTGATCGAGCTGGGCCGCAGTGATGCTCTGGCCAAGGGCGAGGAGTTGGCGCGGTTTCTGGGGCTCAATGGCCTCGCGGGCTGGCCCGCTCCTACAGAACCTGCGCGGTAGGAGCGGGCCAGCCCGCGAAGAGCGATGTACGCCGTCAACCGAACGTCGCCCAAGGCTGCGTTCGGCGTCGGCGGCTTGTCCTGCGATTAGAAGTGGTACTTGATCAACAGGCTGGCGGTGTCCTGGTTGGTCTCGAAGTTGCGCGAATCCTCGATACCGTACTTGTTCTTCCAGTAGTCGTACTCGAAACCGACGTACAACTGCTTGGCGCCCCAGTTCAGCGCCTTGCCCAGGTCGTACTTGACCTGCGGGTTGAAGTGCAGGTTGGCGTGGTAGGTGCCTTTGGCGTTCTGGTCGTTATCGACCACCCAGTCCATGTAGCCGTCGATCAGGATGTCCGAGCGGCCCACGGGAATGGTATACGACCAGACCGGGGTGATCTGCCAGACGTTGTCGCCCGGGCGGCTGCCTTCGGTGTGGCGCTGATAGAAGTTCAGCTGGAAGTAGTCGAAGCCGGGCACGGCCAGGTCGAAACCGGGACCGATCAGGTGAGACTCGTTATCGCCCTCGCCGAACTCGTAGGTGAAGGCCAGCAGCACGTCCTTGATCGGGCCGAACTCCAGTTTCTGATCAAAGATCTTGCCGAACGACAGGCGCGGGCTGAATTCGCCGTAGTAAGTGTCCGGGCCGACGTTGCCGTCTTCCTTGCCGTTGTAGAAGATCCGGTCGAGGAAGAAGAAGTTGTCGCCGTATTTCCAGGCGTCGGCATGTTCGAAGGTCACCGTCTGTTGAATCTGCGGGTTGACCTCGAAGTTCTTGCCGTACAGGTAAGTCAGGCTGTTGTTCTGCCACTGCAACAGGTCGCCAGCCACGGCCTGTCCCCCCACCAGCGCGCTGGCGGCCAACATCAGGCTCTTGCACATCGGTTTCATTCGGTTGCTCCCAAAGTAGGTAGTTCCACGTTTTTTTATGGCTCGGCGCTCTGGTATGGCGCCTTTTATCGTTACTGTAAAAAACCATCCGATCGGTCAGCTTTGTTGCTTTTAGCAAGAGCTGAGCCAAGGCCGAAAAAAAGCAAAAAACTCCCGTCCAGCTGTAGCGATACAGCCGGGCGAGAGTGTTTTCGCGATATTTTCGGGCGCCTTGTTACCTGTCCAGGCCGGGATAAGTTGGCTCTTGGGTCAGGTTTTTCATCCGGGCTTTTTTTTAGACCAGATTTGCGCGGCCGCGGAGAATACTGGCTCTCACGGCAGGGCTCAAGTGCGCCGCAACGGCGCACTTGCAACCACTTTGGGGCAGGCCGGCCGGCCATATCAGGTAGGTATCCGCAATGAAGGGCAGTAGCCGGGCAATGATCGCTGGCCATCGGGGCGATGGGCCGGCGCCAATGGCCGTGGAGCGGCCACCGTCAGAGGGGCCTGGGCAGGCTGCATAGGAGTGCTCCCTGTTTGTTTTTATTGTCAAGGCGCGGCGTCTGTGGGCGGCGCTCGGTCCTGGGGGCCGAGCGCCGCATTCAAGCGTGAACGGTGCAGCAGCCCCCGGGCGCCGAACCGGCGCCCGGGGGGGGGCGACTCAATGCTGATGAGCGTGGTGTGCGCTGTTGGCCGCGCGCTCGCTGCCGCCGAGGATGTTGAACAGCAGGTTCAGCACCAGGGCGCTCAAGGTCGCCATGGCAATGCCGCTGTGGGTGATGGGGCTCATCCACAGTGGCAGGTGGGCAAAGAACTCTGGACGCACCACGGGAATCAGGCCCATGCCGATGCTCACCGCCACCAGCAGTTGATTGCGCCGGTCGCCAATATCGGCTTCCTGGAGAATCTTGATCCCGGTGGCGGCCACCATGCCGAACATGGCGATGGCCGCCCCGCCCAGGACCGCCGGTGGAATCGAGGCCACCAGGAAGGCGGCCTTGGGCAGCAGGCTGAGAACGATCAGCAGAGCGCCGGCGACAATGGTCACCGAGCGGCAGCGCACCCCGGTCATCTGCACCAGGCCGATGTTCTGGGCGAACGAGGAGTGGGTGAAGGTGTTGAGGAAACCGGCGAAGAACGAGGCGCCGGCATCACACAGAAGGCCACGACGCAGCATGCGCGGGCTGACTTCCTGGCCGGTGATCTTGCCCAGGGCGAGGAACATCCCGGTGGATTCGACAAAGATGATCACCACCACCAGGCACATCGACAGGATGGGCGCCAGATGGAACTGCGGCATACCGAAGTGCAGCGGGGTGACGACCTGCAGCCAGGGCGCCTCGGCCATGCCGCTGAGGTCGACCATGCCGATCATGCCGCACAGCACGTAGCCCAGGCCCATGCCGATCAGCACGGAAATGTTCACCCAGAAACCACGCATGAAGCGATGAATCAGCAGGATGGTGCCCAGCACCAGTGCGGCGATGGTCAGGTAGATGGGCGAACCGAATTGCGCGGTACTGCTGCCACCGCCGGCCCAGTTCACCGCCACCGGAAACAGTGACAGGCCGATCGAGGTGATCACCGTGCCGGTGACCAGGGGCGGGAAGAAGCGCACCACCTTGGACATGAAGGGCGCAATCAGCATGCCGAAGAAGCCTGCGGCAATGGTGGCGCCAAAGATGCCCTGCATGCCGATGCCGGGCATGCCGGCCATGGCCACCATGCTGCCCACGGCGGCGAAACTGGCGCCCATCATCACCGGCATGCGAATGCCCATGGGGCCGATGCCCATCGACTGGACGATGGTGGCGATTCCGGCGACCAGCAGGTCGGCGTTGATCAGGAAGGCGATTTCTTCACGACTCAGGCCGGCGGCTTGTCCGATGATCAGCGGTACCGCAATTGCACCGCCATACATCAGCAGAACGTGTTGCAGACCCACCAGGATCAGTTGCAGGAAGGGCAAGCGCACAATGGCGGGCGCAGCGGGGACGCACTGTTCGGATGAATCGGACATGCAACACCTCGAATCTTTTTATTCTTGTGATTTAACCGCTGTGTCTTGGTGCGCAGCGGGTTTGTAGCAGACGAATCTTGGACGGCTGACGGCAATCAAGCCCGCCCCTACAGAAAAATCCGGTTCTGTAGGAGCGAGCTTGCTCGCGAAGCAGCCTGGGTGCAGGCACTGATCAGTGGGTCTGGGCCCCCTGGGCAATCCAGGCGCCGATCAGTTCACGTTCCTGCTGGGTCATCTGGGTGATGTTGCCCAGCGGCATGATCTGGCTGGTCACAGCCTGGGCCTGGATACGCGCGGCTTGCAGACGGATCTGCTCCGGCGTGTCGAACATCACTCCGGCCGGCGCTGCGCTGAACAGCGGGCTGGTGGGCTTGGCCGAATGGCAGACCGCGCAACGCTCCTGAATCACGCTGTGCACCTTGTCGAAGGCCGGGCCGGCATTCGACGCCTGCGCCGGGGCGCTGGCCGCAGCGGGCGCCGCTGGCGCTGGTGCAGGCTGAGCTTCGGCCGAGGTTGCCGGTTTGCCACCCAGGGCGGTTTCCGGCAATGGCTGGAATTGGCTCTGGGCAGGGGCCTTGGCCACTTCCGGGGCACTGGGTGCTGGCGTTGGGCCGGTCACATAGGCCAGGCAGATCATGCCCAGAGCCGCCACGGGCAGGGTCCAGGCGAACTTGTGGCTGTCATGCCGGGTGTTGAAGTAGTGCCGCACCAGCACTGCCAGGACCGCGATCCCGGCCAGGATCAACCAGTTGTACTGGCTGCCGTAGGTGCTCGGGAAGTGGTTGCTGATCATGATGAACAGCACGGGCAGGGTGAAGTAGTTGTTGTGACGCGAACGCAACAGGCCCTTGGCCGGCAGGGTCGGATCCGGGGTGCGGTTTTCCGCGATCGCTGCTACCAGCGCACGCTGGGCCGGCATGATGATGCGGAACACGTTGCCCACCATGATGGTGCCGATGATGGCGCCCACGTGCAGGTACGCGCCACGGCCGCTGAACACCTTGCTGAAGCCGTAGGCCGCGCCGATCAGCAGGAGGAACAGGATGAAGCCGAGCAGGGCGGGTTTCTTGCCCAGTGGCGAATCGCAGAGGAAGTCGTAGATGAACCAGCCGGCGATCAACGCGCCGATACCGATGGCCACGCCTTCAGGGCCGGTCAGGCCGCTGCCGGGAGCCACTAGGTAGAGCATCGGGTTGTAGTAGAACACCAGGCACAGCAGGGCAATCCCCGACATCCAGGTGAAGTAGGCTTCCCACTTGAACCAGTGCAGGTTCTCCGGCATCGAGGGAGGGGCCAGCTTGTATTTTTCCAGGTGATAGATACCGCCGCCGTGAATCGCCCAGAGGTCGCCGGACAGGCCGTCCTTGGGGTTGACGCGATTGAGGTTGTTCTCCAGCCAGACAAAGTAGAACGATGCGCCGATCCAGGCCACACCAGTGATCATATGTACCCAACGCACGCTCAGGTTGAGCCATTCCAACAGATGTGCTTCCACAGTCTTTACCTCTTGCCTGTCACCCTTGTTGTCGAGTGATCAGACCTTCTCTTATTGGTGGGGGGCGAGGATCAAACGCTCATCCTCTTTGAAGAAATGCTCATCGCAGTTATTGCCTTTGCCACTGCGATCAACCACCAGGAAGTCATCCCGCTTTTCGATCGTCAGCACCGGGTGGTGCCAGACGCCGCGATGGTAATTGATGCCCTGCCTGCCATTGCTGACGAAGGCGCGGACCAAGCCTGATACAGGTTCATCGCCAAGTGGCGCGACCACGATCAGAAAGGGGTTGCCGAGCAGCGGGATGAAGGCCTGGCTGCCCAGCGGATGGCGTTCCAGCATGCGAATGGTCAAGGGCATTTCCAACGCGTCGGCGCGGAAGATGCTGATGATCGCTTCGTCCTCCGGCTGGGCGGTTTCAACCGTCGCCAGGCGGTGGAAGCGCATGGTCGAACCATTGTTGATCATGAAGTGGTCGCTGCCGTCGGTCTCGATTACGTCACCGAAGGGGGCGAAGGCTTCTTTGCTCAGGGGTTCAATCACTAATGTGCGCATGCTGTTCTTCTTATGTTCTCTGATGAGGGTGTCGGTTCATCATCCATGGCTTGCCGGCGATCGCCGGCTCAAGAGGGGCAGGGATGCTGAGCTGCCGCTACAGGGCCTGTAAGCGGAACAAGGCGATCTTGTTGATCTCGGCCAGCGCGCATTTGAACTCGGTATACACGGCGTTGTGGATGCGGGTTTCGAACGCGGCGAGGATCTGGTGCCGGTTGCTGCCCTTCACCGCCATGATGAAGGGAAACTTGAACTTGGCCTTGTAGGCGTCGTTCAACTCGGTGAAACGCTGGAACTCTTCGGCGGTGCATTGGTGAATGCCGGCACCGGCCTGTTCGTTGGTGCTGGCTTCGGTCAACTGGCCCTGGACGGCGGCTTTGCCGGCCAGGTCCGGGTGAGCGTTGATCAGTGCCAGTTGGGCGGCGTGATCGGCGCTCAAGAGGATATCGCTCATGCGCTGGTGCAGGCCTTCGATCTGGTCGACGGAGGCGTCGAGGCCCAGGTCATAGGCTTTTTCAGCCACCCACGGCGAATGCTCGTAGATATCGGCGAAGGCCTTGACGAAGGCTTCGCGGCTCAGGGTCGAGGGCTTGAGGCTCTGGAAGGCAGTCATTTCGTCGCTCCCTGGTAAGGATGGGTCTGTTGCCAGTGGCGGGCGATGTCGACGCGGCGGGTGAACCATACCTGTTCATGGCCTTTGGCGTACTCGATGAAACGCTTGAGCGAAGCCAGGCGTGCAGGGCGGCCGATCAGGCGGCAGTGCAGGCCGATGGAAAGCATCTTCGGCGCTTCGGCACCTTCGGCGTAGAGCACGTCGAAAGCGTCTTTGAGGTAGTGGAAGAAGTCGTCGCCCTTGTTGAAACCCTGCACCTGGGTGAAGCGCATGTCGTTGGTGTCCAGGGTGTAAGGGATCACCAGGTGAGGCTTGCCGGTGGGGTTGTTGGGTTCCCAGTAGGGCAGGTCATCGTCGTAGGTATCGCAGTCGTAGAGGAAACCGCCTTCCTCCATCACCAGGCGCCGTGTGTTCGGGCCGGTGCGGCCGGTGTACCAGCCCAGGGGGCGCTCACCGGTGATCTCGGTGAGGATGCGGATGGCTTCGAGCATGTGCTCGCGTTCCTGGGCCTCGTCCATGTACTGGTAGTCGATCCAGCGGTAGCCGTGGCTGCAGATCTCGTGGCCGGCCTTGACCATGGCGCGGATCACGTCCGGGTGGCGCTGGGCGGCCATGGCCACGGCGAAGATGGTCAGCGGAATGTCGAATTCCTTGAACAGCTTGAGAATCCGCCAGACGCCGGCGCGGCTGCCGTATTCGTACAGCGATTCCATGCTCATGTTGCGCTCGCCCTGGAGTGGCTGCGCCGAAACCATTTCCGAAAGGAAGGCTTCCGATTCCTTGTCGCCATGAAGGATGTTGCGCTCGCCGCCTTCTTCGTAATTGAGCACGAAGGACAGGGCGATTCGGGCATTGCCCGGCCAGTGAGGATGAGGAGGGTTGGAGCCGTAACCGATCAGGTCGCGAGGGTAGTCAGCGCTCACTGCAGTCTTCCTTCTTGTTCGTGATAACGGTGGCGTGGCGGAACCTGAAGCCGGGAAGCCAGGTGGGCGTCACTGCGATGGAGCGATTGTATACAAGTTTATATTCAGTTTGTAAGCCCGTTTTTTTGCATTTTTCCGCTTTTGTCGCGATGCATCCCGCTTGCAAGAAACTTGCCCGGTTGGTCAGCTTATGCCTGGAAAGTCGTCTGCCGCTGAGGTTTAGAGGGCCATTCGCAGGTTGCCGGGGATGGCCCCGATTGTCGGCAGATTTGTGATTATTATTGTGTACAATTTTTTTGAAAAATGTCTTAATCGGAACCTCTCCGCAGCCTTTCCACTGCTGAAACGCCGCGGTCCCCTTTCAATCACTGACTCCGGGAGGCGCGAGGCCTGCTCACTCAATGGGCGACAGGCACGCAGAATCAATGGGACGTTTGACTACACATGTTTTGGATGCCGCACATGGCTGCCCCGGCAGCGCTATCAAGGTCGAGCTGTATCGGGTCGAGGGCGCGCAGCTGGAACTGGTCGCCAGCACCCTGACCAACAGCGATGGTCGCTGCGACAGTCCTTTGCTGCAGGGTGAAGACTACCGTTCCGGGGTCTACCAGCTGCAGTTCCATGCCGGTGACTACTACCGCGCCCGCGGCGTGCAACTGCCGCAGCCGGCCTTTCTGGATGTCGTGGTGCTGCGTTTTGGCATCAGTGCCGAGCAGGAGCACTACCACGTGCCGCTGTTGATCTCGCCTTACAGCTATTCGACCTACAGAGGAAGCTAGGACTACCCCCAAGAATCCTGCGCAAATAGCTTCTTTTGGTCCTTGCCCGCTCACACTGCGGGCTTTTTTTCGTCCCGCAGAAGGTGCTTGCCGGTTCAGGCGGCCATGGGAAGGCTGGCACAAACCCTGTCAACGACCTGGCAGGGATGCGGCTCCGGCAGCGCTGAACAGCCGCCAGGTTCATCAGGTTCTCTGGATGTACAAAAGCCCCATCCGGCGGGATGGGGCCGGTGAGGCCGGGGCAACTTACAAGAAAATGAACTTGGCGATGAAGATCGCGCACAGCACGTACAGGCTGATGGAGATTTCCCTGTGCTTGCCGGTTCCGGCCTTCAGCACCACATAGGTGATGAAGCCCAGGGCAATGCCGTCGGCAACGGAGAAGGTCAGGGGCATCATGATTGCGGTGACGATGGCCGGGATACTGTCGGTGGCTTCGTCCCAGTTGATGTGGGCCATGCCGCCCA
Source organism: Pseudomonas sp. 3MA1 (assembly GCF_029237275.1). Lineage (NCBI taxonomy): Bacteria > Pseudomonadati > Pseudomonadota > Gammaproteobacteria > Pseudomonadales > Pseudomonadaceae > Pseudomonas > Pseudomonas sp. 3MA1. The sequence continues at coordinate 269,087 of NZ_JAACFX010000005.1, read as the reverse complement.
TCATCAGCATCGCGACATAGATCAGGGCGCCGGCGGTGGCGTAGGCGGGGATCATGCCCGCCAGCGGCGCAAAGAACATGGCGGCTATGAACAGCACGCCCACGGTGACGGCGGTCAGGCCGGTGCGCCCGCCGGCCGCCACTCCGGCGGCACTTTCCACGTAACTGGTCACCGGCGGTACACCGACCACGGCACCAAAGACGCTGGAGGCGCTGTCCGCCTTGAGGGCTCGGGAAAGGTTCTCGATCTTGCCGTCCGGGTTGACCAGGCCGGCACGCTGCGCCACGCCCATCAGGGTGCCGGCGGTGTCGAACATGTGCACGAAAAGGAAGGCCAGGACCACGCTGATCATGCTGACGTTGAATACTCCGGCGATATCCATGGCCATCCAGGTGGGCGCCAGGCTCGGTGGGGTGGAGAGAATACCGTTGTAGTGCACCAGGTCCATGCCCCAGCCGGCCAGGGTCACGGCGATGATGCTGATCAGGATCGCGCCGAACACCCGGTGGTAGCTGAGCACCGCAATCATTAGAAAGCAGATCGCCGCCAGCAGCGGGCCGGGTTCGCGCAGGGAGCCGAGCTTGATCAGGGTCGCTGGGCTATCGACGATGATGCCGGCGGTTTTCAGGCCGATCAGGCCGAGAAACAGGCCAACCCCGGCGCCCATGGCATAGCGCAGGCTCACCGGAATGCTGTTGAGCAGCCACTCACGGACCCTGGACAGGGTCAGGATCATGAACAGCACGCCGGAAATGAACACGGCGCCCAGGGCCGTTTCCCAGTGGTAGCCCATGGTGCCGACCACGGTGTAGGTGAAAAAGGCATTCAGGCCCATGCCTGGGGCCAGGCCCACCGGCCAGTTGGCGTACAGGCCCATCAACAGGCAGCCCAGGGCGGCGGCGATGCAAGTGGCGACGAAGGCGGCGCCATGATCGATACCGGCGTCGGCCATGATGTTGGGGTTGACGAAGATGATGTAGGCCATGGTGATGAAGGTTGTCAGACCGGCGATCAGCTCGGTCTTCACCGTGGTGCCGTGCAACCTGAGTTTGAAGATGCGTTCCAGCCAGCCGCTGTTCAGCGAGGGCGAGAGGTCCAGCGGAGAGGCTTCGGATTTGCGGCTTTCCACAGCGAGTACTCCTCAAGAGTTTTATTGTTTTTTCCAGAACCGGGCATCAGAGGGTGGGCGGCGGCTCTTTGAGGCAGGCAGGGCTTGTGGGGATTGTTGACTTTTAGGTCAAGAACTCACACGGGCGAATTATGCTTTTGTATACAAAGAAAGCAAATAATGTTTTTGCTTTTGTGTGCGAAAAATCTGAGGGTGCGGCTATATGCCGGCCCCTGCTTATGCCTTGGGGTCGACTGCCGTGTGTGCGGTGGACGCCGCCCGAGCGGGCGGCGAGGGCGGGCAGGTCAGTGGTCTGCGGTTTTTCCGGCCAGGGCCTGGTTCACCGCCAGCCAGCCGTCGACGGCGCTTTCTCCAGCTTCGCTGAAGGCGCGCTGCAGCAGCTTGACCTGCTCGCGGCGCAAGGATTGTTCGAAACGCGCACCATCGGCGCTCAACTGCAGCAGGCGTTTTCGTTTGTCGCTATCCGGGGCAACGCTGTCCACCAACTGCATTTCCATGAGTTGGCGCAACGGCGTGTTCAACGCCTGCTTGCTCACACCCAGCAGGTTGAGCAGTTCTTTCACGCTCAGGCCCGGGTAGCGCGCAATGAAGAACACGATGCGTTGGTGCACGCGACTCAGGCCGCGGCGTTCGAGCATTTCGTCGGCCTTGGCGGTGAAGGCTTGATAGCCAAAGAAGAAGGCCTCCATGGCGGCCTGTTGCGAGGTCTGGTTTTTAAGGTCAAGCATATTGACGTATCTGCGAGAGTCGGCGTAATTTCGGTCAAGCAGTTTGACGTATTTTCTCCCTCCTTCGCTAGCGGTGATCTCCATGGCTTTCTCCGAACGTGTATCGCGCCTCAAAAGCTCCCTGATCCGTGAAATCCTGGCAGCGGCCCAGCGCCCGGAAGTGATGTCGTTCGCTGGAGGCCTGCCGGCCGAAGTGATGCTGCCCAAGGTGCAGTGGCAAGATATGCCGCTGTCCATGGGGCAGTACGGCATGAGTGAAGGCGAGCCGCAGTTGCGCGAGGCCCTGGCCGCCGAGGCGCGCAAGCTGGGGGTGCCCTGTGAGGCGGGTCAGGTCCTGGTGGTCAGCGGCTCCCAGCAGACCCTCGATCTGGCGGCCAAGCTCTACATCGACAAGGGCACGCGGATCATGCTGGAGGCCCCGACCTACCTGGCGGCCCTGCAGATCTTCCAGCTGTTCGGTGCCGACTGCCTGACGGTGCCTCTGGAGGCTGACGGTCCGGACCTGGCGCAGATGCGCGCTGGCCTGGAGCAGCATCGTCCGGCGTTCGTCTACCTGATTCCGACCTTCCAGAATCCGTCGGGCGTGCGCTACAGCCAGGGCAAGCGCGCAGCCGTGGCGGCGTTGCTGGACGAGTTCGGGGTCACCCTGATCGAAGACGAGCCCTATCGCGAGCTGACTTTCGATGCTGGCAGCGCCACGCCGATTGTCAGTCGTCTGCAGAAGGCCAGCTGGATCTATACCGGCACGGTGTCGAAAACCTTGCTCCCGGGATTGCGGGTCGGCTACCTGATTGCCAGCCCGGACCTGTTCCCCCATCTGTTGCGTCTGAAACAGTCCGCTGACCTGCACACCAACCGCGTCGGCCAGTGGCAGGCCATGCAATGGATCGGCAGCCAGCAGTACCAGCAGCACCTGGACGAGCTGCGCAGTTTCTACCGCCAGCGCCGGGATGCTTTCCAGGCGGCCTTGCATGGCCATTTCGCCGATCTGGCGGAGTGGCAGGTGCCCGAGGGCGGTCTGTTTTTCTGGTTGAGCTTGAAACAGCCCCTGGATACCCGCACGTTGCTCAAGTCGGCGTTGGAGCAGGACGTGACTTTTATGCCTGGCGAACCGTTCTTCACTGAACCGGAGCGCAATCATGGGCATCTGCGGCTGAATTTCAGCCATATCGATCCGGCGCGGCTGGACGAGGGCCTCAAGCGGCTGGCCACCGTGATACGTCAAGCACAGGCTGCACAGGCAGCCTAAGGGGAGGGCCATGTACAAGGTTCACGGCGATTACCGTTCGGGCAACTGCTACAAGATCAAGCTGATGCTCAATCTGCTGGGGCTGCCTTATGAATGGCAGTCGGTGGACATTCTCGGGGGCGATACCCAGACCGAGGCTTTCCTGGCGAAAAATCCCAACGGCAAGATCCCGGTGTTGGAGCTGGAGGACGGCACCTGCCTGTGGGAGTCCAATGCGATTCTCAACTTTCTCGCCGATGGCAGCGAGTTCCTGCCCAGCGAACCGCGCCTGCGTACCCAGGTTCTGCAATGGCAATTCTTCGAGCAATACAGCCATGAGCCCTATATCGCCGTGGCGCGTTTTATCCAAGTCTATGAAGGCTTGCCCGAAGCGCGCCGGGAGGAATACCTGAAGTTGCACAAGCGCGGCTACAAGGCACTGGATGTGATGGAAAAGCAGTTGAGCCGCACGCCTTACCTGGTGGGCGAGCACTATTCCATTGCCGATATCGCGCTCTATGCCTACACCCATGTGGCCCATGAAGGCGGCTTCGACCTGGCCCGATACCCGGGCATCCAGGCCTGGATCCAGCGAGTGCAGAGCCATCCGCGGCATGTCGGGATGTTTGATTGAGCGGATTTTTCGAAGGGGCAACTGACCCGGGACTGCATCGTCCCGGGCAGTGGCTTCAGGCCGCCGAGAAACGCTGCTTCAGGTAGTCGATGATCACTTTGGATTCATACATCCAGGTGGTCTGGCCGTTCTCTTCGATCCGCAGGCACGGCACCTTGATCTTGCCGCCCTGTTCCAGCAGGGTCTGGCGATCCTGCTCGTTGTTCTTGGCGTCACGCAGGGCCACCGGTACGTTCAGGCGGTGCAGGGTGCGGCGGGTCTTCACGCAGAACGGGCAGGCGTGGAACTGATACAGGGTCAGGCCCTTGGCCGCCGCATCGACGCTCGCCTGAGCGGCAGCTGTGCGCTGTTGCTTGCGCGGGCGGGTGATGAAGTCGATGAAAATGATGAGTTGACCCAGGCCGACTCGCAGCGCTTTGACGATCACGGTATTGCCTCTTGCCCATGAATGAAGGGGCGGCAGCTTACCTGATTTTGCCGGGCGAAAAAAAACCGGCGATCATCGCCGGTTTTTTTACTTGCAGCCTGTTACTTGATCAGGCTGAGGAACTCGCTGCGGGTAGCGGCATTCTCGCGGAACTCGCCCAGCATCACCGACGTGATCATCGACGAGTTCTGCTTCTCCACACCGCGCATCATCATGCACATGTGCTTGGCCTCGATCACCACGGCAACGCCCAGGGCACCGGTCACTTGCTGAACGGCGTCGGCGATCTGCCGGCTGAGGTTTTCCTGGATCTGCAGGCGACGGGCATACATGTCGACGATGCGCGCTACTTTCGACAGTCCCAGGACCTTGCCGCTGGGAATGTAGGCGACGTGCGCCTTGCCGATAAACGGCAGCAAGTGGTGTTCGCACAGCGAGTAGAGCTCGATGTCCTTGACCAGCACCATTTCGCTGTTGTCGGAGCTGAACAAGGCACCGTTGGTGACCTCTTCCAGGGTTTGGGCATAACCGCGGCAAAGGTACTGCATGGCTTTGGCGGCACGCTTGGGCGTGTCGAGCAGGCCCTCGCGGGAGACGTCCTCGCCCAATTGGCCGAGGATCGCGGTGTAATTCTGTTCCAGGGACATGAAACTACCTGTGGGATTTTACGCAAAGGGCAAGGGTACGGTGGCGGACCCGACGCTGCAAGCGTGATGCAGCGGCTTTATTCGTCACGGCCTTCCATCATGGTGCGTTTGAGCATCACGTAAAGTGCACCGGTGCCGCCGTGTTTGGCCTGGCACGAGGTGAAGCCCAACACCTGGGGATGCTGGCGCAACCAGGTGTTGACGTGGCTCTTGATCATCGGGCGCTTGCCGTCCAGACGCACGGCCTTGCCGTGGGTGACCCGTACACAGCGGATTTCGAATTTGGTGGCTTCAGCGAGAAATGCCCAGAGGGTTTCCCGGGCCTTTTCCACGGTCATGCCGTGCAGGTCGAGGCTGCCTTCGAAAGGGATCTGGCCGATTTTCAGCTTGCGCATCTGGCTTTCCTGAACCCCGTCGCGGGCCCACATCAGCTCATCTTCCGGCCCCACATCGATGACGAACTGATCGGACAGCCCGTCCACCGTGGTGGTTTCGCTGCGCACGGTGGCGGCCTGGCGCAGCTTGGCGATCTGCGCGCGGTCAGCCTTGGGTTTGCCTGTGTCGGCACGGTCGTGCTTGATCGGCTTGACGCCGCGGATCTCGTTTTTGAACAGGGAAAAATCGTCGTCTTGCATGTCAGCCTCCGCGAAGGGCGGCTAGTTTACCCAACTCGGTACACCTTCAGGCGTGCAAATCGCGCCCAGATTCGTCAGTCGTGTTTTTTCATCAGGTGTGGCGCCATGTTCAGCGCCAGGGGCTGACGCATGCGCCGCCGGCAACGCCGCCACAGGCGAACCCCGACATACAGCAGTAACAGGCCAACCGCCAGAATCACCGCCGACCCCGCCGGGCTGGCATTGAGCTCTCCCAGCGCCGGAGCGCGGCCCAGCAGGCTGGCCGCACCCGCCATCGCCAGCAGTACGCCGAATGTCGCCAGCAATGCGGAGAATCCCGCCCCCAGGCGCAATCGCCAGTTTCGCGGGCTTTTGGGCCGCAACCGGCGTGCGTCAAAACCATCGGATATCTTCATTCCGACCTTCCTCAATGGGTATCGGCCCTTCGACCGGGAGTTGACCGGGTGGTTCCTGAGGCTAAGGCAATTGCTGCAAATGCGAGGCGTTTATGGATGAGCGGCCCGCCAGCCGCTCACCAGGGCTGATCAGATCAGGCTTGCGGTCTGGGCGAGGGTGGCGAAGTTGTCGGCCATGATCGCCATTTCGGTCTGCTGAACATGCTCGGCACTGAGGATGCCGCCCTTGTAGGGCAGGTCGCGGGTGGCGCAGGCGTCTTCCACCAGGGTGCAACGGAAACCCAGGTTCTTCGCAGCCCGCACGGTGGTGCTGACGCTGGAGTGGCTCATGAAACCGGCAACGATCAGGTCCAGGGAGCCGAGGTCTTGTAGGCGTTTTTCCAGTTCGGTGCCGTGGAAGGCGCTGGGTAGCAGCTTGCCGATGATGGTTTCGTCGCCTTGCGGTTCAAGCCCGGGGATGAATTCGCCGCGTTCGCCCTGGGGGTCGAACAGGCCGCCGACGGTGCCGAGATGGCGCACGTGCACGATGGGCCGGCCGGCAGCGCGGGCTGCGGCCAGCAGTTGACCGATGTTGGCCACTGCCTTGTCCATGCCGGACAGGGCCAGGGGACCGCTGAGGTACTCTTTTTGGGCGTCGATGATCACAAGGGTCGCGTGGCTCAAATTGGCCGCGGCGTAACCACGACCGCTGAGTTGAAACATCGTCTTTGGAACGGACATTCTGGGGCTCCTGTGAGTGGGGCTTTTGCGACATTGTCCTCTGGCAGAGCGCTTCTGTGAATCGCTACTAACGTAAGGTGCGCCGTTGTTGGCCTGCAGCCTTGTCAAGAGGGGCAAGGTATTGACCTTCGAGCGGCAAAACCTGCGCAGCGGCCGCTTGCCCGGCTGCGGTTTTTCATTCGTCGTCGGCGGGCGTTTTGGCTGGTAGTATTGCCGGTCGTTTTGTCAGGAGTCTGTCCCGTGATCACTTCCCGCCTGCGCACCTTGCGCGACCATATCCGCTGGGCTGTCAGCCGCTTTCATGGGGAGGATCTGTTCTTCGGCCATGGCACCGACAATGCCTGGGACGAGGCCCGCCAACTGGTGCTCGGTGCCTTGCACCTACCTTGGGAAATTGCCGACAGCTACCTGGACTGCGCGCTGGAAGAGGACGAGCTGGCCCATCTGCAGCATCTGCTCAAGCGCCGTATCGAAGAGCGTGTGCCCACGGCCTACCTGCTGGGCGAGGCCTGGTTCTGCGGCATGTCGTTCATTGTCGATGAGCGGGTGCTGATTCCACGTTCACCCATTGGCGAACTGATCGAAAAACGCTTTGAACCCTGGCTGGGCAACGAGCCGGCGCGGATTCTCGACTTGTGTACCGGCTCCGGTTGCATCGGTATCGCCTGCGCCTACGAGTTCCGCGACGCCGAAGTGGTGCTGGCCGACCTGTCCTTCGAAGCGCTGGAAGTGGCCAACCAGAACATCGAGCGTCACGGCGTCGACGAGCGAGTGTTTACCGTTCAGGGCGATGGCTTCGATGGCTTGCCGGGGCAGCGCTTCGACTTGATCGTGTCCAACCCGCCTTATGTCGATGCCGAAGACTTTGCCGACATGCCGGATGAATACCAGCATGAACCCGAGCTGGGCCTGGCTTGCGGCGACGATGGCCTGAACCTGGTGCGACGCATGCTGGCCGAAGCCGCCGATCATCTGACCGAGAAGGGCTTGCTGATCGTCGAAGTGGGCAACAGTCAGGTTCATGTCGAGGCGCTGTACCCCGAAGTCGACTTCGCCTGGCTCGACTTCGAGCGCGGCGGTCATGGCGTGTTCATGCTCACGGCGGAGCAGTGCCGCGAGCATCAGGCACTCTTTGCTTCGCGCGTTTGAGTGATGAGCGGCCCGCGTAAGGCGGGCCTTGAGCAATCAGCGGGTGCGACTCAGCGGTGCGTCGCAATCCAGATCAGCAGCCCCGCCTGGAAGACCGCGAAGGCCACCAGGCAGGTGATGGTGAAGCGCAGGCCGGTGTCTTCACGTTTGTACTTGGTGACTTTCTCTTCCTGCTTGCGCAGATTGACTTCCAGCTCTTCCAGGTTCTGCTCGGCCTGCTGGAGCATCTGCGCCGCTTCCAGAATTTCCACGAACTGCAGTTTCTCGGTGTTCCACTGGCTCAGCAACTCGCCGACCTGGACATCCTTGACGCTGCCCTTGAGGTGCTGGGCATCGGCATACACCACGTCGAAGCCCTGGATGCGCAACACATGGTCGCGACGCAGGCGAGTGTGTTCATTGAGGGCGTCCTTGTTGGCGAGGTCGAAGCCGTCCACCCGGTAGTGCGGCCACTTCTTCTGTGCCCACTGCGCGGCCTGGGCCAGCAGGAAGCGCCCGATGCCCCGGTTCAGCGGTTCGATCTGCAACCCGCCCTCGGGCTCGAAGTACACCCGACGGGCCTCGTGTTCGACCCAGACATCCAGATGATTCTGTTCCTTGCGCACTCGCTGGCCGGGCAGGCGGACGGTCATGCGCAGCAGGCTGTGCTCTTTGTTGTTGCGCTCGGCATAACCGAACTCGACAAAGCGCAAAGGTCGCACGCCGGTGGCGCGATCGGTCTGCAGGGGCGCCAGGCGCAGCATCTTGTGATGTTCGGCCTGCACATCCGCCCACGGCAACGGCGGCGCTTCCGGGGCGGCGGCTTCTTGCTCGGAGGCGGGTGAATTCGGGGTATCAGTCATAACGGCAAGTCCTGTCCAATCGCTGCGCGCCGACAGCAATCGAACGGCCGGCAAAGACTTATCGGCCGTTTCTTTCAGGACTGGAGGGTAAAAACAGCCTAACGGGTGTGAAGTCCGTCAATAAAACTGATGATCGACCGGCCCAGTTCTGCTGCCAGGGGCAGTTGCGGGTCCTTGTAGGACGCCAGTTGGCGCTTGAGATCGTTGGGCACGATGCGCATGACGTGGTTCATGCCGTCGATCAGGGTCAATTGGGCGTCCGGTTTTGCCGCCTTGAGCACCCGGGCGTCGTCGACGCTGACCTGGATGTCGTTGCTGCCCTGAATGATCAGCGCCGGCATTTTCAGGCGGGCGAAGGCGGCGGCCGGGTCTTCGCGGAACAGGGTGATCAGATAGGGCTGCACGCTGGGGCGGAAGATCACTTGCAGGGCCGGCGGCACATCGGTGTCCACCTGGCCGGCCTTGAGGCTGTCCAGCAGTTCGTTGCTGCGCACCATCAGCGCAGGCGGCAGGCGATAGCTCAATTGCTGGCGCAGCACCTGATCCACGGGGCGGGCGGTGCCGGAGATGGAGATTACCCCGGCGGCATCCAGTTGCGGTGCGGCGAGGCTGGCGATCAGCGCGCCCTCGCTGTGGCCCAGCACGATCAATTGGCCCAGGCGCGGGTCGGCCTTGAGCTGCTTGCCCCAGGCCACGGCGTCGGCCACATAGGCATCAAGCGTCAGGTTGCGTTCATCCGGGGTCGCCGCGAGGCTGGCCGCCACGCCGCGCTTGTCGTAGCGCACGCTGGCGATGTTGTGCTTGGCCAGGACCCAGGCCAGGCGCTTGAGGCTGTCGTTGCGTCCGCCGTCGGGATTGTTGCCGTCGCGGTCGGTGGGCCCCGAGCCGGAAATGATCAGCACCACCGGCACCGGCTGTTCGGACTTGGGCAGCAGCAACGAGCCATACAGCTCGCCGTGGCCGGTGTCCAGGCTGACTGGGCGTTGCAGGACGGCGGCCTGGACCAGGCCGGTGAACAGGGAAAGGCTCAAGAGAAGGGCTCGCAGCATTATCACGCCATCATGGATAAGGTGCCGGTTGGACTCAGGCAGCGGCAGAAGGTTCGAGGATGAACTAGTTGGGTAGCCTGCGTATACTTGCGCCCTTCAGTAATCCTGATCGAGTTATTTCGGCTGATTTCACGGAGCTCCCCGCATGTCCGGCAATACCTACGGCAAGCTGTTCACTGTCACCACCGCGGGCGAAAGCCATGGCCCGGCGTTGGTCGCCATTGTCGACGGCTGCCCGCCGGGTCTTGAGCTGTCCCTGGAGGATTTGCAGCGTGATCTGGACCGGCGCAAGCCCGGCACCAGCCGTCACACCACCCAGCGCCAGGAGCCCGACGAAGTCGAGATCCTTTCCGGGGTGTTCGAGGGCAAGACCACGGGCTGCTCCATCGGCCTGCTGATCCGCAACACCGACCAGAAGTCCAAGGACTACTCGGCGATCAAGGATCTGTTCCGTCCGGCGCATGCCGACTACACCTATCACCACAAGTACGGCATCCGCGACTACCGTGGCGGCGGTCGCAGCTCGGCGCGGGAAACCGCCATGCGCGTGGCGGCCGGTGCCATTGCCAAGAAGTACCTGGCCAGCCAGGGCATCGTGATCCGTGGCTACATGAGCCAGCTGGGCCCGATCGAGATTCCCTTCAAGACCTGGGATTCGGTGGAAGACAACGCCTTCTTCAGTCCCGATCCGGACAAGGTTCCGGAGCTGGAGGCCTACATGGACCAATTGCGCCGGGATCAGGATTCGGTGGGAGCGAAGATCACCGTGGTCGCCGAAGGCGTGATGCCGGGCCTGGGCGAGCCGATCTTCGATCGCCTGGATGCCGAGCTGGCCCACGCGTTGATGAGCATCAATGCGGTCAAGGGCGTGGAAATCGGCGCCGGTTTCGCCAGCGTCGCCCAGCGTGGGACCGAGCACCGTGACGAGCTGACCCCGCAAGGGTTTCTCAGCAATAACGCCGGCGGCATCCTGGGCGGTATTTCCTCGGGGCAGCCGATCATTGCCCACCTGGCGCTCAAACCAACGTCCAGCATCACCACCCCTGGGCGCTCCATCGATGTCGATGGCAATCCTCAGGACGTGATCACCAAGGGCCGCCATGACCCATGCGTGGGGATTCGCGCCACGCCGATCGCTGAAGCAATGATGGCCATCGTGCTGATGGATCACCTGCTGCGTCATCGCGGCCAGAATGCCGACGTGCGCGTCAGCACGCCGGTACTGGGTCAGCTGTAATGGCGGTTCTGCCAGTCGCCACGGCCTGATGGCCGGGGCGGCGCTGCCGTACTGGCGGCTTTCCAGTTTCTACCTGTTCTACTTCGCCCTGCTGGGGGCGACCGCGCCGTTCCTGGCGCTGTATTTCGATCATTTGGGTTTTTCCAGCGCGCGGATCGGCGAGCTGGTGGCCATTCCCATGCTCATGCGTTGCGTGGCGCCCAACTTGTGGGGCTGGCTCGGTGATTACACCGGCCGGCGCCTGGCAATCGTGCGTTTTGGCGCAATCTGCACCCTGATCTGTTTCTCCCTGATCTTCGTCAGCAAGAGCTACGCCTGGCTGGCGATGGTCATGGCGCTGCATGCCTTCTTCTGGCACGCGGTACTGCCGCAGTTCGAGGTGATCACCTTGGCGCACTTGCACGGGCAGGCCTCTCGCTACAGCCAGATCCGTCTCTGGGGCTCCATCGGTTTCATTCTGACGGTGGTGGTGCTGGGTCGCCTGTTTGAGTGGCTGAGCCTGGATATCTATCCGCTGGCGCTGGTGATGATCATGGGAGGGATTGTGCTCAGCAGCCTGTGGGTGCCCAATGCCCGCCCCCTGGTGCAGGGGCCGCGACTGGCCGGGGACGGATTTCTCAAGCAGTTGCGCGGTCCCGGTGTGCTGGCGTTCTACCTGTGCGTGGCGTTGATGCAGATGAGCCACGGGCCGTACTACACCTTCCTGACCCTGCATCTGGAACGCCTGGGCTATACACGCGGCCTGATCGGCATGCTCTGGGCCCTGGGAGTGGTGGCCGAGGTGCTGATGTTCCTGGCCATGAGCTGGATTCTCGCGCGGTTTTCCGTGCGTCGGGTGCTGTTGGCGAGTTTTCTGTTGGCGGCGCTGCGCTGGTTGCTGTTGGGCAGTCTGGCGGAGCATCTCTGGGTGCTGTTGTTGGCCCAGGTGCTGCACGCGGCGACCTTCGGCAGTTTTCACGCCGCGGCCATTCATTTTGTCCAGCGCAGTTTCGGTGCGCGCCAGCAAGGTCAGGGGCAGGCGTTGTATGCCGCGCTGGCGGGAACCGGTGGCGCCTTGGGGGCCTTGTATGCCGGCTACAGCTGGAACGCCCTGGGCGCCACATTGACCTTTAGTATTGCCAGCGTCGCCGCCATGGCCGCAGCCGTTATCATTGCCACCCGCATGCAAGAGGAGTTGCCGTCATGAGCAGCCTGTCCGTCTACCACGTATCCAGCCCGGACCTGCCGAACAAGGTTCTGACCCATTTCGACGATATCGCGGCGACCCTGGCCGAGCAGGGCATTCGCTTCGAACGCTGGTCCGCCGCCACGCGCATCGAGCCGGGCGCCAGTCAGCAGGAGGTGATCGAGGCCTATCGGGAGCAGGTCGACCGGTTGATGACCGAGCAGGGCTATCTCAGCGTCGATGTGATCAGTCTCAATCGCGACCACCCAGAAAAAGCCGAGCTGCGCGCCCGTTTTCTCGACGAGCATCGCCATGGCGAGGATGAGGTGCGATTTTTCGTGGCCGGACGCGGTCTGTTTTCCCTGCACATCAACGACTATGTCTACGCCGTGCTCTGCGAAAGAAACGACCTGATTTCGCTGCCTGCGGGCACCGCGCATTGGTTTGACATGGGCGAGGAACCACACCTGGTGGCCATCCGCCTGTTCAGTAGCCCACAAGGCTGGGCCGCCCAACCGACCGGCGACGCGATCGCCAGCCAGTTCCCGCGCCTGGAAGACTAGGGACGCTGGGCGCAACGGCAACCGGCCGGTCCCACGCAAGGTGGGCCGGCCAGTCGAAGAACGGCGGCAGGCTTACGCGCTGTGGTAGGTCGGCAAGGCAAAGCGGTTCTGGCTTTGCAGCAGGGAAATCTGTGGCAGCTCACTGGCCTGTTCGGCCAAATCCCGACGAATCGCGCTGATGACCCACGACAGTTGGTCGGCGGCATGCAGCTGCGCGTAGGAAATCGAACGCTTGAACTGTTTGCCTTCGCTGTTGCGCAGGGTCAACAGGATGCCGCCGTCGGGACGAGGTTGGGTGGTGACTTCGAAGTTGGAGAACAGGGAGGAGAATTTTTCTTGGATCAGGCTCATGTCTATCAGCTCCGTTGGCTCTTGAATGGCAAGCGTGAACGGATAGTTGCAGCGATTGTGCCAGCACTGTCGTTTTAAAAAATCCTTTAAAATCAATTACTTATATTTTTCAGTGGAATCGTGACTCGTGCAAATTGCATGAAAGGCTATCGTGCATCCTGCATTTTGCAGGTTCGCGGCGGCGCAGGGCAGGCGTAGGTACAGAGGTGTGACCACAGGCTCCGGCGGAAAATTCAATCGCTGACGCAGGGGTTGCAAGGCTCGGCAGAACGTCGCGGGCGAGATACAAAAGTTTGCAAAAACTCCATGTACAGTCCGGCGACGGCTGACGTATTTTCCAGCCAGTCGCGCCGTTTCAAACCGGCCTTGGCACTTTGCCGAAGACCTTTGCGAGGCGTGTCTGTGACATGGAATGGTTGTGGTGCGATCCAGCGATCCAGCCCGCCAGATAATAAAAATACCAGGACGCCCTCCATGAACGCTCCCACCGTACCGATGCCGGTGCTGTCAGCAGCGCTGCACTCGTTGTTTTTCCGTCCCGTCCCGGGAGCCATCCTCCCTCTCTGCTTGCCCGTTGCCGACACCAGGGGCGCAGCGCCCGGTTGAGCCTTGTTCCAGGCCTTGTCACGTCCGACCCGTGTGGTCGGGGCACAGACTTTTGTCTTCGAAGCGGAGCAAGCATGAACAAGCACAATAGCGACATGATCACCTGGGGCATGATGCTGCGTAAGCTGCCCTCCATTGCCAGGGCGTTGCCGCGGGTGGTGCGCGGCGTCAAGGCGGGCAACATCGACAAGCCTGATCAGGCCTGTGGCCTGGGCTGGAGTTTCGAGCAGGCGACCCGGCGCAATCCCGATGGGCCGGCCTTGTTGTGCGGCGAGCGGGTTCTCAGCTATTCCCAGGTCAATCAGTGGGCCAACCGTATCGCCGCCTACCTGCACGACCGGGGCATCGGCAAGGGCGATGTGCTGGCGATTTTCATCGAGAACCGCCCGGAACTGCTGGTCACGGTGCTGGCGGTGGCCAAGCTCGGCGGGATCTGCGCCATGCTCAACACCGCCCAGACCCACAACGTGCTGGCGCATAGCCTGCAGCTGGTGAAACCGGCGGGCATCATGCTGGGCGGTGAGTTGCTGGCGGCCTATGAAGCGGTGCGCGAGCAGGTGGGGATCGATCCGCAGCGCACCTGGTTCGTGGCCGACCAGGATACCCTCGCCGATCCGGGCAGTGCCCCGGACGGGATGCTCAACCTGATGCGCGAGAGTGCCGCTTATCCCGCGGACAATCTGCAGCAGACTCAGCAGATCTTCTTCAATGATCCCTGCTTCTACATCTATACCTCCGGCACCACCGGCCTGCCCAAGGCGGGGATCTTCAAGCATGGGCGCTGGATGCGCACATCCGCCGGTTTCGGCACCATCGCCCTGGATATGCGGCCCGACGACGTGGTGTATTGCACCTTGCCGCTGTACCACGCCACCGGATTGTGCGTGTGCTGGGGCTCGGCCATCACCGGTGCCTCGGGGTTCGCCATTCGCCGCAAGTTCAGCGCCAGTCAGTTCTGGGACGATGCGCGCCGCTACAAGGCGACGACCCTGGGCTACGTCGGTGAGTTGTGCCGCTACCTGATCGATCAGCCAAGCAATGCGCGGGACACCGAGCATAGTGTGCTGAAGATGATCGGCAACGGCCTGCGCCCGGGAGTGTGGAGCGAGTTCAAGCAGCGTTTCGGCGTCGGTCATGTCTGTGAGCTGTACGCGGCCAGCGACGGCAATATCGGTTTCAGCAATATCCTCAACTTTGACAACACCGTGGGGTTTTCCCTGATTCCCTGGGCGCTGGTGGAATATGCCCACGACACCGGGGCGCCACTGCGCAATAGCCAGGGCTTCATGCAGAAGGTCGCCAAGGGCGGTCAGGGTCTGCTGTTGGCGAAGATCGACGACAAGGCGCCGCTGGATGGCTACACCGATCCGGAGAAGAACCTCAAGGTGATCCTCAAGGATGTGTTCGAGAAGGGCGATTGCTACTTCAACACCGGTGATTTGCTGCGCGACATCGGTTTTGGCCATGTGCAGTTCGTCGATCGGCTGGGGGACACCTATCGCTGGAAAGGGGAGAACGTTTCCACCACTGAAGTGGAGAACATTCTCCTGGGCCATCCACAGATTGCCGAAGTGGTGGCCTATGGCGTTGAAATCCACAACACCAACGGCCGGGCGGGGATGGTGGCGATCACGCCGGCGCAGTCCCTGGCGACCCTGGATTTCAGCGAATTGCTGCAATTTGCCCGGCAGCAGCTGCCGGCCTATGCCGTGCCGCTGTTTCTGCGGATCAAGGTGAAGATGGACACCACCGGCACGTTCAAATACCAGAAAAGCCGCCTCAAGGAGCAGGCATTCGATCTGGAGCAGGTGGCCGATGATCCGGTCTACGCTTGGTTGCCGGGGTCGGACACCTACGTGCGGCTGACCCCGCCGATTCTGGCGGACATTCAGGCCGGACGTCTGCGTTATTGATTCTGTCTATGGCGGTTCTTGGGAAAAAAGGGATGACAGGCCGCGGCCGGCTTGGGGAAACTAGCGCCTTTCCGATTTGCCGAACCTGGAGTTTCCGATGACCGACAAAAGCCGCCAGATGACTGAGGAAGAGGCCGCCCAGTTTGTCGAACAGGTATTCAACGTGGCCCGTCAGGGTGACGCACAGATGCTCGACAAGCTGGCGGCCAATGGCCTGCCGGTCAACCTGCGCAATCACAAGGGGGACACCTTGCTGATGCTGGCTGCCTATCACGGGCATGTGGACGCCGTGCAGGTGCTGCTCAAGCACCAGGCCGATCCCGAGATCCGCAACGACAATGGCCAGAGTCCGATCGCCGGAGCCGCCTTCAAGGGCGACCTGGCGGTAGTCAAGGCCCTGGTGGAGGGCGGCGCGCAAGTGGAAGGTTCGTCCTTTGACGGGCGTACCGCGCTGATGATGGCGGCGATGTTCAACCGCACGGAAATCGTCAGCTACCTGATCAGCCAGGGCGCCGATCCCAAGGCTCGCGACAGCAATGGCGTGAGTGCCCTGGAAGCCGCCAAGACAATGGGTGCGCAGGACACGACCGCACAGCTGGAAAAACTCCTGGCCTGAGCCGTCAGGGTCCGAGGGGGCGAGGGCGCCAGGCCCGTGTCACAGGCGTAGGTCTGGGCGCGCACTTTAGGCTATCCTTCGCGCCCTCGAATTTCCTTGCCTTCAGGATGTCCCCATGAAAACCGCCCTTATCGAACTCATCAGCAAAATCAGCTCCGGGTGCATGGGCGACGCCGAGATCCAGCAGATCGCCGACGAAGCGGCCCAGGCCTACGCCGATCCCCAGGCGTTCCTGGCGGCCAACCCGGACATCAACTATGACGACAGCTTTCCCATTCCCCTGGGCGAGTGGGTGGTGGTCGGCAGCCTTCCGGAGACTGTGCTGTTTCAGGCCGACACTTATGTCGATCTGTTTGCTCAGATCGTCGCGTCCTTCGGCAAGGACGTGCCTTTCAACATCAAGCCCAAGCAACTGGCGAAGATCGAAGCCTTGACGGCCTTGAACCGCATCCAGATCCAGATGGGCAGCATGAACCCGGAAAACGGTGGCTATGTGCTGATGAATTTCAGCCAGTTGCTGGATGACGAGCTGCAGATGGTGTTGGTCTACGGCAATGACCTGCCGCGAGTGCTGGAGCTGTGTGCCGAAGTCGGTATCGCCGCGGCGCCGGCCCTGGAAGCCCTGAAGATTGCCGTGCACGCCTGAATCGCGGCTCCCCGCGCAATACAGCGGAACCCCGAAGGCGGGCGGCTATCCTAAAGAGGCACACCATCATTTGGGAGCGACACCATGGGTTCCACCTTCAATGGCCTGATTGGCCTGATCATTCTGGCCCTGGATATCTGGGCCATCATCAACGTGCTGAAAAGTGGCGCCGAAACCGGGATGAAGATCCTGTGGGTGCTGTTGATCCTCTTCCTGCCGGTTTTGGGGTTGATCATCTGGGCCATTGCCGGGCCGCGAGGCAATGTGCGGCTCTGACCTGCGAAGGTTGCAAGATCGATAAAGGGCCGTCAGGCCCTTTTTGTGTGACTAAACATGCGTTGGACGAAATTTTCACAAAGCCTCAAAGACAATTCGCCAGCGTTTTTCCACGGGTGTAAATACCTGCAATTTGTTGTTCCAGAGCCTCAGGGGCTGGGCTTGTCGGTAGTGCCCACTAATCAATGGCAATGCCTTCAGTGATCGTGCAACATCTGCGCACCGCGTAATCCCCGTCGCCCTGGCGACAAAAAAGAGGGCAGAACGCCGCTTTTTCTTTGCAACTTAAACTTCCAATGGGTCCTAAAACGACATGGCAAACTCGGATGCCCTGAGTCAGCAGCGATCCTCGAATCGCCTGCTGCAACCGACCGTTAAATCCCATCTGGCCTACACGCTGCTGTGCGCGCTGGTCGTGATGGTGATGCTCTCTTTGTTGCGCGTTGCGCTGCTGATCTACAACCGCGAGATGATTCTCGACACTCCGGCTTCGACCTTCCTTGAGGCGTTCGCCAATGGGCTGCGTTTTGACCTGCGGCTGGTGGTCTATCTCAGTGTGCCGCTGATCCTCGCGCTGACCAGTGCCCGGGCCATGGCGGCGCGCGGACTGTTGCGCTTCTGGCTGACGGTGACCTCCAGCATCGCGCTGTTCCTCGGCCTGATGGAGATGGACTTCTACCGTGAATTCCACCAGCGCCTCAACGGTCTGGTCTTTCAGTACGTCAAGGAAGATCCGAAGACCGTAATGAGCATGCTCTGGTACGGTTTTCCGGTGGTTCGCTACCTGTTGGCCTGGGCTGTGGGGACCTGGATTCTCAGCCTGGCATTCAAGGGCGCTGACCGCGCTACCCGGCCTCGTGGCCCGTTCAGCGGGGGCAATGTCGGCACTCGGCAGATTGCGCCCTGGTATGCGCGCATCGCGGTGTTCGTGGTCTGCCTGCTGATCTGTGTGGTCGCCGCTCGTGGCACCTTGCGTCAGGGCCCGCCGATGCGTTGGGGTGACGTCTACACCACCGAATCGAACTTCGCCAACCAATTGGGCCTCAACGGCACCCTGCAGTTGATGGCGGCCGCCAAGGATCGCCTGTCCGAAGACCGCAACAATATCTGGAAGGCGACCCTGCCTCAGCCACTGGCTCAGCAGACCGTGCGCGACATGTTGCTGGTGCCCAACGACAAGTTGGTGGATGCGGACATCGCCGCCGTGCGCCGTAACTACACGCCGGATGCGGACAAGACCCTGCCGATCAAGAACGTCGTGGTGATCCTGATGGAAAGCTTCGCCGGGCACTCGGTCGGGGCGCTGGAGCGTCCGGGTCAGATCACCCCTTATTTCGACAAGCTGTCGAAGGAAGGCCTGCTGTTCGATCGCTTCTTCTCCAATGGCACCCATACCCACCAGGGCATGTTCGCCACCATGGCTTGCTTCCCCAACCTGCCGGGCTTCGAATACCTGATGCAGACCCCGGAAGGCAGCCACAAGCTGTCCGGCTTGCCGCAGTTGCTCAGTGCCCGCAAGTACGACGATGTGTATGTCTATAACGGTGATTTCGCCTGGGACAACCAGTCGGGGTTCTTTGGCAACCAGGGCATGACCAACTTCGTCGGCCGCAATGACTTCGTCAATCCGGTGTTCTCCGACCCGACCTGGGGCGTGTCCGACCAGGACATGTTCAACCGTGGCCTGGAAGAGTTGAAGGCCCGTGATGGCAAGGGGCCGTTCTACGCCCTGCTGCAAACCCTGTCCAACCACACCCCCTATGCGTTGCCGACGCCACTGCCAGTGGAGAAGGTCACCGACCGTGGCAGCCTCAACGAGCACCTGACCGCCATGCGCTACTCCGACTGGGCCCTGGGCCAGTTCTTCGAGAAGGCGCGCAAGGAGCCGTACTTCAAGGAAACGCTGTTTGTCGTGGTCGGCGACCACGGTTTCGGCAATGAGCAACAGATCACCGAAATGGACCTGGGCCGTTTCAACGTGCCGATGCTGATGATTGCACCCGGTATCCAGGAGAAGTTCGGCCAGCGCGACCACACCGTGGGTACGCAGATCGATATCGTGCCGACCATCATGGGCCGCCTCGGTGGCGATGTGTTGCACCAGTGCTGGGGGCGTGACCTGCTCAACCTGCCCGAAGGCGACAAGGGCTTTGGCGTGATCAAACCGTCGGGTAGCGATCAGACCGTGGCGCTGCTGACGGCGGATCGGGTGCTGGTATTGCCCAAGGAAATGCCGCCCAGGCTGTACAAGTACGAACTGGGTGCAACCCCTGGCGGCGAGCTGATTTCCGGAGCCGCCGATGAGGCGCAACTCAAGCAGAAGCTGGAGTCGTTCCTGCAGACTGCGACCAAGAGTCTGATCGACAACACGGCCGGCGTGGTCAACGGCAAGCCGGATTGATCGTTGGACTTGCCGCTATCTGGGCAAGGCTGAACTGAAAAAACACCCCATCTGGGGTGTTTTTTTTTGCCTGCCGACTGACTTAGACCGCTCAAAGCTTTCTAAGGCGTTTCCTACTTTTCTTGGGAAAAGTTCCCATGTGGGTAGTCGATTTCTTGGGTTATTACAGGAAGTTTCTTGTTTTTTAGGATTCATCTGATGTTAGCCGATACAACAGACTGTAATGATCGCATACGCTTCGGCCTGGACGGATACGCACAAAACTCCAGATCTGGCTCGCAGCATTGATTGTTAAATGGTGTGGTCGGTAGTACGCCACGATGATGGGTAAATGGAGAATCAAATGAAAAAGTCTTGGTGGGCGGCGGGTCTCGCATCTTGTCTGTCTCTGGCAGTAAGCAATGCTTATGCGCATGATGTAGAGCTAAACTTTCAAGGTAAAGTCACACAATCAACGTGCGTTGTTGATAGTGTGAAAAATGTCAATCTTGATAGTGTTAGTACCAAAGCCTTTCAGGCAACCGGTGATGTTGCAGCTATTAAGCCTTTTGCTGTCACTGTTGCTGGATGTGATGGTACTAAGATCGCTGGGAGGTTCAATGCTCCATTCAGCGACATAGACTCTTCTTCCGGGGCACTGCTTAATGCCGATCCTGGTGGATCTACGGTACGAGTACAAATACTGGACAAAGACTATAAAGCTATCAATCTAGCTATGGCCCAGTTGGAAAAACCTATGAATCCAGATTTTGCTGATGGATCAAGTGCAGGCTTTCACTTCTACGCGCAATACCTTGCTGGCGCTGAGGCTGTTACCGCAGGTGATGTTAAAGCCAAGTTAATGTTTGACCTTGTGTACGAATAAAAAACAGGTCAATATTTTAATTTATATGTGAGTGAAGTCAAAGCCTTGAAGCGCGAGCTTCAAGGCTTAACGTTTTGAGCGATTGAACCCATGTCCTGTCGTTTACTCTTGCGAGTATTTTCTTGTGCCGTGTTTCTGTGGTGGTCCATCTCCGCACAGGCCAGCATAGTGATTGATGCAACTCGGCTTATCTATTCGGCCAAAGAGCGCGAAGTCTCCCTTAGACTCAGCAATCAAGGGCAAAAAGCTGCGCTGGTACAAACCTGGATGGACGATGGTAATCCGGATGCAAAGCCTGATGATGTAGATGTGCCATTTGTGGTAATGCCGCCTATGGCCCGTATCAATCCTGACAAGGGCCAGTCTTTACGCATCGCCTATAGCTCCTCATCAAGCGTACCGAAGGATCGTGAGTCGGTGTTCTGGCTCAACGTACTGGATGTGCCGCCAATGCCCTCCGTGCAGCTTAGCAACCATATGCAGCTGGCATTTCGGACACGTATTAAGCTGTTTTTCCGTCCTGTCGATCTACCAGGCAGTGCGACTGAAAGTGCAGAAACACTACGCTGGAGTTTGTTGAAGTACGGCACAAGATCCGTTTTGCAGGTGCGCAATGACGGTGCCTTTCATGTGTCTTTCAATTCGGTTGAGGTGATACTCAAGGACGGTCGTAGTTTAAAGGTTAAAAGTCAGATGGTTGCGCCAAAAACTTCTGCAGATTTTGTGCTCGAGCAAGCACTGAGTGCCTCGGATGTTGAGGCCAGTGTTATTTATGAGTGGATCAATGATTACGGATCCAATGTGCGTAGAGAAGCCAAGCTGCAGTTTTAGAGTTATTTAAGACAAGCTTTTGTTGGTTGTATCGCTCACTACTTGCTCGTGCCAAGGCAGTTGTTTCGGTATTCAGGTCACTGCTCCATCGTGCTGGTTGTTCGGAAAGGCGAGATGAGTGCTTTGTCAAATTTTATTCTTTTAGTTATGGCTCGTGCACTTGTAAGCTTGAGCAAGCTTGTTGTTGTGCGTGATGTTTTTG
This sequence comes from Pseudomonas sp. 3MA1, assembly GCF_029237275.1. Classification (NCBI taxonomy): domain Bacteria; kingdom Pseudomonadati; phylum Pseudomonadota; class Gammaproteobacteria; order Pseudomonadales; family Pseudomonadaceae; genus Pseudomonas; species Pseudomonas sp. 3MA1. The sequence continues at coordinate 247,832 of NZ_JAACFX010000005.1, read as the reverse complement.
TTTTGGGAAGTATGGCACTTGTGTCATGGATGGTAAGTGATCTCTGTGAGGCTGAAGACCTGATTCGTTTCAATCCCGCGTTCTTTGACAACGGTCGTGGAGAAACGGTTGACCTGTCCCACTATGAGCGGGGCAACTCGGTGATGCCTGGCATCTATCGTCTTGATCTTTACCTTAATCACAACCGCGTGGGATCTGAGGAAATCCTGCTCAGGACCGTGGCCAATGGCTCGAAGGTCGAGCCTTGTCTGCCGCCCGCTTTGCTGGAGCAACTTGGCGTTGATTTCATCCGGCTGCCCGAGGAACAGGCCGCCCGGGCTCGGGCGGCCGAGTGCCTGGGGCCTGATGAAATCGTGCCTCAGGGGCGTCTGGAAGTGGACATGGCCGACTTGCGCGCCGATCTTTCCATTCCTCAGATGTACCTGAGCCGGACCAAGCGTGGTTATGTGTCTCCCAAAGAATGGGATGCGGGAGTCAATGCAGGCTTTCTCGGCTACAGCAACAATCTGTCCGAGAACCGTAGCAACGGACAACGCAGTCGTCAGTTCTATAGCGGCCTGAACACGGGGCTGAACCTCGGCCAGTGGCGCCTGCGACACAATGGTTCCTACAGCTACGATAGCCAGTCAGGTTCCGGTCGTCGCGGTCAGTACAACGCCTTGAGTAGCTATGTGCAGCGCGATATCACTGCGGCCCAGGCCCAGCTGACCCTGGGTGAGTTCTATACCCCCGGCAATCTGTTCGACAGTTTTTCCTTTACCGGCATACAACTACGCAGTGATGAGCGCATGTTGCCTGATTCGATGCGCGGGTTTGCGCCTGTGGTGCGTGGCGTCGCCGATACCACCGCCAAGGTCAGCGTGCGCCAGGGGCAGAATCTGTTGTATGAAACCACGGTATCTCCCGGGCCATTTGCCATTGACGATCTGAACAGCGCCGGTTACGCCGGTGATCTCAGTGTCACCATCACCGAGGCCGATGGGCGGACCAAAAGCTTTGTGGTGCCTTATGCCTCAATGGCCCAGCTACTGCGTCCCGGCAGTTCGCGCTTCAGCTTGAGCACCGGACGCTACCGCGATGACAGCCTTGATAGCCTGCCCGGTTTTGTCCAGGGAACCTATCAGCACGGCTTGTCCAACCTGTGGACCGCTTATGGCGGCAGTCTTCTGGCTCAGGACTATCAAGCCTGGCAGGGAGGGGCGGCCTTGAGCACTGCTTTGGGGGCGGTGGCAATGGACCTGACCCATTCCCAGGCTTCAGGCTTGAGCGATGCGCCCGCAGGTGGCCGCGCGCAACTGAGCGGCCGCAGCCTGCGCTTGTCCTACAACAAACTGATTGAAACCACCTCCACCAACTTCAGCGTAGCGGCCTACCGGTTTTCCAGTGAGGGCTATCTGAACTTCGACGATTACGCTCGCCTGCAGGACAGCCCGTCGCAAAACCTGTCGTTCAAGCAACGCAGTCGGCTGCAGTTGAGCTTGAGCCAGCCGATAGGCGAGCGTCTGGGGCAACTGAACTTTTCCGGTTTGGCGCAAAACTATTGGAATCGCGATCAGGGGCGGGATCTGAGCTATCAGGTGGGTTACTCCAACAGCTTCAACTGGGGGAGCTTCAGTTTTAGCGCCAGCCGTACCCGCAGTGGTACTGGCAGCATGGACAATCAGTACCTGCTGAGTATCAGCTTGCCCCTGGGGCGCGGCCAGTATTCAGCCTTTCTGAACTCGTCCATCAGTTACGACGGCAGGGGCAATCACGGCGTCAATACCTCCTTGAGCGGCAATCTCGGCGACGGCGGCCAGGTCGGTTACAGCCTCTACGATTCACGTGACCTTTATGAGGGGCAGGGCAACAGCAACTATGGCGGGAACCTGCGTTATGACGCCGCCCATGCCAATTACACCCTGGACGCCAGCCGCGGACAGAACTATCAGCAAGCCAACGTTGCCATGCAGGGCACTCTGGTCGCGCACCCGGGAGGCATCAACGCAACCTCGGGTCAGGGCGAAACCATGGCCGTGCTCGAAGCCGCCGGGGCCAAGGGCGCTCAAGTGCTCAGCAACGCGACTACCCGAATCGCTGATAACGGCTATGCGGTGGTGACGGGGTTGACCCCTTATCGACGCAACGACATGGCCCTGGACCCCAAAGGCACGTCCCGGGATGTCGAGCTGGAGATGACCTCGCAGCAGGTCGCCCCGCGTGCAGGCGCCGTGGTCATGTTGCGTTATCCGACCGTGGTGGGGCGGGCGATGCTGCTCAAACTGGTGCGCGACGATGGCGAGATGATCCCCCTGGGGGCGCAAGTCCTGGGGCCTGCGGGTGAGGTGTTGACTCAGGTCGGACAGGGCGGTCGAACCTTTGTCCGAGGGCTGGAAGGTCAGGGCCAGTTGTTGATTCAGTGGGGAGCAGGGCAGAGCTGCCTCGCGTCGTATCGCATGCCCAGCGATCCCTCCCCGAACGACGAGTTCTACCGGCAATTGGAGTTGCCCTGCCATATGGGTAGCCGAATCTTAAACAGGTAGGTAATGGATGAATATCAATGTCCGGCTAAACAACCGATGGTCCTTGGTCGCGTGTTTTTTGTTGACGGCTCTGCACGGCAATCCGGTTTGGGCCAACACATGCACCGGAAAGCCATTGTCGACACCCTTTACCAGTGCTGATTTCGCCATGCTCAAGCCTCCTCGCGATCTTCCGGTGGGCAGCACTATCTTGGTCAAGGAAATTGATCAGGGCAAAACAACCATGAACTGTAGTGGCAATGGACTCTGGTTTGACTACGGCTTTGTTGGGGGCGCTACCAAGACAGCTTACGAACATGTCTATGAAACGGGAGTACCGGGAATTGGCATGCGTATTTACTGGTACAACGAGGGTGGAGTGTACATGGAGTGGCCAAGGTTTGAGCGTCGACTAAGCCCCAACACCTATTCACCACCGCACAAGTTCAAGTTGGAGCTGGTAAAGACTGGCGCCATCAGTTCGGGAAAGTTCCTCGATCACAAGATCAGGATTTATTATCACAACCAATTGAGCAATGAGATTGTGTTCAATAATGTGTCGTACAACGCTCAACGCAGTGGTTGTACGGTCGCCCGGCCGGTGGAAACGATCATCTTGCCCACCGTCCCTCTGGGCAAGCTCAAACCGGACGGCGACCCGATAGGCCCCAAGTCTTTTGCGATCGATCTTAAGTGCGACAAAGGAGTCAAGGTTGCCTATTACATCAGCGGGCTCCAAGCTGACATGTATATTCTTAAAAATAGCTCGGGGAGGGGCATGGCCAGGGACGTGGGGTTGATCATGGTACAAGGCGACGCCAGTAGCAAAACTCTGCAAAAGCTAGGCACTCGCACTGAATTCAAGACTACACAAACTACTGTTGATGACGAACGACTCAGCATTCCGCTAACCGTCTTTTATATACAGTACGGTCCGAAAATTACAGCAGGTGATGTCCTGACCAACGCCGCAGTGACTTTTATTTATGAATGAACGGGCTTTTCCATTGACATCTGAACTGTGCTAAGCGTCCTGCCAGTCAGGACGCTTGTTGCTTCAGCAAGCCCCGCGATAAAGCTGTTTTACTGACTCAAATCCTGCCCAGTAGCAGTAAAACCAAGAGCACCACCAGCACGACACCGATGATTCCCGAAGGGCCATAACCCCAACTTCTGGAGTGGGGGAATACCGGCAGGCCGCCAATTAGCAGCAAAATCAGAATAACGATCAGAATGGTGCCCATGGTGGTTTCCTTAAATTGAAGAGTGTTGAACAACGCGGTTGTTCAAAGACAACTTGGCTTTATGCATAAAGCCAGGCGCTTAATAAATCCGACTCTGCGCCTATCGAGAAAATTCCAAATTTTTTAATGCACTGCGCCGCCATGGTTATTTCCTTTGCGTCTGTCATGGGTTGCGCCGCGCTGGCGCGCCAGTGTTCACCCGGCCAGCGGTTTGCCCGGGGCATTCAGCATTCTGATGGTGCGTGGGTGGCGCAGGGGCCTTCGCTACACTGCGGCCCATCTTCCCCGGAACAACAAGGCAACTCTTATGCAAAATCGCATGATGATCACTGGCGCCGGCTCCGGCCTGGGTCGCGAAATCGCTTTGCGCTGGGCCCGCGATGGCTGGCGGCTGGCCTTGTCCGATGTCAGCGAGGCGGGCCTGCAGGAAACCCTGAAGCTGGTACGCGCCGCCGGTGGCGACGGCTTCGTGCAGCGCTGCGATGTGCGTGACTACAGCCAGCTGACTGCCTTCGCCCAGGCTTGCGAAGTGAAGTTCGGCGGCATCGACATCATCGTCAACAACGCTGGCGTGGCGTCCGGCGGGTTCTTCAGCGAGCTGTCCCTGGAGGATTGGGACTGGCAGATCGCGATCAACCTGATGGGCGTGGTCAAGGGCTGCAAGGCCTTTCTGCCGCTGCTGGAACAGAGCAAGGGCAAGATCATCAACATCGCCTCCATGGCCGCCTTGATGCAGGGCCCGGCCATGAGCAACTACAACGTGGCCAAGGCCGGAGTGGTGGCGCTGTCCGAGAGCCTGCTGGTCGAGCTGGCGCAGCAGGAAATCGGCGTGCACGTGGTCTGTCCGTCGTTCTTCCAGACCAACCTGCTGGACTCTTTCCGTGGTCCGACCCCGGCGATGAAGGCCCAGGTGGGCAAATTGCTGGAAAGTTCGCCGATTACCGCCGCCCAGATTGCCGATTACATCCACACCCAGGTCAATGCTGGCCAGTTCATGATCCTGCCCCACGAACAAGGGCGCATGGCCTGGGCCCTGAAGCAGAAAAACCCTCAGGCGCTGTACGACGAAATGACCCTGATGGCCGACAAGATGCGCGCCAAGGCCAAACAAGGCGCCCACTGAGCTTGCTCCACCGCCATGGCCTCGTTAGGGTTGCCGGCACCTGGCAATCCTGACGAGACCTTGCATGCTCAATTACCTGTGGTTCTTCCTCGCCGCGCTGTTTGAAATCGCCGGCTGCTATGCCTTCTGGATGTGGCTGCGCCAGGGCAAGAGCGCCTTGTGGGTGATTCCCGCCCTGATCAGCCTGACCCTGTTCGCCCTGTTGCTGACCAAAGTCGAAGCCACTTACGCCGGGCGCGCCTACGCCGCCTACGGTGGCATCTACATCGTTGCGTCGATTGGCTGGCTGGCGGTGGTGGAGCGGGTGCGGCCCCTGGGCTCGGACTGGCTGGGGCTGGCACTGTGTGTGATCGGGGCCAGTGTGATTCTGTTTGGCCCGCGCTTTTCCAACGGTTGAGCATCCCGGCCCAAGGGCTTGGGCCGGTCCCGGTATCAGTCGAACAATTCCTTGGGCACATCGTGCTTGAGCATCAACTGGCACTGCTCGCTGTCGGGGTCGAAAACGATCACCGCCTGGCCCTTGCTCAGGGCCTGACGCACCCGCAGCACGCGGGTTTCCAGAGGCGTCTCGTCGCCGTTGTCGGTGCCCTCGCGGGTGACGAAGTCTTCGATCAGACGGGTCAGGGTGTCGACTTCAAGTTGCTCGTGGGGAATCAGCATGGGGGGCCTCCGAAAAACAATCCCGGATGCTACTGCGCCCGGGGGCGTGCCGCCAGTTGTAGCGCGCACAAACCCCGGGTCGCGGTTCAGGACCTGTTGCCCACCAGGCTGTCCACCGAAGGCACCCGAGTGTCGCTCTCCATCTGCGTGTCGTGTTCCAGTTGATGACTGAAGCGGTCCAGGGAGCCCTGGGCCGGCTGTGCATCGCTGGCGAATACCGGCGGGCTGAGGATATAGGCGCTGAGCAAGCGGCTGAGTGCCGCCAGGCTGTCGATATGGGTGCGCTCGTAGCCGTGGGTGGCGTCGCAACCAAAGGCCAGCAGGGCGGTACGGATGTCATGGCCGGCGGTGACGGCCGAGTGGGCGTCGCTGAAGTAGTAGCGGAACAGGTCGCGGCGCACCGGCAGTTCGTGCTCGGCGGCCAGACGCAGCAGGTGCCGGGACAGGTGATAGTCGTAAGGGCCGCCGGAGTCCTGCATGGCCACGCTCACCGCATGCTCGCTGGAGTGCTGGCCCGGTGCGACCGGAGCAATGTCGATGCCGACGAATTCACTGACATCCCAGGGCAGGGCCGCCGCCGCACCACTGCCGGTTTCCTCGGTGATGGTGAACAGCGGGTGGCAGTCGATCATCAAGCTTTCACCGCTGTCGACAATGGCCTTGAGCGCCGCCAGCAAGGCGGCGACGCCGGCCTTGTCATCCAGGTGCCGGGCGCTGATGTGGCCGCTTTCGGTGAACTCCGGCAACGGGTCGAAGGCGACAAAGTCGCCCACGCCTATGCCTAAGGATTCGCAGTCGGCGCGGGTGGTGCAGTAGGCGTCCAGGCGCAGTTCGATGTGGTCCCAACTGATGGGCAACTCGTCCACCGCGGTGTTGAAGGCGTGGCCGGAGGCCATCAGCGGCAGCACGCTGCCGCGCAGTACGCCGTTGTCGGTGAACAGGCTGACCCGGCTGCCTTCGGCAAAGCGGCTGGACCAGCAGCCCACCGGGGCCAGGGTCAGGCGGCCGTTGTCCTTCACGGCACGGACGCTGGCGCCGATGGTGTCCAGGTGCGCCGAGACGGCCCGGTCGGGGCTGTTCTTCTGGCCCTTGAGGGTGGCGCGGATGGTGCCGCGCCGGGTCAGTTCGAAGGGGATGCCCAGTTCTTCCAGGCGTTCGGCGACGTAGCGCACGATGGTGTCGGTAAAGCCGGTGGGGCTGGGAATGGCGAGCATTTCCAGGAGGACTTTCTGCAGGTAGGCGAGGTCCGGTTGGGGAATCGGGCGGGTCATGGAAACTCCTGATGAAAAAAGGCCATCGATGGTTTCGATGAGGGCATGGATGGAGGGCCTGGGGGGCGCCTTCGCTGGCGAGCCAGCTCCTACCAATGGGGCAGGAGCCGGCTGGCCGGCGAAGGATCAAGGCGCCGGTTGGCTGTGGGGAAACAGCAGGTCGATAAAACGCTCGGCGGTGGGCTGCGGTTCGTGGTTGGCCAACCCGGCGCGTTCATTGGCTTCGATGAACACGTAGTCCGGCTGGTCTGCTGCCGGCACCAGCAGGTCCAGGCCGACCACCGGAATGTCCAGGGCCCGGGCCGCGCGGATGGCGGCGTCGGCCAGGGTCGGATGGAGAAGGCCGGTGACGTCTTCCAGGGTGCCGCCGGTGTGCAGGTTGGCGGTGCGCCGGACGAACAGCCGTTCGCCGGCCGGCAGCACGCTGTTGTAGTCGTAACCGGCGGCATGCAGGGTGCGCTGGGTTTCCGCGTCCAGGGGGATCTTGCTTTCCCCTCCGGTGGCCGCCTGGCGTCGGCGGCTGCGGGCCTCGATCAAGGCGCCAATGGAATGCCGACCGTCGCCGATGATCTCGGCGGGACGGCGGATGGCCGCGGCCACTACTTCAAAGCCGATCACCAGGATGCGCAGGTCCAGCCCTTGGTGGAAGCTTTCCAGCAACACTCGGCTGTCAAAGCGGCGGGCCTGGTCGATGGCGCGCTGCACCTCTTCAATCGTGCTCAGGTCCACGGCCACGCCTTGTCCCTGTTCTCCGTCCAGCGGCTTGACCACCACCCGCTGGTGCTCGTCGAGAAACGCCAGGTTGTCGTCGGCGTTGCCCGCCAATTGCTGGGCGGGCAATTGCAGGCCGACGCCCTTGAGCACCTTGTGAGTCAGGCTCTTGTCCTGGCACAGGCTCATGCTGATGGCGCTGGTCAGGTCGCTCAGGGATTCCCGGCAACGCACCCGGCGCCCGCCGTGGCTCAGGGTGAACAGCCCGGCGTCGGCGTCGTCCACTTGCACATCGATGCCACGGCGATGGGCCTCCTCAACGATGATCCGCGCATAAGGATTGAAGTCCGCCTGGGGGCCGGGGCCGAGGAACAGCGGCTGATTGATGCCGTTCTTGCGCTTGATGGCGAAGGTCGACAGGGTGCGAAAGCCCAGCTTGGCGTAGAGATTCTTGGCCTGGCGATTGTCGTGCAGCACCGACAGGTCGAGGTAGCTCAGGCCGCGGCTCATGAAGTGTTCGATCAGGTGCCGCACCAGCACTTCGCCGACGCCCGGACGGCTGCAATCGGGGTCCACCGCCAGGCACCAGAGGCTGCTGCCGTGCTCCGGGTCCTGGTAGGCCTTGTGGTGGTTCAGGCCCATGACGCTGCCGATCACCGCGCCGCTGTCTTCGTCCTCGGCCAGCCAGTACACCGGACCGCCCTGATGGCGCGGAGTCAGCAGCTGCGGATCGATGGGCAGCATGGCCCGGGCCTGGTACAGCTGATTGATGGCCTGCCAGTCGGATTCGCTCTGCGCCCGACGGATGCGGAAGCCGCGAAACACCCTGGTGGCCTGGCGGTAGTCGCTGAACCACAGGCGCAGGGTGTCGGAAGGGTCAAGGAACAATTGCGCCGGTTCCAGGCCCAGCACCTGCTGCGGCGCGGCCACATATAGAGCGATGTCGCGTTCACCGGGCTGCTCGTTGAGCAGCTCCGCGGCCAGGCTGCCGGGATCGGGAAAGGTGTGGCCGATCAGCAGTCGGCCCCAGCCGCAGTGCAGCGCAATGGGAACGTTGCCGGGTTCGCTGCCGTCCTCGGCGAAGCGCGCTTGCAGGCGTTCATAGGACGGCGCCTGGCCACGCAGCAGGCGTTGGCTGTAAGCCGTGGCATTCGCTTTCATCGGTCAGATTCCTTGTTCGCTGAGCCACAGGTTCAAGGCCGCCAGTTGCCACAGCTTGGAGCCGCGCAGGGGCGTCAGTTGGCCCTGGGGATCGGTCAGCAGGCGATCAAGCATGGCCGGGTTGAACAGGCCGCGATCCTGGCTCGGGTCCAGCAGCAGTTCACGCACCCAGTCCAGGGTGTCGCCCTGCAGGTGCTTGAGGCCCGGCACCGGGAAGTAGCCTTTCTTGCGGTCGATCACCGCGCTGGGGATCACCCGCCGCGCCGCTTCCTTGAGCACCTGCTTGCCGCCGTCCGGCAGCTTGAAACGCGCCGGCACCCGGGCCGACAGCTCCACCAGGCGGTAGTCGAGGAACGGCGTGCGCGCCTCCAGGCCCCAGGCCATGGTCATGTTGTCCACCCGTTTGACCGGGTCATCCACCAGCATCACCGAGCTGTCCAGGCGCAGGGCCTTGTCCACCGGCGCATCGGCGCCGGGCTGGGCGAAATGCTCGCGGACGAAGTCACCGGCGGCGTCGTGGGCGGTCAGCCATTGCGGCTGCACGGTGGCCGCGTAGTCGTCGTAGCTGCGATCGAAGAAGGCCGCGCGGTAGGCGGCATACGGGTCGCTGGCGCCGTCTACCTGCGGGTACCAGTGGTAGCCGGCGAACAGTTCGTCGGCGCCCTGGCCGCTTTGCACCACCTTGCAGTGCTTGGCCACTTCCCGGGACAACAAATAGAAGGCGATGCAATCGTGGCTGACCATCGGCTCGCTCATGGCGCGGAACGCCGCCGGCAACTGCTCGATGATCTCGCGCTCGTCGATGCGCAACTGGTGATGCCGGGTGCCGTAGTGGCGGGCAATCAGGTCCGAGTACTGGAACTCGTCGCCGCGTTCGCCGCCGGCATCCTGGAAACCGATGGAGAAGGTCGAGAGATCGTCTACCCCTGCCTCCCGCAGCAAGCCCACCAGCAGGCTGGAATCGACACCGCCGGACAGCAGCACGCCGACATCCACCGCCGCCCGTTGCCGGATGGCCACCGCCTCGCGGGTGCTGTCGAGCACTCGGTCAGTCCAGTCTTCCAGTGTGAGCTGGGCTTCGTCGGCACGGGGGCCGTAGGGCAGGGACCACCAGGTCTGTTGTGTGGTGCGGCCGTCGGCCTCGATGCGCATCCAGGTGGCCGGTGGCAGTTTTTCGATGCCCGCCAGCAAGGTGCGCGGCGCCGGCACCACGGCGTGGAAGTTCAGGTAGTGATTGAGCGCCACCGGGTCGAGGATCGGATTGATATCGCCGCCCTTGAGCAAGGCCGGCAGGGCCGAGGCGAAGCGCAGCCGCTGGCCTGTGCGCGACAGGTACAAAGGCTTGACCCCGAGGCGGTCGCGGGCGATGAACAGGCGCTGTGCATCACGCTCCCAGATGGCGAAGGCGAACATGCCGTTGAGCTTGGGCAGCAGGTCGGCGCCCCAGGCGTGGTAGCCCTTGAGCAGCACTTCGGTGTCGCCGCCGGAATGGAAGGCGTAGCCCTGGGTTTCCAGTTCGGCGCGCAATTCGGGGAAGTTGTAGATCGCGCCGTTGAAGGCCAGGGACAGCCCCAGTTGGTTGTCGATCATGGGCTGCGCCGAGCCATCCGACAGGTCCATGATTTTCAGCCGTCGATGGCCCAGGGCAATCGGGCCCTGGCTGTGAAAACCCCAGGCGTCGGGGCCACGGGGGGCCAGGTGATGAGTGATTCGTTCAACCGCTGCCAGGTCGGCAGGTTGATGATCAAAGCGTAATTCGCCAGCTAATCCGCACATAAGTCCTTACCGGTTTTTCCGTTGGGGAGAGTCAATCCGCAGTCGCCAAAAGGGCGGCTACCTGGAAACTGACCTGTGCATAACTCGGGAGTTTTAGATCGATCGGTTATAAGCGGTTGGGTGGGGCTGGACGGTTGGATGCAGCGCTTCGTGCTGGCCAGCGGCTATTGGCGGCGCTGAAAAGTCAGCGCCGCCGCTCTGCCTCAGGCCTGGCCGCGAATCAGGCGGCGCAGGGCAAAGCGATTGGGATGGCAGGCCTCGGCCACGCTTCTGGGCAGTGGCAATGGCTCGTTTTCCAGCCAGGCGGCCAGCAGCTCGCCGGATAGCGGCGCGGTGATCAAGCCGCGAGAACCATGACCGCTGTTGATGTACAGGCCGTGTAGCCAGGGGCAGGGCAGGTCCGGCACCTGGCGCGCGTCCTTGCCCAGGGCGGCGTAGGTTTCAGCGAACGCTGCCGGGTCCGCCAGGGGGCCGACGATGGGCAGGTAGTCCGGGCTGGTGCAGCGAAAGGCCGCACGACCTTGCAGGCTGTCCAGGGGTAACTGCTCGGCGTTCAGGCGTTGCAGCAGGTCGCTGGAGATTTCCCGCAGCATGTCCAGGTTGCCGGCATGTTCCTCAGCGGTTGGGGTCAGGTCCTGGCTGTTGAAGTCGAAGCTGGCGCCCAGGGTGTGCTCGCCCAGGCGCGGCGGCGCGACGTAGCCCTCGGCGCAGACCACGGTGGCCAGGCTCTGGCTTTGCGCGGTCTGCGGCAGGCGGGTGATTTGCCCGCGAATGCGCTTGAGGGGCAATTCGGCGCTGGCCGGGAAGCGTTTGATCTCTGCGGCCCCGGCAAGGATCACCACCGCCGCGCTGGCCAGCATCCGTTCGCCGTCCCAGGCTTGCCATTGCTGATCGCCCCGGCGCAACTCCAGCACCTCCCGGTGCGCCAGGACCTGGATCTGCGGATGCCCGGCCTGCCACTGGCACAGGGCTGGCGGATGCACCCAGCCGCCTTCGGGATAGAACAGGCCGCCGTGGTCCAGGCCGATGCCGGCCAGGGCCTGGGCCTCTGGCTGATCCAGCTGCCGCAGCAGGTCGGCGGGGAAGGCCGCGGCCAACTGCGCCTGACGCTCGGCTTCCTTGGGATTGAACGCCAGTTGCAGCACCCCGCAGGCGTCCCAGTCCTGGCCGCGTTGCAGGTGTTCCAGCTGGCGCCGGGTGTAGCCGAAACCGCTGAGGATCATTTGCGACAGCGCCGTGCCGTGGGCTGAAAGCTTGAGGTAGAGCACCCCTTGCGGATTGCCCGAGGCTTCCTGGGCCAGTTGCTCATGGCGCTCCAGTAACTGCACCTGCCAACCGCGGGCAGCGAGGCTGGCGGCACTGGCGCAACCGGCCAGCCCACCGCCGATCACCAGGGCGGTTTTGGCCTGGGCCGGCGGGCGGGCGAACCAAGGCTTGGCCCGGGCTGGCGGCGGCGTATCCTCCGGCCAGCCGAGGAATTCGCCGCGCAGTACTTCCCATTTGCGACCGATGCCCGGGGTGCGCTTCATCTTGAAGCCCGCCGCGTTCAACAGGCGGCGTACCCAGCCGGTGCTGGTGAAGGTGCTGAGGGTAGAGCCCGGCGCGGCCAGGCGCGCCAGTTCGGCGAACAGTTGCGGGGTCCACATGTCGGGGTTTTTCGCCGGGGCGAAACCGTCGAGAAACCAGGCGTCGATCTGCGCGTCCAGTTGCGGCAGTTGCTCCAGGGCGTCGCCGATCAGCAGGGTCAGGGTGACCCGGCCGTCGTCCAGCACGATGCGCTGGAAACCGCCGTGCACGGCGACGTAGTGCTTGAGCAGCTGCTGGCTCAGGTCCGCCAGTTCCGGCCACAGGGCCAGGGCCCGTTGCAGATCGGCCGGGCTCAGGGGGTACTTTTCCACGCTGACGAAATGCAGCCGGGCAGTGGCCGGCGCCTGCTCCTGGAACAACTGCCAGGCGCAGAGAAAATTCAGCCCGGTGCCGAAGCCGGTTTCACCGATGACAAATTTTTCGCCCGCCGACAGTGCGGCAAAGCGTTCGCGCAGGCGGTTCTGTTCGATGAATACATGGCGGGTTTCATCCAGGCCCGAGTCGCTGGAGAAATACACGTCGTCGAAGACCCGCGAGCGCGGGCGTCCTTGGTCGTCCCAGTCGAGCTGGGCGTGGGGCAGTTCAGGTGTCATGTTCGGCTCATGTTGCGCAAGGCGGCCATTCTAGCCGATCGCGCAGGCAGCGCCTGATCCATGGCAAGCCGCCGCCGGTTCGGGGATTTGTTTTCCCTGGCCAAGGTCGATCCGCTAGTCTTGGACAATTCTTGGAAGGGAGCCACCCATGTTCGAATCCGCTGAAATCGGTCACGCCATCGACAAAGAAACCTACGACGCCGAAGTGCCTGCCTTGCGTGAAGCCTTGCTTGAAGCCCAGTTCGAGCTGCGCCAGAAGGCGAGCTTTCCGGTGATCGTGCTGATCAACGGGATCGAGGGCGCGGGCAAGGGCGAGACGGTCAAGCTGCTCAGTGAATGGATGGACCCACGCTTGATCGAGGTGCGGACTTTCGACCAGCAGACCGACGAGGAACTGTCGCGACCGCCGGCCTGGCGCTACTGGCGGATGCTTCCGGCCAAGGGCCGCATGGGGGTGTTCTTCGGCAACTGGTACAGCCAGATGCTCCAGGGCCGGGTGCATGGCGAGATCAAGGATCCGCGCCTGGATCAGGCGATCAATGGCGCCGAACGCCTGGAAAAGATGCTCTGTGATGAAGGCGCGCTGATCTTCAAGTTCTGGTTTCACCTGTCCAAGAAACAGATGAAGGACCGCCTCAAGTCGTTGCAGGATGACCCGCTGCACAGCTGGCGCATCAGCCCGCTGGACTGGCAGCAGTCACAAACCTACGACAAGTTCGTCAAGTACGGCGAGCGGGTGTTGCGCCGCACCAGTCGCGACTACGCGCCCTGGCATGTGATCGAGGGCGTCGATCCGCATTACCGCAGCCTCACCGTGGGCCGGATCCTGCTGGAGGGGTTGCAGAATGCCTTGAACCGTCAGCCGCTGAAGCCGACCCAGGTCAACGCCGCACCGCTGCCGACGGCGGTGGATGAGCTGAGTCTGCTGGACAGTCTGGACATGACCCAGCACTTGGACAAGGACGACTACGAGGAACAGTTGATTACCGAGCAGGCGCGCCTGGCCGGTCTGCTGCGGGACAAGCGCATGCGCAAGCACGCTCTGGTGGCGGTCTTCGAGGGCAATGATGCGGCGGGCAAGGGCGGCGCCATTCGGCGGGTCGCGGCGGCCCTGGACCCGCGCCAATACAGCATCGTGCCGATTGCCGCGCCCACCGAAGATGAACGGGCGCAGCCGTATCTCTGGCGTTTCTGGCGGCATATTCCGGCGCGCGGCAAGTTCACCATCTTCGACCGCTCCTGGTATGGCCGGGTGCTGGTGGAGCGGGTCGAGGGGTTCTGCCAGCCGGCGGACTGGCTGCGGGCCTACAGCGAGATCAACGACTTCGAGGAGCAGTTGGCCGATGCCCGGGTGATCGTGGTGAAGTTCTGGCTGGCGATCGACAAGGACACCCAGCTGGAGCGTTTCCAGGCGCGGGAGGCGATTCCCTTCAAGCGTTTCAAGATCACCGAGGACGACTGGCGCAACCGCGACAAGTGGGGCGACTACCGCATCGCCGTCGGCGACATGGTCGACCGTACCAGCACCGAAGTGGCGCCCTGGACCCTGGTGGAGGCCAACGACAAGCGCTGGGCCCGGGTCAAGGTCCTGCGCACCATCAATCTGGCCCTGGAGGCCGCCTTCGAGCGTTCCGACAAGCACGACAAGAAAGACAAGAAGGACAAGAAGTAGACCGATGGTCGCGCATACGCCCAGTGAATGATTGTCGCGGTGGTGGGCGAGGGGCCTCTATGCTCGAGGCTCTTTCCTGCCGCCAACAACAATGAGGTGCGTCATGCGTGAAGTGGTGATCGTCGACAGCGTACGGACTGGCCTGGCCAAGTCCTTTCGCGGCAAGTTCAACCAGACCCGTCCGGATGACATGGCCGCTCACTGCGTCAATGCGCTGCTCGCCCGCAACGGCATCGACCCGGCCAGCGTCGAGGACTGCATCGTCGGCGCCGGCTCCAACGAAGGGGCCCAGGGTTTCAACATCGGCCGCAACGTCGCAGTGCTCTCGGCCCTGGGCACCGGCACGGCGGGCATGACCCTCAACCGTTTCTGCTCCTCGGGCCTGCAGGCGATCGCCATCGCCGCCAACCAGATCGCCTCCGGCTGCAGCGACATCATCGTCGCCGGCGGTGTCGAATCCATCAGCCTGACCATGAAGAGCGTCAACACCGACAACCTGATCAACCCGTTGCTCAAGGAGCAGGTGCCGGGCATCTACTTCCCCATGGGCCAGACCGCCGAAGTGGTGGCCCGGCGCTACAACGTCAGCCGCGAAGCCCAGGACCTGTACTCCCTGCAAAGCCAGCAGCGTACCGCCCAGGCCCAGGCCGCCGGTCTGTTTCGCGACGAAATCGTGCCGATGACGGTCAAGTACAAGGTCGAGGACAAGAACACCGGGCAGGTGCAGATCCTCGACGGCGTGGTGGATCGCGACGATTGCAACCGCCCCGACACCACCCTGGAGAACCTCGCGGCCTTGAAGCCGGTGTTTGCCGAGGACGGTTCGGTGACGGCGGGCAACTCCTCGCAGCTCTCCGATGGCGCCTCCATGACCCTGGTGATGAGTCTGGAACGGGCCCTGGCCCTGGGGCTCAAGCCCAAGGCGTTCTTCCGTGGCTTTACCGTGGCTGGCTGCGAGCCCGACGAGATGGGCATCGGCCCGGTGTTCTCGGTGCCCAAGCTGCTCAAGGCCAAGGGCCTGAGCATCAACGATATCGATCTGTGGGAACTCAACGAGGCGTTCGCCTCCCAGTGCCTGTATGCCCGTGACCGGCTGGAGATCGATAACGCCAAATACAACGTCAACGGTGGCTCGATCTCCATCGGCCACCCGTTCGGCATGACCGGTTCGCGCCAGGTCGGGCATCTGGTGCGTGAGTTGCAGCGGCGCAACCTGAGGTACGGCATTGTCACCATGTGCGTGGGCGGTGGCATGGGGGCAACGGGACTGTTCGAGGCCGTGCGCTAGGTTTCGGGTTTGGCCGGCAAGCCGGCTCCTGCGGGAGACGGCTTGGGTTTTTTACGACCTGCACAATCTTGTTTGCGCTTTGCTGGCAACTGTCTCTGTGTCGGCCCCTGGCCCGGGCCTAGAATGCGCACCTTGCTCGTCAGGCTTTGTGGGGTTCGCATGCACGTCTCGTCCGGTCGTTGGGTCTATGGCTTGTTCCTCGCCTTATTGACCGCGCTGTTGTGGGGCATCCTGCCCATCAAGCTCAAGCAAGTGCTGCTGGTGATGGACCCGGTGACCGTGACCTGGTTTCGCCTGCTGGTGTCCGGCGGCTGCCTGTTTTTCTATCTGGCGGCGGTGGGGCGCTTGCCGCGCTGGCGCGCGCTCGGCCCGAAAGGGGCATGGCTGGTGCCGATCTCGGTCTTGGGGCTGGTGGGCAATTACGTGCTGTACCTGATGGGCCTGAACCTGCTGAGCCCGGGCACCGCGCAACTGGTGGTGCAGATGGGGCCGATCCTGCTGCTGATCGCCAGCGTCTTCGTGTTCAAGGAGCGCTTCAGCCTCGGGCAGGGCCTGGGCCTGCTGGTGCTGCTGCTCGGTTTCGGGCTGTTCTTCAATCAGCGCCTGACCGAGCTGCTGACCTCCCTGAGTGACTACACCGCTGGAGTTCTGACCATTCTCGCGGCTTCGGCGGTCTGGACCTTTTATGCCTTGGGCCAGAAGCAGTTGTTGAGCGTGTGGAATTCATTGCAGGTGATGATGGTGATCTACCTGTTCTGTGCACTGTTGCTCACTCCGTGGGTGCATCCCCTGGAGGCCCTGGAGCTGAGTCCGTTGCAGGGCTGGCTGTTGCTGGCCTGTTGCCTGAACACCCTGATTGCCTATGGCGCCTTTGCCGAAGCCCTGGCCCATTGGGAGGCGTCGCGGGTCAGTGCGACCCTGGCGATCACGCCGCTGGTGACCTTTGCCGCGGTGGCCTGGGCGGCCTGGGTCTGGCCGGAGTACGTGCACGCCGAACAGATCAATGGCCTGGGTTATGGCGGGGCGTTGCTGGTGGTACTGGGCTCGGCCTTGACGGCGTTGGGGCCGTCGCTGATGGCGGGGTTGCGCGCCCGGCGCCAGCGGGTTGCTGCGGGGTGAACTTCGCTGGCAAGCCAGCTCCTACAGAGGTGTGGCGGCAGGAGCTGGCTTGCCCGCGAATAAAGACGCCGCGCTAGCCCTGTTTCCCGGCCTCCAGCATGTTTTCCGGGCGCACCCAGGCATCGAACTGCTCGTCGGTCAGGTATCCGAGTTCCAGCGCCGCTTCGCGCAGGGTCAGGTTCTCGGCATAGGCCTTCTTGGCGATCTCGGCGGCCTTGTCGTAGCCGATGTGGGTGTTGAGTGCGGTCACCAGCATCAACCCGCGTTCCAGGTGCGTGGCCATCTGCAGGGGATCGGGCTCCAGCCCGGCGATGCAGTGCCGCTGGAAGTTGCTGCAGCCATCGGCCAGCAGGCGGATCGATTGCAACAGGTTGTGGATGATCACCGGCTTGAACACGTTCAGCTGCAGATGGCCCTGGCTGGCGGCAAAGCCGATTGCCACGTCGTTGCCCATGACCTGGCAGGCCAGCATCGACAGGGCTTCGCATTGGGTCGGGTTGACCTTGCCGGGCATGATCGAGCTGCCCGGCTCGTTGGCCGGCAGCTTGACTTCGGCCAGTCCCGCCCGCGGACCGGAGCCCAGCAGGCGCAGGTCGTTGGCGATTTTCATCAGGCACACGGCGAGGGTTTTCAGCGCGCCGGACAGGGTGGTCAGCGGCTCGTGGCCGGCCAGCGCCGCGAACTTGTTGGGGGCGGTGACGAAGGGCAGGCCGGACAACGCGGCCAGTTCGGCGGCGATGGCTTCACCGAAGCCATGGGGCGAGTTCAGTCCGGTGCCCACGGCGGTGCCGCCCTGGGCCAGCTCGCATACTGCAGGCAAGGCGCTGCGGATGGCCCGCTCGGCGTAGCCCAGTTGAGCGATGAAGGCGGAGATTTCCTGACCAAAGGTAATGGGCGTGGCATCCATCATGTGGGTGCGTCCGGTCTTCACCAGCTTCATGTGCCGGGCCGACAGTTCGGCCAGGCCGCCGGACAGCTCGGTGATCGCCGGCAGCAGTTGGGACTGCACGGCCTGGGCCGCCGCGATGTGCATGGCGGTGGGGAAGCAGTCGTTGGAGCTTTGCGAGCGGTTGACGTGATCGTTGGGGTGCACCGGCGACTTGCCGCCCCGGGGATTGCCCGCCAGTTCGTTGGCCCGGCCGGCCAGTACCTCGTTGACGTTCATGTTGCTCTGGGTGCCGCTGCCGGTCTGCCACACCACCAGGGGGAACTGATCGTCATGTTCTCCGGCCAGCACTTCGTCGGCGGCCTGTTCGATCAGCCGGGCGATGTCGGCGGGGATATCGCCATTGCGATCGTTGACCCGGGCGGCGGCTTTCTTGATCAGGGCCAGGGCATGCAGCACCGCTAGAGGCATGCGCTCGTTGCCGATGGCGAAGTTGATCAGCGAGCGCTGGGTCTGCGCGCCCCAATAGGCTTGTTCCGGGACTTCAACCTGGCCCAGGCTGTCGGTTTCGATTCGATTCATCGTGACATTCCTCCAAGTCTGACTGGCCAGTTTAGGCCCTGATCTGCGGCTCGGGTTCCGTGGAAGGGGTTTTCCGCCCGCCGCACGGGCAAAACCAGGGGGCGCCAGGGGGTGGGGTTGAGGGACGCGGATTAATAGGCGCAGAATGGGCGCCCTTGGGGTTCTACCTCGCCTGCTAGATAAAGGAAACTCGATGACCCGTTTTCGTGCCATCTGTACCGCGGTTGTTCTGGTGTGTGCCAGCGGCCAGGTTCTTGCCGATACCGCCAGCCACAACGCCAGTGCCGAGGCCTTCCTGACCCTGGCCCATGCGGACAAGCTCGGTACGCCGGTGTACATGCAAGTCCAGCAAATGTTCGCCCAGCGTTTTGAACAGACCAAAGCCCCCGAATCCAAACGTGCCCTGCTGGAAACCTACCAGGCCAAGGCCAACGCCGCCCTGGACCAGGCCATTGGCTGGAACAAGCTGAAACCGGACATGGTCAAGCTCTACACCAGCAACTTCAGCGAGTCCGAGCTCAAGGACCTGGTAGCGTTCTACCAGTCGCCACTGGGCAAGAAAGTCCTGGAAAAAATGCCCCAGCTGACCCAGCAATCGGCGCAGATGACCCAGGCCAAGCTGGAAAGCGCGGTGCCGGTAGTGAACAAGCTGCTGGCCGACATGACCGCCGAGCTCGAGCCCAAGGCTGCACCGGCGAAGAAGAAGTAAGCGGAGCCCGCAATGACCATGCAACAACGTATCGAAGCGGCGCTCGGGGCATTGCAGCCCGAGCACCTGCAAGTGCTGGATGAAAGCCACATGCACAGCCGTGGCCTGGAAACCCACTTCAAGGCGGTACTGGTCAGCGAGCAGTTCGCCGGCCTCAACAGCGTCAAGCGCCACCAGAAGGTCTACGCCACCCTGGGTGAGCTGATGGGCCAGTTCCATGCGTTGGCGCTGCACACTTACACCCCCGAGGAGTGGTCGAAGATCGGTGTGGCTCCGGCTTCACCGACCTGCGCTGGGGGCAGCAAGCATTAATAGCGGTTTTTTTGATAGAATCCGCAACGCGCCGCTTACGTCGGCGCGTTTTTTTTTGCATCCGGTTCACCCTTTACGAGGGTAGCCACCTGGAGAGATTTCCCATGACACAACCCATTGTCGTGGCGGCACTGTACAAGTTCGTCACCCTCGAAGATTACGTCAGCCTGCGCGAGCCCCTGCTGCAGGCCATGCTCGATAACGGCATCAAGGGCACCCTGCTGATCGCCGAAGAAGGCATCAACGGTACGGTTTCCGGCAGCCGCGAAGGCATCGATGGGCTGCTGGCCTGGCTGAAGAACGATCCGCGCATGATCGATATCGATCACAAAGAGTCGTATTGCGACGAGCAGCCGTTCTACCGCACCAAGGTCAAGCTCAAGAAAGAGATCGTCACCCTGGGCGTGCCCGGCGTCGACCCCAACAAGAAAGTCGGCACCTATGTCGAGCCCCGGGACTGGAACGCCCTGATCAGCGATCCGGAAGTGCTGCTGATCGATACCCGTAACGACTACGAAGTCTCCATCGGCACCTTCGAGGGCGCCATCGACCCCAAGACCACCAGCTTCCGCGAGTTTCCGGACTACATCAAAGCCAACTTCGACCCGAGCAAACACAAGAAGGTGGCGATGTTCTGCACCGGCGGCATCCGCTGCGAGAAGGCGTCGAGCTACATGCTCAGCGAGGGTTTCGACGAGGTGTTCCACCTCAAGGGCGGGATTCTCAAGTACCTCGAAGAGGTGCCGCAGCAAGAGAGCAAATGGCAGGGCGACTGCTTCGTGTTCGATAACCGCGTCACCGTTCGCCACGACCTGAGCGAAGGCGACTACGATCAATGTCATGCCTGCCGCACTCCGGTGAGCGTTGAGGATCGCGCTTCCGAGCACTATGTGCCCGGTATCAGTTGCCCGCATTGCTGGGACAAACTGAGCGAGAAGACCCGCCGCAGCGCCATCGACCGGCAGAAGCAGATCGAATTGGCCAAGGCGCGCAACATGCCGCACCCGATCGGTTACAACTACAAGCAATCTTCCTCCGAGGCTTGAGCCATGTCTGCCCGCCTGCTCTATGTGATGGACCCGATGTGTTCATGGTGCTGGGGTTTTGCGCCCGTGGCCCAGGCCCTGGCAGAGCAGGCCCAGGCCGCCGGCGTCGAGCTGCATCTGGTGGTGGGCGGCTTGCGCACCGGCAGCGGCTCGGCGCTGGAGCCCAACACTCGGCGCTATATTCTTGAGCACTGGCAGGCGGTGCAGCAGGCTACGGGGCAGCCGTTCACCTTCGCGGGCGCCTTGCCCGATGGCTTTGTCTATGACACTGAACCGGCTTGTCGGGCGATCGTCACCGCCCGGAGCCTGGCCCCGGACTGTGCCTGGAAACTACTGGGGCTGATCCAGCGGGCGTTCTATGTCGAAGGCCGTGATGTCACCCTGGCCAGCGTGCTGGTCGAGCTGGCGGAGCAGGCCGGGGTGCCGCGGATCGAATTCGCCGAAGCATTCGACCGGGCCGAGCAGCACGCGGCCACGGCGGCGGACTTCACCTGGGTCCAGGACCTGGGGATCGCTGGATTTCCCACCTTGCTGGCGGAGCGCAACGGCCAGTTGGCGCTGCTGACCAATGGTTATCAGCCGCTGAGCGAGTTGTCGCCGTTGCTCGGCCGCTGGCTGGAGCGCGCCGCCTGTGCCTGAGCCGGTCGAATCCAGCGTACCCGGCAAAATCGTCGATCGTCTGAGCTGGGGTGAAATCCGTCGTCTGGCCTTGCACCACCGGAAATCGCTGTGGATCGCCAATGGCGTGGCCGTGCTGGCCACGCTGTGCAGCGTGCCGATCCCGCTGTTGCTGCCATTGCTGGTGGACGAGGTGCTGTTGGGGCATGGCGATGCTGCGCTGCAGTTCATGAACCGGTTCCTGCCTCAGGGCTGGCAGAGCGCGGCGGGCTATATCGGCCTGATGCTGCTGGCGACCCTGATCCTGCGTTGCTCCGCCCTGGTGTTCAACGTGGTCCAGGCGCGGCTGTTCGCTGGTCTGGCCAAGGACATCGTCTACCGCATCCGCGTGCGCCTGATCGAGCGGCTCAAGCGTATTTCCCTGGGGGAATACGAAAGCCTGGGCGGCGGCACGGTCACCACCCACCTGGTCACCGACTTGGACACCGTGGACAAGTTCGTCGGGGAGACCCTGAGCCGTTTCCTGGTGGCCATGCTGACCCTGGTGGGCACGGCCGGCATCCTGATGTGGATGCACTGGAAGCTGGCGCTGCTGATACTGCTGTTCAACCCGCTGGTGATCTTTGCCACGGTGCAGTTGGGCAAGCGGGTCAAGCACCTGAAGAAGCTGGAAAACGACAGCACCTCGCGCTTCACCCAGGCTCTGACCGAGACGCTGGAGGCGATTCAGGAAATTCGAGCCGGCAACCGACAGGGCTACTTTCTCGGCCGCTTGGGGCGGCGTGCCGAAGAGGTGCGCGATTATGCCGTGGCCTCGCAGTGGAAGAGCGATGCGTCTGGCCGGGCCAGCGGTCTGCTGTTTCAGTTCGGCATCGATATCTTCCGCGCCGCAGCGATGCTCACGGTGCTGTTCTCCGACCTGTCCATCGGCCAGATGCTGGCGGTGTTCAGCTACCTGTGGTTCATGATCGGCCCGGTGGAGCAACTGCTGAACCTGCAATACGCCTATTACGCCGCCGGTGGCGCCCTGACCCGGATCAACGAGTTGTTGGCGCGGGCCGACGAGCCGCAGTACAGCGGTGGTGCGGATCCGTTCCTGGGCTGCGAAACCGTTGGCATCGAGGTCCGCGGCCTGAGCTTTGGCTACGGCGACGAACGGGTGCTGGACAACCTGAACTTGTCCATTGCGCCTGGCGAAAAGGTGGCCATTGTCGGCGCCAGTGGCGGTGGCAAGAGCACCCTGGTGCAGCTGTTGCTGGGGTTGTACACGCCGCAGACCGGAGTGATCCGTTTTGGTGGTGCGACCCAGCAGGACATCGGCCTGGAAACGGTGCGCGATAACGTTGCCGTGGTGTTGCAGCATCCTGCGCTGTTCAACGACACCATTCGCGCCAACCTGACCATGGGCCGCGAGCGCAATGACAACGCCTGCTGGCAGGCGCTGGAAATCGCCCAGTTGGACAGCACCGTCAGGGCCTTGCCGCAGGGACTGGACAGCGTGGTCGGGCGTTCCGGCGTGCGCTTGTCCGGTGGCCAGCGTCAGCGCCTGGCCATTGCGCGGATGGTCCTGGCCGAGCCCAAGGTGGTGATCCTCGACGAAGCCACCTCTGCCCTGGATGCCGCCACCGAGTACAACCTGCATCAAGCCTTGACGCGTTTTCTGCGTGGGCGGACTACGCTGATCATTGCTCATCGCCTGTCGGCGGTAAAACAGGCCGACCGGGTTTTAGTGTTCGATGGCGGGCAGATTGCCGAAGATGGCGACCATCAGCAGCTTATTGCCGATGGTGGCCTTTATGCCAAGCTTTACGGGCATCTGCAGCAGGTTCGATAGTCTTGAGTTTTATCCGGCTTTCTGTGCTTAGTGCTTGAATTTCCTGGTGGAATAACCGTTTCAGCCTGAGGCAGCGGCCGTTTCCTCCTGCTGGGCAGATCCGTTCGCCTTGCGTCGGGTCTGAGGAAATTAGCCTAATCTGTGCAGGCTGGGACGAGACTACTGGGTGTTCATTTGGCAGTGCGCGAGCAAGGACCCTCATGAAGCAAAAGCGGACTTTCGCAACGCCGCGGTTGTTGGGCATCGTCTGGCCCTTTATCGCCGTGGTGTTATTCCAAGCCTTGTTGGGCGGCCTCAGCCTCTATGTCCTGTCGGCAGTGCGTGGTTATGTGGCCGGCGAAAGCCTGTGGTCCAAAGGCCAGAAGGACGCCATCTACTACCTCAATCTGTACGCCGACAGCCGCGACGAAGGCACCTTTCTCAAATACCAGAACGCCATAGCCGTGCCTCAGGGCGGGCATGAGCTGCGGGTGGCTCTGGATCGCCAGCCGCCGGATCTCGAGGCAGCGCGGCTGGGGATTCTCAAGGGCGGCAATCACCCGGATGACGTCCCCAGTCTGATCTGGCTGTACCTCAACTTCCGCCATTTCAGTTACCTGGAAAAGGCCATCGATTTGTGGACCGTGGGCGACGGCTACCTGCTGCAGCTCGATACGGTGGCCCGCGAGATGCACCGGGGGATCGGCAGCAACAACGCCAGCGAAGCCGATGTGCAACGTTGGAAGAGTCAGATCTTTGCCATCAACGATGGGGTCACACCGGCGGCCAAGGCCTTCAGCGACGCTCTGGGAGAGGGCTCGCGGGTGATTCTGCGCCTGTTGCTGGTGACCAACCTGGCCACGGCGCTGGTCCTGATTGCCCTGGCGCTGCTGCGCACCCACATGCTGTTGGCCCAGCGCCATGCCTTTGCCGACGCCTTGCAGCTGGAGAAAGAGCGCGCGCAGATTACCTTGCAGTCCATTGGCGACGGGGTGATCACCACGGATGTCGAGGGTGCCATTGCCTATATGAACCCGGCCGCGGAAGAGTTGACCCGCTGGAAGGCTGAGCAGGCGGTGGGGTTGCCCCTGGCTGCCCTGTTCAATCTGCTGGACGAGAATGCCCAGACCGATGGGTTCACCCTGATCGAGCACATTCTCAGTGGCCAGCTCAGTGGTGGCAGCGAACATTCCAAGCTGATCCAGCGCCTGGATGGCAGCACGGTTTCGGTGACCCTGGTGGGCGCGCCAATCCGTAATGCCGGCAAGGTCAGTGGCACGGTGCTGGTGCTGCATGACATGACTCAGGAGCGGCAGTACATCGCCAATCTGTCCTGGCAGGCGACCCACGACGCGCTGACCGGGCTGGCCAATCGCCGCGAGTTCGAGTTCCGTCTGGAGCAGGCCCTGCACAACCTGATCCGCCAGCCGGCCCGGCACGCATTGATGTTCCTGGACCTGGATCAGTTCAAGCTGGTCAACGACACCTGTGGGCATGCCGCCGGAGACGAGTTGCTGCGGCATATTTGTGCGCTGTTGCAGTCGGGTCTGCGGGAAGGTGACACCCTGGCGCGGTTGGGGGGCGACGAGTTCGGGATTCTCCTGGAAAACTGCTCGCCGGAGGCCGCGGAAAAGATTGCCGAGGGGCTGCGTCAGACCGTGCAGAACCTGCACTTTGTCTGGAAGGGCCGGCCGTTCGTCACCACGGTGAGTATCGGCCTGGTGCATATCGCCCAGACCCCGACCACCCTGGAGGCGTCATTGCGGGCGGCGGACATGGCTTGCTACATGGCCAAGGAAAAAGGGCGCAACCGGGTTCAGGTCTACCACGCCGACGATTCCGAGCTTTCCCTGCGATTCGGCGAAATGGCCTGGGTCCAGCGCCTGCATATGGCTCTTGAGGAGAATCGCTTCTGTCTCTATTCCCAGGAGATCACGGCCCTGGGTCATACCGAGCGTGAAGGTGGCCATGTCGAGATTCTCCTGCGCCTGCACGACGAGGCCGGCCGGATGATCCTGCCGGACAGCTTTATCCCGGCGGCGGAGCGCTACGGCCTGATGACCTCTCTGGATCGCTGGGTGGTGCAGAACGTATTCAAGGTCATTGCCCAGTGCATCGCCGAGGGGCGTGAAGGGCCCATGGCCATGTGCGCGATCAACCTGTCGGGGATCACCATTGGCGACGACGAGTTTCTCGACTTCCTGAGGGAGCAGTTCATCGTCTATGGCGTACCGCCGCAGATGATCTGCTTTGAAATAACCGAAACCAGTGCGATTGCCAATTTGGGCAGCGCGATCCGTTTTATAAATGAACTCAAGGGCTTGGGCTGTCATTTTTCGCTGGACGACTTTTGTGCGGGAATGTCGTCGTTCGCTTATCTCAAACATTTGCCTGTAGACTTCCTCAAGATCGATGGAAGTTTCGTAAAGGATATGCTGGACGACCCGATTAACCGCGCCATGGTCGAAGTGATCAACCACATCGGTCATGTCATGGGTAAGCGCACGATTGCCGAGTTTGTCGAAACGCCGCAGATAGAGCAGGCCTTGCTTGAGATCGGCGTGGATTATGCTCAAGGCTACATTGTTGAACGCCCGCAATTGTTTACCTGTGACAGCCTGCAGTGTCGGCCCGTGCGACCACAGCCCCTGTTGTTCAAGGCGCCCGGCACCTTCCGTTGAAACCTCTTTTGGGTCCGCACATCACAATCAAAAGGAGTCCGACAGTGATCGATACATTCAACCGAACCGGCCCGCTCATGGAAGCTGCCAGCTACCCCGCCTGGACCCAGCAATTGATCCAGGACTGCAGCGAGAGTAAGCGCCGTGTGGTGGAGCATGAGCTGTACCAGCGCATGCGCGACAACAAGCTCAGCGCCAAAATCATGCGCCAGTACCTGATCGGCGGCTGGCCGGTGGTTGAGCAGTTTGCCCTGTACATGGCGCAGAACCTGACCAAGACCCGTTTTGCCCGCCACCCCGGCGAGGACATGGCGCGCCGCTGGCTGATGCGCAACATTCGTGTCGAACTCAACCATGCCGATTACTGGGTGCACTGGAGTCGGGCCCACGGGGTGACCCTGGAGGACTTGCAGGCCCAGCAAGTGCCACCTGAGCTGCACGCCCTGAGTCACTGGTGCTGGCACACCAGCTCGGCGGATTCGCTGATCGTGGCTATCGCGGCCACCAACTACGCCATCGAAGGCGCGACGGGCGAATGGTCGGCCCTGGTTTGCTCCAGCGGTGTCTATGCTGCCGCGTTCCCTGAAGAGGAGCGCAAGCGCGCCATGAAGTGGTTGAAGATGCATGCCCAGTACGATGATGCTCATCCCTGGGAAGCGTTGGAGATCATTGTCACCCTGGCGGGCCTGAATCCGAGCAAGGCTCTGCAAGCCGAGCTGCGGCAGGCAATCTGCAAGAGCTATGACTACATGTTCCTGTTTCTGGAACGTTGCATGCAGCAGGAAAAGGCCACGGTAACCCGCGAGCGTCTCGCGCTGGTTGAAGGGTAAGGCAAGGGCGCGCGGGCAGGTCGATGGTCGCAGGCGTTGGGCGCTTGTGACGATGGCGTTGCCCGCAACTGCCCGTAAGGTGTGGCCTGGCGTCTAGCCGGCCATCGCCAGGCGATTGCGACCTTCGCGCTTGGCCACGTACAGCGCGCTGTCAGCGCGACGCAACAGGCTCTCGGCGGACTCTCCCGGCAGCAGAGTCGAGCATCCCAGACTCACCGTCAGTTCGATTGAACGCTCATCGGCCCGATACTCCTGCGCTTGCGCGGCATGTCGCAGCCGTTCCCCCACCATGGCCGCGGCCTCGCGCCCGGTGTTGGAAAGCAGGATCAGGAACTCCTCCCCGCCAAAGCGAAACACCATGTCCACATTGCGCAACTGCGCCTTGATCGAGGCCGCCACGGCTTTGAGCACTTCGTCGCCGGTGCTGTGGCCGTAGCTGTCGTTGATCCGCTTGAAGTGATCGATATCCAGCATCAGTAATGACAGTGGTAGCTGGTGGCGACGAGCCATTTCGATTTCCCGTTGCAGGGTCTGGTCCATGGCGATGCGGTTGCCGGTGTCGGTCAGCGGATCGCGCAGTGCACTGCGGGTTGCGGCGCGATACAGCAGGGCGTTGCGCATGGGGTATAGCAGGGTCGAAAGCAACGACTCCAGGCTGCCCTGTTCGCTATCGCTGAAGCGCTGGTTGCGCCGGAACACCAGCTCGCCCATGGGTTCGCCTTCATGACTCAGGCTGTAGCTGATGGAGTGGTGCCCGCGCTGGCCGAACTCCAGGCGCAGATCGCTGGGGGCGTGCTCATAGCGCAGGGCGTCAAGGGGGACCAGTCGTTGCGCTTCGCGAAAGAACAGGCCGAGGATGCGTTGCGGCTCAAGGCTGGTCTGCAGTTGCAGGCTCAGTTGCTGGCGCAATTGTCCGAGGCTGATGGGGTGCTTGACCGGCGGCGTCTGTTGGCCAAAGCCCAGGCGTTGCAATTTGGCGCTATCGAAGTCAATTGCGTTGGTCTGGGTAGGTGTTTTCATCTGAGCTTGAGCCCCCTGAGCACTGTGTACGCTGTTACTGCCTGGGTGAGAGCGGCTCGGAGCTGCGCGTCATACTGTTCCTTCAGTCCCGTAGGACAATGCGCGCATTTTATGCCGCTCGCCATTGGCCATAAAGCCCTTGGCGCAAGCCGGTCGCCACAGTGTTGATGCACTGTGTGTTGAGTGTTCTTAGAGCGAAACTCGTGCCATTCGGTTCATCTGAATAAAAACCTTTTCAATTCAAATGGTTGGCGATTCGTTGAGGCGGTATGTCGCCTCAAGTGACACTTGTTTGGCTTCAGATTCCCCGAGAACCGGGAGGGGTGGAGGCATCGCGCCAGTATTCTGGCGCGACGAACGGAGGGGGTTACTGCGCGTCGAAAGCCTGGCCGTTGATCCCGGCGCTGTCCGGGCCCATCAGGTACAGGTAGACCGGCATGATCTCTTCCGGGGTCGGGTTGTTGCTCGGGTTTTCCCCAGGATAGGCCTGGGCCCGCATGCTGGTGCGGGTGGCGCCGGGGTTGATGCTGTTGGCGCGAACCGGGGCCACGGTATCCAGCTCATCGGCCAGGGTTTGCATCAGGCCCTCGGTGGCGAACTTGGACACGCCGTAAGCGCCCCAATAGGCCCGTCCCTTGCGCCCGACACTGCTGGAGGTGAAGACCACCGAGGCATCCTGGGACAGCTTGAGCAGGGGCAGCAGGGTGCTGGTCAGCATGAACATGGCGTTGACGTTGACTTGCATCACCCGCATGAAGTTTTCCCCCGACAGCTGTTCCAGCGGCGTGCGCGGGCCAATGATCGAGGCGTTGTGCAGCAGGCCGTCGAGATGGCCGAACTCGGTCTCGATCATCGCCGCCAGCTCGTCGTACTGGTGTGGCAGGGCGGTTTCCAGGTTGAACGGGATCACCGCGGGCTGAGGATGGCCAGCGGCTTCGATGGCGTCGTAGACCTCGGTCAGGTTGGCTTCGGTCTTGCCCAGCAGCAGTACCGTGGCGCCATGGGCGGAAAAGGTCTTGGCGGCGGCGGCGCCGATGCCGCGACCGGCGCCGGTGACCAGGATGACCCGGTCCTTGAGCAGTTCGGGGCGAGCGGAGTAATCAAACATAAAGGGCCTCAACAGAAAGTGGTACGTTCCCGGTCTTGGTCGGGAATGCCGCTGCTCAGCAGCTGCACAATGCGTTATCCAGAACCTGGCGCAGTTCCAGCGGGTGACTGATCACCACGTCGGCGCCCCAATGGCGGGGGTTGTCGTCCGGATGGATGTAGCCATAGGTCACCGCGGCAGTCTTGGTGCCGGCATCGCGGCCGGACTCGATGTCCCGCAGGTCATCGCCGACGAAGAGCACGGTGGACGGGTCCAGGTCGAGCATCTTGCACGCCAGGATCAGCGGCTCCGGATCGGGTTTGCTGTTCTTGACGTGATCGGGGCAGATCAGTAGCGCCGAGCGCTCGGCCAGCCCCAGTTGCTGCATGATCGGTTCGGCGAAGCGCAGCGGTTTGTTGGTGACCACGCCCCAGATCAGATTGGCTTTTTCGATATCGGCCAGCAGCTCGGCCATGCCGTCGAAGAGCTGGCTGTGCACGGCGCAATGCGCGAGGTAGCGCTCCAGGAACTCCAGGCGCAACTCTTCGAAGCCCGGGGACTCCGGATCCATGGAGAAGGTCACGGCCACCATGGCCTTGGCGCCGCCGGAGACTTCGTCGCGAATGTGCTGATCGTTGATCGGTGGCAAGCCGCGATCACGACGCATGCCCTGGCAGACCGCAATGAAGTCCGGCGCAGTATCGAGCAAGGTGCCATCCATATCGAAAAGAACGGCTCTGATAGCCATGTCTCACTCCTCTCGCAGGGTCTGGATCATGTAGTTGACGTCAACGTCCGCGGCCAGTTTGTAGTGCTTGGTCAGCGGGTTGTAGGTCAGGCCAATGATGTCCTTGACGGTCAGGCCGGCGGAGCGGCTCCAGGCGCCCAGCTCCGAGGGACGGATGAATTTCTTGAAGTCATGAGTGCCGCGAGGCAGCAGCTTCATGATGTATTCCGCGCCGATGATGGCGAACAGGTAGGCCTTGGGGTTGCGGTTGATGGTGGAGAAGAACACCTGGCCACCGGGCTTGACCATACGGAAGCAGGCACGGATTACCGATGAAGGGTCGGGAACGTGTTCAAGCATCTCCAGGCAGGTGACCACGTCGAACTGCTCGGGCATTTCCTCGGCCAGGGCTTCGGCGGTGATCTGCCGGTACTCGACGTTGACGCCGGATTCCAGCTGGTGCAGCTGCGCCACGGCAAGGGGGGCCTCGCCCATGTCGATGCCGGTCACGGTGGCGCCGCGCTGGGCCATGGCTTCGCTGAGGATGCCGCCGCCGCAGCCGACGTCGAGGACGTTCTTGCCCGCCAGGCCGACCCGTTCATCGATCCAGTTGACCCGCAGCGGGTTGATGTCGTGCAGGGGCTTGAATTCGCTTTCGCGGTCCCACCAGCGATGGGCCAGGGCTTCGAATTTGGCGATTTCAGCGTGGTCGACGTTGCTCATGGGTGGTGCTCCAAAGCTAATGAATGCTGTGTGGGGCCTCGAGCATCCGCTCAAGGCCCGGGTTATTGGGCGTGGCCGCTGATGCGCTGGCCCCAGCTGCGGGCGGTGGCTCCCAGCTGTTGTTCGTCGAGGCGGGTCAGGCGCCGGTCCTCCAGCAGTGGCTTGCCGGCGACCCACAGGTGTTTCACGCAGTCCCGGCCGGTGGCGTAGATCAGTTGCGACACCGGGTCGTAAATCGGTTGCTGGGCCAGTCCGGACAGGTCGAAGGCCACCAGGTCCGCGGCCTTGCCGATTTCCAGGGAGCCTACTTCGCCTTCCAGGCCCATGGCCCTGGCGCCGTTGAGGGTGGCCATGCGCAAGGCGCGATGGGCATCCAGGGCGGTTGCCGATCCGGCCACGGCCTTGGCCAGCAGGGCCGCCGTGCGAGTCTCCCCCAGCAGATCAAGATCGTTGTTGCTGGCCGCGCCATCGGTGCCCACGGCAACGTTGACCCCGGCCTGCCACAGGCGCTCCACCGGGCAGAAGCCGCTGGCCAGTTTCAGGTTGGACTCCGGGCAATGAATGACGCTGGTGTTGGTTTCTACCAGTAAAGCCAGGTCCTCATCGCTGATTTGGGTCATGTGAACGGCCTGGAAGCGCGGTCCCAGTAGTCCGAGGCGAGCCAGGCGTGCCAGTGGTCGTTCACCGCGCTGCTCCAGGGATTGCTGCACCTCGAATGCGGTTTCATGCACGTGCATGTGGATTGAGGCGTCGAGTTCTTCGGCAATCACCCGAATCTTTTCCAGGTTTTCGTCGCCCACGGTGTAGGGGGCGTGAGGGCCGAAGGTGATCTTGATCCGTGGGTGATGCTTGAGGTCGCCAAACAGTTCCACCCCCTGGCGAATGGCTTCGTCGGCGTCATGGGCGCCGGGGATGGGGAAGTCCAGGATCGGCATGGCGATCTGTGCGCGAATGCCACTGTTGTGTACCCGTTCGCTGGCAACCTTTGGAAAGAAATACATGTCAGAGAAACAGGTGATACCGCCTTTGATCTGCTCGGCGATGGCCAGGTCTGTGCCGTCACGGACGAAGGCTTCATCCACCCACTTGGCTTCGGCGGGCCAGATGTGCTTCTCCAGCCAGGTCATCAGTGGCAGGTCGTCGGCCAGGCCGCGAAACAGGGTCATGGCCGCGTGCCCATGGGCGTTGATCAAGCCGGGGCTGAGCAGCATGCCGGGCAGTTCGCGGACTTCGCTGGCGCGGCACTTCAAGGCTTCGCTGCGTGGTCCGATGAAGTGGATGCGGCCGTCGCGGATGCCCAGTCCGTGCTCCTTGAGGACGACCCCGGCCGGCTCCACCGGTACCAACCAGGTCGGCAACAGCAGCAGGTCGAGCGCAACGTCACGGTTTGGCATCGAATATCGGTCCAGGGCTTCATATAAAGGATGGCGAAGTATACCCGAGCGTCCTGGCGGGGTGATCGCTATAATCGGCCGCTTTTGTTCATGAGTGCGGGGTGAGGGATGCGCGATCGTCTGTTGGCTGCGGAGAAGGTCAAGGCCATTGAATGGCGAGATAGCACTCTGTATCTGCTCGATCAGCGGAAACTGCCTCGCGAGCAAGTCTGGGTTGCTTGCGACAGTGTGGCCGGGGTGGCTGAGGCGATTCGCTCGATGGTGGTGCGCGGTGCTCCGGCCATTGGCATCTGCGCGGCCTATGGCGTGGTCCTGGCAGCGGGCGCGCGCCTTGCCGCGGGCGGTGACTGGCTGGCAGCCCTGGAAGAGGATTTCAACCTGCTGGCGGACTCGCGTCCTACCGGTGGCCATCTGCTCTGGGCCTTGAATCGCATGCGCGAGCGTCTGGATCGGGTCAAGGATCAGGCCAGTCCACTGGCGGCCCTGGAAGCCGAGGTGCTGGCGATCCACGAAAGTGATCGGGAGGCCAATCTGACCATGGCCCAATTGGGCGTGGAGCTGATTCGCCGGCATCAGGGCAATCCCCAGGCCCTGTTGACTCACTGCAATACCGGCGCCTTGGCCTCCGGTGGATTCGGTACTGCGCTGGGGGTGATCCGTGCGGCCTGGCTGGAAGGCATGGTGGAACGGGTCTATGTCGACGAAACACGGCCCTGGCTGCAAGGCTCGCGCCTGACGGCCTGGGAGCTGGCCCAGGAGGGGATTGCGTGCACCGTCAATGCCGATTCAGCCGCCGCGCACATCATGAAGACCAAGGGGGTGACCTGGGTGATCATCGGTGCTGACCGGATCTGCGCCAATGGTGATGTGGTGAGCAAGATCGGCACTTATCAGCTGGCGGTCAATGCCATGCACCATGGTGTGCGCTTCATGGTGGTGGCCTCCAGTTCGAGCATTGATATGAGCCTGGTCAGTGGCGAGGATGTTGTCCTGGAGGAGCGCGAAGGTGCCGAGCTGCTGGATGTGGTCGGGCAGTCGCTGGGCGCCTTGGTGGAGGTCTTCAACCCGGTTTTCGATGTGACCCCGGCGGACCTGATCGATGCCATCGTCACCGAGAAGGGCATTGTCGAGCGCCCGGACGCCGCCAAGTTGGCGCAATTGATGTGTCGCAAGCGCTTGCATTGACCTTGCATTGATCGTGGTGCGCGGAAGTCGTCGGTGGCGACTTCCCGGGGCGGCTGTCCAGTCAGCAAAAACCGGTCAAATGTGTGCGAATTTGTCCTCTGAGGCTCTCTCGTCTCTTATCAGGCTGTCACCGGTCAACTAACTATGCTCCATGCGCGTCTGGGGGATAGGTGCGTGGCGGCGATTGTGATAACATCCGGCGGTTTCCAAGGTGGTCCGATGCGACTGCCTTCACTGCGCAAATCCATGGCATAACTTGTTGATTTGTCGTAAGTCGGTGCATGGCACTAGGCCTGCAGCGGCGAGCTTCGTTCGTCCCATATGGATGTGACGAAGTTTCACCAGAAAAAGGAATCAGGCTTCTCATGGGCGAACTGGCCAAAGAAATCCTCCCGGTCAATATCGAAGACGAGCTGAAACAGTCCTACCTCGACTACGCGATGAGCGTAATCGTCGGGCGGGCACTGCCTGATGCGCGCGATGGCTTGAAGCCCGTGCACCGGCGTGTGCTGTACGCGATGAGCGAGCTCGGTAACGACTGGAACAAGCCGTACAAGAAATCTGCCCGTGTTGTCGGTGACGTGATCGGTAAGTATCACCCGCATGGTGATACCGCGGTGTACGACACCATCGTTCGTATGGCCCAGCCATTCTCCCTGCGCTACCTGCTGGTAGACGGCCAGGGTAACTTCGGTTCGGTCGACGGCGACAACGCGGCGGCCATGCGATACACCGAAGTGCGCATGACCAAGCTGGCGCACGAGCTGCTGGCCGACCTGCACAAGGAAACCGTGGACTGGGTGCCGAACTACGACGGGACCGAGATGATCCCGGCGGTCATGCCGACCAAGATCCCCAACCTGCTGGTCAACGGTTCCAGCGGTATCGCCGTGGGCATGGCGACCAACATTCCGCCGCACAACCTCGGTGAAGTCATCGACGGTTGCCTGGCACTGATCGACAACCCCGAGCTGAGCGTTGACGACCTGATGCAATACATCCCCGGTCCGGACTTTCCGACCGCGGCGATCATCAACGGTCGTGAAGGCATCATCGAGGCTTATCGCACCGGCCGTGGCCGCATCTACATGCGTGCCCGCTCGATCATCGAAGACATCGACAAGGTCGGTGGCCGCCAGCAGATCGTCATCACCGAGCTGCCTTACCAGCTGAACAAGGCCCGTCTGATCGAGAAGATCGCCGAGCTGGTGAAAGAGAAGAAACTCGAAGGCATCACCGAACTGCGCGATGAGTCCGACAAGGACGGCATGCGCGTCGTGATCGAGCTGCGTCGCGGCGAAGTGCCGGAGGTGATCCTCAACAACCTCTACGCCCAGACCCAGCTGCAGGCGGTGTTCGGCATCAACATCGTGGCGCTGATCGACGGTCGTCCGCGGATCCTCAACCTCAAGGACCTGCTGGAAGCCTTCGTTCGTCACCGTCGCGAAGTGGTGACCCGCCGCACCGTATTCGAGCTGCGCAAGGCCCGTGAGCGTGGCCATATCCTTGAAGGCCAGGCCGTTGCCCTGTCCAACATCGATCCGGTCATTGCCCTGATCAAGGCCTCGCCAACGCCATCGGAAGCCAAGGAAGCACTGATCAGCACGCCATGGGAATCCAGCGCGGTGATGACCATGGTCGAGCGCGCCGGTGCCGATTCCTGCCGTCCGGAAAACCTCGATCCGCAGTACGGTCTGCGCGATGGCAAGTACTTCCTGTCCCCTGAACAGGCGCAAGCCATTCTGGAATTGCGTCTGCACCGCCTGACCGGCCTCGAGCACGAGAAGCTGCTGGCCGAGTATCAGGAGATCCTCAACCAGATCGGCGAGCTGATCCGCATCCTCAACAGCGCCACGCGCTTGATGGAAGTGATCCGCGAAGAGCTGGAAGTGATCCGCGCCGAATACGGCGATGCCCGCCGCACCGAGATCCTTGATGCTCGCCTCGATCTGACCCTGGGCGACATGATTCCGGAAGAAGAGCGCGTGGTGACCATTTCCCACGGCGGCTATGCCAAGACCCAGCCGCTGGCTGCGTACCAGGCTCAGCGTCGTGGCGGTAAAGGCAAATCGGCTACCGGCGTCAAGGATGAGGACTACATCGCTCACCTGTTGGTAGCCAACAGCCACACCACGCTGCTGCTGTTCTCCAGCAAGGGCAAGGTGTACTGGCTCAAGACTTACGAGATTCCCGAAGCATCCCGCGCCGCGCGCGGCCGTCCGCTGGTGAACCTGCTGCCGCTGGACGATGGCGAATACATCACCACCATGCTGCCGGTAGAGGAATACACCGAAGGTCACTACATCTTCATGGCCACCGCCAACGGCACCGTGAAGAAGACCCCGCTGGAATCCTTCAGTCGTCAGCGCAGCGTTGGTCTGATCGCCCTGGAGCTGGACGAGGGTGATGTGCTGATCAGCGCCGCGATCACTGATGGCGAGCGCGAAGTCATGCTGTTCTCCGACGGTGGCAAGGTGACTCGCTTCAAGGAGTCCGACGTACGCGCCATGGGCCGTACCGCCCGCGGCGTGCGCGGCATGCGTCTGGCCGAAGGCCAGAAGCTGATCTCCATGCTGATCCCGGAAGAAGGCAGCCAGATTCTCACCGCCTCCGAGCGTGGTTTTGGCAAGCGCACGGCCATCAGCGAGTTCCCTGAGTACAAGCGTGGCGGTCAGGGCGTTATCGCCATGGTCAGCAACGAGCGTAACGGTCGTCTGGTAGGGGCGGTGCAGGTGCTGGACGGTGAGGAAATCATGCTGATTTCCGATCAGGGCACCCTGGTTCGTACCCGTGTCGACGAAGTGTCGAGCCTGGGCCGTAACACTCAGGGCGTGACCCTGATCAAGCTGGCCAACGATGAAACCCTGGTGGGCCTGGAGCGTGTGCAGGAGCCATCGGAGATCGAGGGCGAAGAGTACGAAGGTGAAGAGGGCGCTGAAATCGAGGGCACCGTGCTGGATGCGGTAGCCGAACCGGATGATGCAACCGATAGCCAACAGGCAGACGCCGCAGGCGAAGAAGAGTCGCAAGACTAAATAAATCGTAGCAGGGCAGAGTGTTTGCTCTGTCCGCTACCGTGAATGCATAGCGAGAGTGGATGTGAGCAAACGAGCCTATAACTTCTGCGCAGGTCCCGCTGCGCTACCTGAAGCTGTCCTGTTGCGTGCCCAGGCCGAATTGCTGGATTGGCATGGCAAGGGTCTGTCGGTCATGGAGATGAGTCATCGCAGCGATGAGTTCGTCTCCATTGCCACCAAGGCCGAGCAGGATCTGCGTGATCTGCTGAATATCCCCTCGAACTATAAAGTGCTGTTTCTGCAAGGCGGCGCCAGCCAGCAATTTGCCCAGATTCCACTGAACCTGTTGCCTGAAGGTGGCAAGGCCGACTACATCGATACCGGTATCTGGTCGCAGAAAGCCATCGAAGAGGCTTCCCGCTACGGTCAGGTCAATGTTGCGGCCACCGCCAAGCCTTACGACTACTTTGCGATTCCCGGCCAGAACGAATGGCAGCTGTCGAAAGACGCCGCCTACGTGCACTACGCGCCGAACGAAACCATCGGTGGCCTGGAGTTCAACTGGATTCCGCAAACCGGTGATGTCCCCCTGGTGGCCGACATGTCGTCCGACATTCTCTCGCGCCCTGTGGATATCTCCCGTTTCGGCATGATCTACGCCGGTGCGCAGAAGAACATCGGCCCTAGCGGCATCCTGGTGAACATCATTCGCGAGGATCTGCTGGGGCGTGCCCGTTCCCTGTGCCCGACCATGCTCGACTACAAGGTCGCCGCGGATAACGGCTCGATGTACAACACGCCGCCGACCCTGGCCTGGTACCTGTCCGGCCTGGTGTTCGAATGGCTCAAGGAGCAGGGTGGGGTGGAAGCCATCGCCAAGCTCAACGAAGTCAAGCAGCGCACCCTGTATGACTTCATCGATGCCAGCGGCCTGTACAGCAACCCGATCAACAAGTCCGACCGCTCGTGGATGAACGTGCCGTTCCGTCTGGCCGACGACCGCCTGGACAAGCCGTTCCTGGCTGGCGCCGAGGCTCGCGGCCTGCTCAACCTCAAGGGGCACCGCTCGGTGGGCGGCATGCGCGCCTCCATCTACAACGCCGTGGACATCAACGCCGTTAATGCGCTGGTGGCTTACATGGCAGAGTTCGAGAAGGAACACGGCTGATGTCTGAGCAAGAACTCAAGGCCCTGCGCCTGCGCATTGATGCTCTGGACGAGAAGGTCCTGGAGTTGATCAGTGAGCGTGCGCGGTGCGCCCAGGAAGTTGCCCGGGTGAAGATGGCTTCCCTGGCTGAAGGCGAAGTGCCGGTGTTCTACCGTCCCGAGCGTGAAGCTCAGGTGCTCAAGCGGGTGATGGAGCGCAACCAGGGGCCGCTGGGCAATGAAGAGATGGCGCGTTTGTTCCGCGAAATCATGTCTTCGTGTCTGGCGCTGGAGCAGCCGCTGAAGGTGGCTTATCTCGGTCCGGAAGGCACCTTCACCCAGGCTGCGGCCATGAAGCACTTCGGTCATGCGGTGATCAGCAAGCCGATGGCGGCGATCGACGAAGTGTTCCGCGAAGTGGCGGCCGGTGCGGTCAATTTCGGCGTAGTGCCGGTGGAAAACTCCACCGAGGGCGCGGTCAACCATACCCTCGACAGCTTCCTCGAACACGACATGGTGATCTGCGGCGAAGTCGAGCTGCGTATCCACCACCATCTGCTGGTGGGCGAGAACACCAAGACCGACAGCATCAGCCGTATCTATTCCCATGCCCAGTCCCTGGCCCAGTGCCGCAAGTGGCTGGACGCCCATTATCCGAATGTCGAGCGCGTGGCGGTGTCCAGCAACGCCGAGGCCGCCAAGCGGGTCAAGGGCGAATGGAACTCGGCGGCCATTGCCGGTGATATGGCTGCGGGCCTGTATGGTCTGACGCGCCTGGCCGAGAAGATCGAGGATCGTCCGGACAATTCCACGCGCTTCTTGATGATCGGCAACCAGGAAGTGCCGCCGACCGGCGACGACAAGACCTCGATCATTGTCTCCATGAGCAACAAGCCCGGTGCCTTGCACGAGCTGCTGGTGCCGTTCCATGACAATGGCATCGACCTGACGCGTATCGAGACTCGACCCTCGCGCAGCGGCAAGTGGACCTATGTGTTCTTCATCGACTTCGTTGGCCACCACCGTGATCCGTTGATCAAGGATGTGCTGGAGAAAATCAGTCAGGAAGCAGTGGCACTCAAGGTGCTGGGTTCCTACCCGAAAGCGGTTCTCTGAGGCTTTAACAATGAGTGGCGACTTCCTCGCACTGGCACAACCAGGCGTGCAACAACTTTCGCCTTACGTTCCGGGCAAGCCCGTGGACGAACTGGCCCGTGAGCTGGACATCGATCCGGCCACCATCGTCAAGCTGGCGAGTAACGAAAACCCGCTGGGCGCCAGCCCCAAGGCGCTGGCGGCGATTCGTGACGAACTGGCGCAACTGACCCGTTATCCCGATGGCAACGGTTTTGCCCTCAAATCCCTGCTGGCCGAACGCTGCGGCGTGGACATCCAGCAGGTCACTCTGGGCAACGGCTCCAACGACATCCTCGAGCTGGTGGCGCGTGCCTATCTGGCGCCTGGGCTGAATGCGGTGTTCAGTGAGCACGCCTTTGCCGTCTATCCCATCGTCACCCAGGCGGTGGGAGCTGCGGCTCGTGTGGTTCCGGCCAGGCATTGGGGGCATGACTTGCCGGCCATGCTCAAGGCCATCGATGAGCAGACCCGTGTGGTGTTCATTGCCAACCCGAACAACCCGACCGGTACCTGGTTCAGTGCCGAGGAGTTGGACGAGTTTCTTCAGGACGTCCCGGCCCATGTGCTGGTGGTGCTGGACGAAGCCTACATCGAGTACGCCGAAGGCAGCGACCTGCCGGACGGCCTGGACTTCCTGGCGGCCTATCCGAACCTGCTGGTATCGCGGACCTTCTCCAAGGCCTACGGCCTGGCGGCCCTGCGGGTCGGCTATGGGCTCTCGACCCCGGTGGTGGCGGATGTGCTGAACCGGGTTCGCCAGCCATTCAATGTCAACAGCCTGGCCCTGGCGGCGGCTTGTGCCGCGCTGCAGGATACGGACTACCTGGCTGAGAGCCGCCGTTTGAATGAGGCGGGCATGCAGCAGCTGGAGGCGGGTTTGCGTGATCTGGGCTTGAGCTGGATTGCGTCCAAGGGCAACTTCATTGCTGTGGATGTGGGGCGCGAGGCTGCACCCGTGTTTCAGGGCTTGTTGCGCGAAGGGGTGATTGTGCGTCCGGTGGCTAACTACGGGATGCCTAACCATTTGCGCGTCACCATCGGCTTGCCGGCGGAAAACACGCGTTTCCTTGAGGCTTTGGCCAAGGTCCTGGCTCGTGGTTGATGTCATTCCAACGCAATCTGCCGTGCCTATGATCGGTCGCCTGGTGGTGATCGGTCTGGGATTGATTGGTGGCTCCTTCGCTAAGGGGTTGCGCG
This sequence comes from Pseudomonas sp. 3MA1, assembly GCF_029237275.1. NCBI lineage: Bacteria > Pseudomonadati > Pseudomonadota > Gammaproteobacteria > Pseudomonadales > Pseudomonadaceae > Pseudomonas > Pseudomonas sp. 3MA1. The sequence continues at coordinate 209,016 of NZ_JAACFX010000005.1, read as the reverse complement.
AAAGCGGCGTGTGCCGCGAAGTGGTCGGTGTTGATCTGGATCCGCAGTCCCGCCAGTTGGCGGTCGAGCTGGGGGTTGTGGATCGCTGCGAGGAGGATCTGGCCCTGGCTTGCCAGGGGGCCGACGTGATTCAACTGGCCGTGCCGATCCTGGCCATGGAAAAGCTTCTGGCGTTGCTGGCCAGGATGGATCTGGGACAGGCGGTGCTGACCGATGTCGGCAGTGCCAAGGGGAATGTGGTGCGCGCGGCACAAGAGGCGTTTGCCGGCATGCCAGCGCGCTTCGTCCCCGGGCATCCGATTGCCGGCTCCGAACAGAGCGGTGTCGAAGCCTCCAATGCCCAGCTGTTCCGTCGCCACAAAGTGATCCTGACGCCTCTGGAGCAAACCGATCCGGATGCACTGGATCTGATCGACAGGCTTTGGCGTGAACTGGGGGCGGATGTTGAGCACATGCAGGTCGAGCGCCATGACGAGGTCCTGGCGGCCACCAGTCACTTGCCGCACTTGCTGGCATTCGGTCTGGTCGATTCGCTGGCCAAGCGCAGTGAAAATCTCGACATCTTCCGTTACGCTGCGGGCGGGTTCCGCGATTTCACGAGAATCGCCGGCAGCGACCCGGTCATGTGGCACGACATCTTCCTCGCCAATCGCGAAGCGGTTCTGCGCACACTCGATACATTTCGCAACGACCTCGACGCCCTGCGCGATGCGGTCGATGCAGGGGACGGGCATCAGTTGTTGGGCGTATTCACTCGCGCCCGGGTTGCCCGCGAGCATTTCGGTAAAATCCTGGCCCGCCGGGCCTATGTGGACGCTATGAACTCCAACGATCTGATTTTTCTGGCAAATCCTGGTGGCCGCCTGTCTGGGCGGATTCGTGTACCGGGCGACAAGTCGATTTCCCACCGCTCGATCATGCTCGGCTCCCTGGCTGAAGGCACCACTGAAGTCGAGGGTTTCCTCGAGGGTGAAGATGCCTTGGCCACGCTGCAGGCATTTCGCGACATGGGAGTGGTCATCGAGGGGCCGCACCATGGGCGTGTGACCATCCACGGTGTAGGTCTGCACGGCTTGAAGCCGGCGCCGGGCCCGATCTACCTGGGCAACTCCGGTACGTCGATGCGCCTGCTCTCCGGTTTGCTGGCCGCACAGAGCTTCGACAGCACTCTGACGGGGGATCCCTCGCTGTCCAAGCGCCCAATGAACCGCGTGGCCAATCCGCTGCGGGAAATGGGCGCGGTCATCGAGACGGCGGCCGAAGGGCGTCCGCCGATGGTGATTCGCGGCGGTCACAAGCTCAAGGGCTTGACCTATACCTTGCCGATGGCCAGTGCCCAGGTTAAGTCGTGCCTGCTGTTGGCCGGTTTGTACGCCGATGGGAAGACCACCGTCACCGAGCCTGCGCCGACTCGCGATCATACCGAGCGCATGCTGCGCGGCTTCGGCTACTCGGTGAATGTCGACGGTGCCACCGCTTCGGTTGAATCCGGCGGTAAGCTCAAGGCGACCCATATTGAAGTGCCGGCAGATATCTCCTCCGCGGCGTTCTTCTTGGTTGCCGCGTCGATCGCCGAAGGTTCGGAACTGGTGCTTGAACACGTAGGGATCAACCCGACCCGTACGGGTGTAATCGATATCCTGCGGTTGATGGGGGCTGATATTCGTCTGGAGAACCAGCGCGAAGTTGGCGGTGAGCCCGTTGCAGATCTGCATGTGCGCGCTGCCAAACTCAAGGGGATCGAGATTCCCGAGGAGTTGGTGCCGCTGGCAATCGATGAATTCCCTGTGTTGTTCGTGGCTGCGGCCTGCGCTGAAGGGCGCACTGTGCTGCGTGGCGCGGAAGAGCTGCGGGTCAAAGAGTCGGACCGTATCCAGGTCATGGCTGACGGCTTGTTGACCTTGGGGGTCAAGTGCGAACCGACTCCGGACGGCATCATCATTGATGGTGGACAGATCGGGGGGGGTGAAGTGCATGGTCACGGCGATCACCGTATTGCCATGGCATTCAGTGTGGCCTCGTTGCGGGCCAATGCGCCGATTCGTATTCATGACTGCGCGAACGTCGCGACTTCGTTCCCGAATTTTCTTGCGCTTTGCGCGCAGGTGGGGATTCGGGTTGCACAAGAGGCTCAGTCGTGAATATCAAGGCCCCTGTGATCACCATCGATGGGCCCAGTGGTTCTGGTAAAGGCACCATTGCTGGCAAGTTGGCCAAGCATCTTGGCTGGTGCCTGCTGGATTCCGGGGCTCTCTACCGGCTGCTGGCGTTTGCTGCGCGCAATCATGGTGTCGATCTGACCAATGAGGAGTCGCTGAAGTTGTTGGCGGCGCATTTGGATGTGCAGTTCCTGGGCGCCACTGAAAATCATCCTCAGCGGATCATTCTCGAAGGCGATGATGTGACCGACGACTTGCGCAATGAGCAGGTTGGCGCCTGGGCTTCTCAGGTTGCGGCACTGCCTGCGGTGCGTGATGCCTTGTTGCAGCGCCAGCGCGCATTCCAGGAGCCGCCGGGGCTGGTTGCCGATGGTCGCGACATGGGCACCGTGGTGTTTCCCGATGCGCCGTTGAAAATTTTCCTCACGGCCAGCGCCGAGGAACGTGCTCGTCGACGTTACTTGCAGTTGAAGGGAAAAGTCGATGGTGTTAGTCTGTCGAGTCTGCTAGATGAGATACGTGCGCGCGACGAGCGCGATACCCAGCGAGCGGTGGCCCCACTCAAGCCGGCGGCCGACGCTATACAGCTGGATTCTACAGAGTTGTCCATCGATCAGGTGTTGCAACGCATTCTGAGCGAGATCGCCATTCGCGATATTGCCGGGTGAACAAGGAAGATCGCGGGGGACCAGTCATAGTCCTGCGATCTTACTTTTATATGAACGTAACCCACATTGTCTGGGATGTGGCAGATGGGCGTATTCTTCGCCCTTATCAACAGGAATTAAAATGAGCGAAAGCTTTGCGGAACTCTTTGAAGAAAGCCTAAAAACCCTGAACCTTCAGGCAGGCTCCATCATCACCGGTGTTATCGTCGACATCGACTACCAAGCGCGTTGGGTAACCGTTCACGCTGGTCTGAAGTCTGAAGCACTGATCCCGCTTGAGCAGTTCTACAACGATGCTGGCGAACTGTCCATCAATGTTGGTGATGAAGTTCACGTTGCTCTGGATTCGGTTGAAGACGGTTTCGGTGAAACCAAGCTCTCCCGTGAAAAAGCCAAGCGCGCTGAATGCTGGATCGTTCTGGAAGCAGCCTTCGCAGCCGAAGAAGTGGTCAAGGGCGTTATCAACGGTAAGGTTAAAGGCGGCTTCACTGTCGACGTTAACGGCATCCGTGCGTTCCTGCCAGGTTCTCTGGTTGACGTCCGTCCAGTGCGCGATACCACGCACCTGGAAGGCAAAGAGCTCGAGTTTAAAGTCATCAAACTCGATCAGAAGCGCAACAACGTTGTCGTTTCCCGTCGTAGCGTCCTCGAAGCCGAGAACTCCGCTGAGCGTGAAGCTCTGCTGGAATCCCTGCAGGAAGGCCAGCAAGTCAAAGGTATCGTCAAGAACCTCACTGACTACGGCGCATTCGTTGATCTGGGCGGCGTCGATGGCCTGCTGCACATCACCGACATGGCTTGGAAGCGCATCAAGCATCCTTCCGAAATCGTCAATGTTGGCGACGAGATCGATGTAAAGGTTCTGAAATACGATCGCGAGCGCAATCGTGTTTCCCTGGGTCTGAAGCAACTGGGTGAAGATCCATGGGTTGCTATCAAGGCTCGTTACCCAGAAAGCACCCGCGTTACCGCTCGTGTAACCAACCTGACCGACTACGGCTGCTTTGCTGAGCTGGAAGAAGGCGTTGAAGGTCTGGTACACGTTTCGGAAATGGACTGGACCAACAAGAACATCCACCCTTCGAAAGTCGTACAAGTCGGCGACGAAGTGGAAGTTATGGTTCTGGACATCGACGAAGAGCGTCGTCGTATCTCCCTCGGCATCAAACAGTGCAAGTCCAACCCATGGGAAGACTTCTCTGGCCAGTTCAACAAGGGCGATAAGATCTCCGGCACCATCAAGTCGATCACCGATTTCGGTATCTTCATTGGTCTGGACGGCGGCATCGACGGTCTGGTTCACCTGTCCGACATCTCCTGGAACGAAGTGGGCGAAGAAGCCGTACGCCGCTTCAAGAAGGGCGACGAGCTGGACACCGTTATACTGTCTGTTGACCCAGAGCGTGAGCGTATCTCCCTGGGTATCAAGCAACTGGAAAGCGATCCGTTCTCCGAGTACGTACAAGAGAACGACAAAGGCGCAATCGTTAAGGGTGTTGTAAAAGAAGTTGACGCCAAAGGCGCCATCATCACCCTGGCCAACGATATCGAAGCTACTCTGAAAGCCTCCGAAATCAGCCGTGACCGCATCGAAGATGCACGTAACGTTCTGAAAGAAGGCGAAGAAGTTGAAGCCAAGATCATCAGCGTTGACCGTAAGAGCCGTGTAATCCAGCTCTCGATCAAGTCGAAAGACGTTGAAGATGAGAAAGAAGCTATCCAGAGCCTGCGCGACAAGCCAGCTGCTTCCGATATCGCTGCTGGTCCTACCACTCTGGGCGACCTGCTGCGTGCACAGATGGAAAAACAGAACTAAGTTCTGTTTGACCATAAAAAGGGCGACTTCGGTCGCCCTTTTTTGTGGGTGAAGTTTGAGGTGAAAAGAGCGGGGAAACCAATGTTGGCAATTGGGTGTCTCTTTCTTAGTGTCTGACTCCTTTAGGTTTAAGGCTTTTAGTCTATTGGTGTGTTGTCCGGGTAGCACTGGCTGCCCTAAGGAAGAGCATGATCAGGCTAAGTATTGTTGTTTTGTTTCTTCTCCTGGCTGGGTGTGTGACTAATGTAAAGACCCATGCAGTTCGTGGGGGCAGCGGTATAGAGATTGACTGTTCAGGATTGGGGGTGGGCTGGGACAAGTGTTACGAGCGTGCTGAGCTTGAGTGTAGGGCTGGTGGATACCAGGTCATCACCAAGTCCAGCGACGCCAGGGATGAGGAGGGGGATTACCCCTTTGGTTGGAATCCGGCGGGTTATCTGACTCGAACGATGTTGGTCGTGTGTCGATAGGGAGAGTTGGTATTTTGGTTGCTACTTCTTTTGCAGGGGCCTGAGTTTGTATCTGCGTTGCCCATGGGCTGTTCAAAACCTTCAGGGCGTGCTAAAACCTTTTGAGCACTGACCTAGCTGCTTGAAAAAGAAGGGAAAAATATGACGAAGTCGGAGTTGATCGAACGAATTGTCACCCATCAAGGGCTGCTGTCATCCAAGGATGTCGAGTTGGCCATCAAGACGATGCTTGAGCAAATGTCGCAGTGTTTGGCTACAGGTGATCGGATTGAAATTAGAGGGTTTGGTAGTTTTTCGCTTCACTATCGGGCTCCTCGGGTAGGTCGGAATCCAAAAACGGGTCAATCAGTTAGCTTGGATGGAAAATTTGTTCCACATTTCAAGCCTGGTAAAGAGCTTCGAGATCGTGTGAATGAAGAGGATGAGGGGTGATTCGGCAGGTATTTAATTTGCATTTACGATTTTTTCTTATTTGAATTTTTAATGAGTTTTATGTTTTATTGTTCTTTGCATTTTATTAAGTACCTATTTTATGCGAATGTGCAATGAATCTCTCGAGGATGTATTATTCCTAAGTGTTAGATCAAGTAGGCTGCTCTTGATAGTCAATAGAATTTTTTTGCTGGAGTAACTGATTTTTCAGGAAATACCGTTACCAAAGCTTAGCTGGCGTCTAGGCTAATTAATTAAGTGTTGCTGTATGTGAGCCGCTCTTGTGTAGGACGGTGCAGCTAAGATCTATTAGATAGATTGTGCTGCGGATTGTATTTTGGTTCGGCCTGATCATGATGTTGTTATGCATGAATTGTTTTAATTTTTGTGAATGCAGAGAGTTCTATGTTGATTGTATTGCTGGATTTTTAAGTGGTATGGGCGAAAGATGAAAGCTGCATAGCAAGTATGGTTTTCAGATTTTTATGCTTAATTATATATTGTTTTTTCTTAAAGTTCCGAATTAAGTATTCTGGTTGGTGATGGGTTTTAACCATTAATGAGTATATTGGTGGTAAGTTTTTAGCGAGTATGTTTTTTTTGTTGCGTTGGTAGAGGTAGCGGTTTTTCTTATTTTGAGTTTTTCAAAAAAATTATTTATAGAGTTTTTTTGGTTTTGGGTTTGCGGCTTTGTCCTGATGCTGAATGGCGTTATTGGAAGTTGGTCGAGTTTTATGTCTGTATAACGTGTCGGTTATATGATCTTGCTCAAAGGGGGGCGGTTTTACCAAATGTTAAGTTCTCATTCGGTTTTGGGGTTTAAATATAAATGGTAATTTGGTGGTCGATGCCGGCGGTACTTGGTATTTCGCTTTTTTTGACATGGGGTTTGCGGCGCTATGCATTAACTCGCAGCTTGATGGATATTCCCAATCATCGTAGTTCCCATTCTGTTCCTACTCCAAGAGGAGGAGGTGTAGCAATTGTCTTGAGTTTTCTTGTGGCAGCCCCTTTCCTGTCATTTTTTGCTGAGTTGTCTTGGTCATTTATCTGGACTCTATGGGGCGCAGGTGGACTCATAGCTGTGGCCGGTTTTCTGGATGATCATGGGCATATAGCTGCACGTTGGCGGCTAGTTGCGCATTTCTCTGCCGCTATTTGGGCAATGTTCTGGATGCGTGGTTTGCCACCTGTTCAGTTATTGGGAGTCGATTTCGATCTGTCTTGGTTTGGTCATCTTTTAGCTGTTTTCTATCTGGTCTGGATGCTTAATTTATATAATTTCATGGATGGTATTGATGGAATAGCCAGTGTTCAGGCAGTAACTGCATGCCTTGGCGCATGTCTTATCTATTGGCTGGTCGGCGATACATCTTTGATCTGGTCACCGCTATTATTGGCTATGGCCGTTTTGGGATTTTTGTATTGGAATTTTCCTCCTGCGCGTATCTTCATGGGGGATGCGGGTAGTGGTTTTCTTGGTCTAGTTCTAGGTATTTTGTCAATACAGGCTGCTTGGGTTTCGTCGCGCTTCCTCTGGGTGTGGGTGATTCTTCTCGGCGTATTCATCGTTGATGCGACCTTTACACTGATGCGTAGATTATTACGTGGAGATAAAGTTTATGAAGCGCATCGTAGTCATGCTTATCAGTTCGCGTCGCGTCAGTTTGGTAGGCATTTACCTGTGACCTTAGCGGTCATGGCAATCAATATTTTTTGGTTGTTGCCGATAGCGATTTGCGTGGGGCTCCTCGATCTGGATGGTTTTATGGGTACGGTGTTGGCTTACGCGCCGTTGGTTTTCCTTGCTGCTAGGTTTAATGCTGGCGGACTAGAAAGATCCGCCTGACAGTGGTCAATATAATGGGCTGCCAAAGAGAGCTCCCCATTAGTGCTAAAACTTATATCGAGGAAAGGGGCTGGGGCTCGAAGAAGCGATTATGGATAAAATACGAACACGTCTCTTGAGGCTCCCGCGCCGACAAAAACGAGTCCTGCAAGTGATCACCGATATCTTTTTGGTATGGGCGGCATTGTGGATGGCGTTCGTCGTGAGGCTGGGTTTTGATGATCTCAGTAACCCCTTTCTTGTGCATTTCTGGCTTTTTGCCAGCGCACCTGTCGTTGCTATTCCTTTTTTCATAAAGTTTGGAATGTACCGTGCGGTCATGCGTTACTTCGGGAACGATGCCCTCATTGCAATAGTCAAGGCGGTAACCTTGTCTGCCTTGGTTCTTGCTCTGGTTGTTTATCTGTACAGCAATCATCAAACCGTAGTGCCACGCTCAATCGTATTCAACTATTGGTGGTTGAGTATGGTTATGATTGGTGGCCTCAGACTGGTTATGCGTCAGTACTTTCTCGGAGATTGGTTCACGGCTGCTCAGCACGTACCGTTCACCAATCGTGATGATGGTTTGCCCAAAGTGGCTATCTATGGCGCAGGCGCTGCAGGTAATCAGTTAGTTGCAGCGTTACGATTAGGGCGTCTAATGCGCCCAGTCGCGTTTATCGATGATGACAGCAGTATTGCTGACAGAATGATTGCTGGGTTGCAGGTATATAAACCCAAGCATTTACAGCAAATGATCGACGATACCGGAGCAGAAGAGATACTTCTGGCCATTCCTTCATCAACCCGTAGTCGTCGTAGAGAAATCCTTGGTTTCCTTGAGGGCTTCCCTCTTCATGTCCGTAGTGTTCCTGGTTTCATGGATCTTGCCAGTGGTCGAGTGAAGGTAGATGACATTCAAGAAGTAGACATTGCCGACTTGCTCGGTCGAGACTCTGTTCCCGCTCAAAGGGATTTGCTAGCGCATTGCATCCAGGGACAAGCCGTCCTTGTGACAGGTGCCGGCGGATCTATTGGTTCTGAGTTGTGTCGCCAGATTCTGAGTCTGAACCCTACTACCTTAATATTGTTCGAACATAGCGAGTTCAATCTTTACAGTATCTTGTCCGAGCTTGAACAGAGGCGAACGCGTGAGGCGCTGACTGTAAAGTTGCTTCCGATTTTAGGCTCGGTGCGTAACTTTGATAAGTTGTTGTCGGTTATGAAGACCTGGAGTGTCGCTACGGTCTATCATGCAGCGGCTTATAAACACGTGCCTATGGTTGAGCATAATATCGCGGAGGGTGTGCTCAACAATGTGATAGGTACGCTCAATACCGCACAAGCCGCCTTGCAGTCTGGTGTTGCTAACTTTGTACTGATTTCAACCGACAAGGCTGTTCGCCCAACCAATGTAATGGGTAGCACCAAACGTTTGGCAGAACTCACTCTGCAGGCGTTAAGCAAGGAACTGGCTCCAGTCTTATTCAACGACCCATCGAATATTTCAAGGGTCAATAAAACTCGTTTCACCATGGTGCGTTTCGGTAACGTATTGGGCTCCTCGGGATCGGTCATTCCGCTATTCCACAAGCAAATCAAAGCTGGCGGCCCATTGACGGTCACCCATCCGAAAATTACTCGTTACTTTATGACCATTCCGGAAGCGGCGCAGTTGGTTATTCAGGCGGGGTCGATGGGGCAGGGGGGGGATGTTTTTGTGTTGGACATGGGCGAGCCGGTCAAAATTGTCGAGCTGGCAGAAAAGATGATTCATCTCTCCGGGCTGAGCATACGCTCGGAAAAAAATCCCCACGGCGATATCGCGATTGAGTTTACCGGTCTACGTCCTGGTGAAAAGCTTTACGAAGAGTTGCTGATTGGTGACAACGTAGTGGCTACGCAGCATCCGATGATCATGAGCGCCAATGAAGACCATCTGCCTTGGGATTCACTGAAGGCCAAGCTCAGTGAGCTCCTTGCTGCGTTGGACGCAGATGATTATGCAAGGGTTCGCCAACTGCTCCGTGAGACGGTGAGTGGCTATACACCGGATGGCGAAATTGTCGACTGGGTTTATCAGCAGCAACGCCTCAAGCCCTGAATCTACATACGCCGTAACTTTCCCGCCTTTGACTTGCTCCACGCATCACCTAGGTTTGGAAGGCAGCTTCGGAAAAGCTGCTTTCCTTACTCGATGTCATGGAGCGTCATTATGCAAAACTCGTATTTCCTCTCTCTGATCTTTGCCTTCCTGGCCAGTCTTTCGCTTACCACTCAAGCGGCTCCTCTGGTCAAAGCGCCGGTCAGCTCTGCGGAAACCGTGGAGCTGGCAACCGCGCAGAGTGGCAAGATCAACATCAATACCGCTGACCAGGCCGCACTGCAGCGCGAGCTCTTCGGTATTGGCGAGGCCAAGGCCAAGGCGATTGTTGCCTATCGTGAAGAGAACGGTCCCTTTGCTTCAGTGGATGAGTTGTTGGAGGTCAAGGGGATTGGCAAGACTATCCTGGAGCGCAATCGGGACAAGCTCGAGGTTAATTGATCTGATTTTGTAATCACCAGAGGCCGGACTTCGACCGGTCTCTGGCATGTCAGGGAGCTTCTGCTCTGGAAGTGGGTCAGCGGCGAAATCACGGATGTTTCAGCGCCTCAGGGATTTCAGGCGGCAAGCGTTCATAATCTTCGTGCATTGCCTGGAGTTCGGCTACGACGTTGGATCGCCCTCCGATTTCTTGAAAAACCGTGTCGCGGCTTGCTACGGGCAATGGCCAACCCGGAGCGCGCGGTGTTACTTGTGCTCCTGCTCCTTCAGTCCATTAGCCACAACATCCAGTATCCGCTCGCCCAATTCAGCGTTTTCCACGCTGCGCGAGAGCATCAGCGCACCCACCAGGGTCGACATGATCATCAGGCTGCGCTGCGCTTTGTTATCGCCTTCCAGGGTGCCTTCCAGTTGCGCGAGCCTGGCATTAAGCACGGTATCGGTGATGGGGCTGGGTTGGCCACGTTGGCCGAGCTCCGCGCTCATGGTCGGTAGCGGGCAGCCCAGATGGGGGGACGTCCGGTGCCATTCGGACAGGTAGTTGTCGATAAACGCCTCTAGCGGCTGCGTTTGTGCGAACAAGGTGGCGCAATGGGCATCCAGGTCTTGGGCCGCTGAGCTGAGTGCTTCTTCTACCAGCTCATCCTTGGATGTGAAGTGGGAGTAGAAACCGCCATGGGTCAAGCCCAGGGCCTTCATCAGGGGTTGTAACCCCGTTGCGCCTATTCCATCACGGCGAAAGCGTTCCGAAGCTTCTTTGATAATGCGTTGGTGAGTCTGGGCTTTATGGTCTGCTGAATAACGCATTTGAGAAACCTCCACATCTAGAGCGCCATTTTAACCAAGGATGGTCAGATCACGCCGCTCCTTCTTCTAGGCTTTCTTGGTAGGTACAGGGTTCTGACAGGTTTTGGTGCTCGGAATTTCAGGGAGGTTTGGCACGATATTTGTTGGCTGATTGATCAAAAGTTGTTGAACAATCCAGAGGCGCCTCCATGAGCAACGGTTTATCCCTGGCGGACCAGATCACCGTGGAACTGCGGGCGGACATCATCGGTGGTCGCTTGCTGCCTGGCATGCCGCTGGTGGAAAGCGAGCTGGTCAACAGTTACAACGCCTCTCGCAACACGATCCGTGAAGCACTGCACCGTTTGGGTCAGGAGGGCCTGGCCCTTTATGTCCGGCATAAGGGCGTGGTGGTCCGCCGTCTTGGTCATGACGATGTTCGGGACCTGTTCCGGGTCCGACGCACGCTCGAGTTGCAGGCGATCGCCAACGCCCGCCCCCTGCGTGAGCAGCAGTCCGATCTCATGCTCGATGCCATCGAAGCGGCTGAACTGGCCCGGGAACGTGAAGACTGGCGCGCCGTCGGTACCCATGGTTTGCGCTTCCATCAGCATGTGGTGGGGCTGCTGGATTCACCGCTGTTCGATGAGTTCTTCACCAATGTGGTCGCACAGTTGCGCCTGGTGTTTTGCAACGCGCCGGACGAAGCGCAGTTTCAGGCGCCCTGGCTGATGCGTGACCGGAGCATTTACCAGTGCTTGGCCGAGGGGGACAGAGCCTCCGCCGGCGAGGCCATGGAGACGTATCTGGACGACTCCGAGCGTTTGTTGTTGAGCATGTTCAGCCAATCCTTACGTCACTGAGCGAGGGCGATACCCATGTACAAAGACTATCCAGCGGCTTACCAGGTCAGTAAAGGTTCGGCGCTGCAGGTGGACACGGCATTCTATGAACGCATTCGCGACAGTCGTGAGCAGCGCACGCTGGTCGAGCAGTTTGAGGTGCCGATTCGCACCGGGCGTGCCTGGAAGGTTCCCGCCGGGCATGTGTTTCGCGTCACCACGCCGGCAGGTCCGCAGGTGGGTGATTTCAACGTCTGGAATGCCAACGACCCGCGGGAAAGGTTATGGGCGGCGCGGACCCGGCAATTGCAAGGGGCTCACGTCAGTACCCACGATCGACTCTGGTCGAACCTGCCTTTTCTTCGGCCCCTGGTCACCATTACCGATGACAGCCTGGCGAATTACGGCATCGATGAACACGGCGGTCGCCTTCACGACTTGTTGGGCACTCGTTGTGATCCCTATGTGAACCGCATGCTCACCGGCGAGGACTTTCACCACCACTGCCATTCCAACCTGACCCGGGCGGTTCTGCCCCACGGGCTGACCGAGTTTGATGTGCACGATGTCTTGAACATCTTTCAGTGCACCGGCCTGAATCATGACGACATGTACTTCATGAAGGCCTGTCCGGCACAGAAGGGCGATTATCTGGAGTTCTTTGCCGAGATCGACTTGCTGTGTGCGTTATCGACCTGCCCGGGCGGTGACCTGTCGCTACCGATGTGGGGCCCGGATGCCCAGGATCCCTTGAGCGTATGCCGGCCACTGGGCGTCGAGATATATCGCCTCGACGAGAGCTTGCTCGAAGGCTGGAGTCAGCCGCAGCGCGCGGCCTACAAAGGATTGCACGGCTTGCATATCGCCAAGGCCGAATGGGAACAGTAGGGCGCCAAAAAGCCCCTTCATTCTTGGGTGAAGGGGCTCGGGCTTAACGATCTCGCGCTTCCTTGGCATCCATTTCCGCGTTGCGTTCCGCCACGCGTTTACGCTGCTCATCGGTCAACTCCACCTTGTTGGCGGTGTCGCGCAGCATCATCAAGCCGCCGACGATCGAACCGATAGCAACCACCAGAATCAACCAGGCATACCAGGGCATAGGGCTCTCCTTGAACGGCAGTTCCCGAGGACGAAGGTTCGTCCCCGGCACAGCCTGTAGTGCTTTGAGTCAAAGCACTTCGCACGGGTTCCATTGTATGCCCGATTGTTCCGGTCAGTGGCGGCCGATGCTTAGCGCCCGGTGAGCATGGCGTCCGCGGGGGCATCGGCCCGCAGTTGCGCGGTGAGTTGGAAGTAGATGAAGCCCAGCACCATGAACGCAAGGAAGATCAGGCCGATCAGGGCGTTGAACCAGGCCATGGCGACCAGGCACACCAGGGCCAGGACCAGGGCGATGCCGGGCACCAGCGGATAGCCTGGCGCACGGAAGCTGCGTGGCAGGTTCGGTTCGGCCCGGCGCAGTTTGAACAGGCTGAGCATGCTCATGATGTACATCACGATGGCGCCGAACACGGCCATGGTGATCATCGCCGCCGTGAGGGTCATGCCGCCCAGGTTGATCAGGCCGTCGCTGTAGATCGCGGCGATACCGATCAGGCCACCGGCGATGATCGCTCGGTGCGGCGTTTGAAAACGCGACAGCCTGGCCAGGGAGGCTGGCAGGTAACCGGCCCGGGCCAGGGCGAAGAACTGCCGCGAATAGCCGAGGATGATCCCGTGAAAACTGGCAACCAGGCCGAACAGACCGATCCACACCAGCATGTGCAGCCAGCCGGAACTGTCGCCGACCACCGCCTTCATTGCCTGGGGCAAAGGATCGTTGATGTTCGACAGGGTGCGCCAGTCGCCCACGCCGCCGGCGAAGAACATGACGCCCATGGCCAGCAGCACCAGGGTCAGAATGCCGCTGATGTAGGCCTTGGGAATGGTGCGCTTGGGATCCTTGGCTTCCTCGGCGGCCATGGCGGCGCCCTCGATGGCCAGGAAGAACCAGATGGCGAAGGGAATCGCGGCGAACATCCCGGCGATCGCCGGAGCTCCAAAGGTGTCGGCGCCGGCCCAGCCATTGAGGGCGAAGTTGCTGAAGCTGAAGGCCGGGGCCACCACCCCCATGAAGACCAGGAGTTCCGCCACCGCCAGCACACAGACCACCAGTTCGAAAGTGGCCGCCAGTTTCACCCCGAGAATGTTCAGGCCCATGAAGACGATGTAGGCACCCACTGCGGCATGCTTGGGGTCCAGCGCCGGAAACTGCACATTCAGATAGGCACCAATCGCCAGGGCAATGGCCGGTGGGGCGAAGACGAATTCGATCAGGGTGGCCAGCCCGGCAATCAAGCCGCCTTTCTCGCCGAAGGCGCGACGGCTGTAGGCAAACGGGCCTCCTGCATGGGGAATGGCGGTGGTCAGCTCGGTGAAACTGAATATAAAGCAGGTATACATGGTCGCGACCAGCAATGAGGTCAGCAAAAAGCCCAGGGTCCCGGCTACGCCCCAGCCATAGCTCCAGCCGAAATACTCCCCGGAAATCACCAGTCCAACCGCGATTCCCCATAGATGCAGCGTGCCCAAGGTGGGTTTGAGTTGTGTGTTCATCGGTGGCTCCCTGAACGGTTGAAAGTGCTCGGCACAGGCCGCTGCAGCCGTCATGCCAGTCCAGCAACCCGCGTCGTAAACCCGGGAAAGCCGTCGTATCGAGGATATTTCCCGATTTTTCGCCGCTGATTTCCTTCCCTCCGCGCTGTCCTTGCGCTTCTTTTTGGGGCGCGGCCGCTGTTCGCCTCTCAGGCCTGTCCTGCCAGCGTGCGCGCCCACCCAGTCTTTACGCTTTCTTTATGGGCTGCCCACCCCGTCGCTCTCGTTCCTTTACAGGGACCCTGCGGACAATGACGGCATTCGCGGCAATCGCCGTACCTCGGAGACATTCCATGAACATTCTGGACGCGGTATCGCTGCTGCTGGCAGTGGGCCTGTTCGTTTATCTACTGGTTGCGCTGTTGCGCGCGGACCGGAACTAGGAGCTGCGGTTATGCACAGTTATGACTATTGGCTGATCCTGGCCTTTTTCGCCCTGGTGCTGTTGCCAGCGCCCTGGCTGGGACGTTTCTACTACCGGGTGATGGAAGGCCAGCGTACCTGGCTGACGCCGCTTCTGGGGCCGGTGGAGCGTGTCTGTTACCGGGTTTCCGGGGTCGATCCGCAGGTCGAGCAGAGCTGGCAGAAATACGCCCTGGCCCTGCTGGCGTTCAACTTTGCCGGCTTTGTCCTGCTGTTCGCCATCCTGCTGTTCCAGGATCACTTGCCGCTCAACCCGCAGAATCTTCCGGGGCAGGAGTGGACCCTGGCGTTCAATACGGCGGTCAGTTTCATGACCAACACCAACTGGCAGTCCTACAGCGGTGAGGCCTCCCTGAGCTACCTCAGTCAGATGGTGGGCCTGACCGTGCAGAACTTCGTCAGCGCGGCCACCGGGCTGGCGGTGCTGGTTGCCCTGTGCCGCGGCATCGGCCGGCGTTCGGTTCGCACCCTGGGCAATTTCTGGGTCGACATGACCCGCGCGACCCTCTATGGCCTGCTGCCCTTGTGCCTGCTGCTGGCCCTGTTCCTGGTCTGGCAGGGCGTGCCTCAGACCTTTGCCCATTACGTGGACGCCCTGACCCTGCAAGGCAACGATCAGGTGATCCCCCTGGGCCCGGCAGCCAGTCAGATCGCCATCAAGCAACTGGGCACCAACGGCGGCGGTTTCTTCGGCGTCAATTCGGCGCATCCGTTCGAGAACCCCAGCGCCTGGAGCAACCTGCTGGAGCTGGTGTCGATCATCCTGATTCCGGTGGCCCTGGTGTTTACCTTCGGCCATTACGTCAAGGACCTGCGCCAGAGCCGGGCCATCATCGCCTGCATGCTCGCCCTGTTCCTGATCGGCGGCGCCACCTCGCTGTGGGCCGAGTACCAGCCCAACCCGGCGCTGCAGAACGCTGCGGTCGAACAGACGGCCCCTCTGGAAGGCAAGGAAGCACGCTTCGGCACCACCGCCACGGTGCTGTGGTCGGTGACCACCACTGCCGCCTCCAATGGCTCGGTGAACGGCATGCATGACAGCCTCAACCCGCTCAGTGGCATGGTGGCGCTGATCAACATGATGGTCGGCGAAGTGATCTTCGGCGGCGTCGGTGCCGGTCTCTACGGCATGCTGCTGAACGTGCTGATCGCGGTGTTCCTGGCCGGATTGATGATCGGTCGCACCCCGGAATACCTGGGCAAGAAGCTCCAGGCCAAGGAAGTGCAACTGCTGGTGGTGACCCTGATGGTGATGCCGATTGGCGTGCTGGTCCTGGGCGCCCTGGCTGCCAGCCTGCCGGGCCCGGCCGCTGCCATCAGCAACCCGGGGCCCCACGGCTTCAGCCAGTTGCTGTACGCCTACACCTCGGCCAGCGCCAACAACGGTTCGGCCTTTGGCGGCTTCAGCGCCAACACCCCGTTCCACAACCTGATGCTGGGCTTGGGCATGCTGATCGGGCGTTTCGGCTACATCCTGCCGGTGCTGGCCCTGGCCGGCAGCCTGGGCCTGAAGAAAACCGCGCCCATCGGCCTGAACAGTTTCCCCACCCATGGCCCGTTGTTCGTGGCCTTGCTGACCGTGACCATTTTGCTGGTGGGGGGCCTGACCTTCCTGCCGACCCTGGCGCTGGGCCCTATCGCCGAACACCTGAGCCTGGGCTTCTGAGGACCTGATGATGAATATGCATGTTCCTGCCTCGAACAAGGCTGCCGATACGCTCGCCAAGAGCAAGCCGGCCAAGGCCGAAGCGTCGAGTACCGCGATCTCGGCGCTGTGGCGTCCGGCGCTGATCCAGGCCTTCGTCAAGCTCGATCCGCGCCAGTTGCAGCGCTCGCCGGTGATGCTGGTGGTAGAGCTGACGGCGATCTTGACCACCGTGCTGTGTTTCGTGCCGGACACGGCGGTGCCGACCTTCGTCGCCGCCCAGATCGCCCTCTGGCTGTGGTTCACGGTGCTGTTTGCCAACTTCGCCGAAGCCCTGGCCGAAGGTCGGGGCAAGGCTCGCGCCGACAGCCTCAAGGCCGGCAGCGAGGGCTTGAGCGCCCGTCGCCGCAGCGCCGATGGCGGCTATCAGCTGGTGCCGGCGACCCAGTTGCGCAAAGGCGATGTGGTTCGCGTCGAAGCCGGGGAAATGATCCCGGGGGACGGTGAAGTGATCGAGGGCATCGCCGCGGTCAACGAGGCGGCGATTACCGGTGAGTCGGCGCCGGTGATCCGCGAATCCGGCGGTGATCGTTCGGCGGTGACCGGCAATACCCGGTTGGTCTCCGACTGGCTGCTGGTGCGCATCACCAGCAACCCCGGCGAGTCGACCCTGGATCGCATGATCGCCCTGGTGGAAGGCGCCAAGCGGCAGAAGACGCCGAATGAAGTGGCCCTGGACATTCTGCTGATCGGCCTGACCCTGATCTTCCTATTGGTAGTGGTGACCCTGCAGCCCTTTGCCCACTTCGCCAATGGCAGCCTGCCGCTGGTGTTCCTGGTGGCGTTGTTGGTGACCCTGATTCCCACCACCATTGGCGGCCTGCTGTCGGCGATCGGGATCGCCGGGATGGACCGTCTGGTGCGCCTGAACGTGATCGCCAAATCCGGTCGCGCGGTGGAAGCGGCAGGGGACGTGCACGTGCTGTTGCTGGACAAGACCGGCACCATCACTTTCGGCAACCGTCGTTGCAGCGCCATCCATCCGGCGCCCGGGGTCAACGCCCGGGAACTGGCGGAGGCGGCCTTGCTGGCGTCCCTGGCGGACGACACCGCCGAAGGCAAATCCATCGTCGAGTACCTGCGTGAACTTTATCCACAGCCCGAGCCGGCCAGCGATGTGTTGACCGCCGTACCCTTCAGTGCGGAAACCCGCCTCTCCGGGGTCGACTACCAGGGGCGGATCTATCGCAAGGGCGCGGTGGATTCGGTACTGAGCTTCGTCGGCCTGGAGCGCCGCGACCTGGCCCCGGCGCTGTCCCGGGAGATCGACAAGATCGCCCAGAGCGGTGGCACGCCGCTGCTGGTCTGTGGCGAAGGGCGGATGCTCGGCGCCATTCACCTCAAGGATGTGGTCAAGCCCGGCATCCGCGAGCGTTTCGCCGAGTTGCGCAAGCTGGGAATCCGCACCGTCATGGTCACTGGCGACAACCCGCTGACCGCCGCCGCCATCGCGGCGGAGGCCGGGGTCGATGATGTGCTGGCCGAGGCCACGCCGGAAAAGAAACTGGCGCGCATCCGTCATGAGCAGAACGACGGGCGTCTGGTGGCGATGTGCGGCGACGGCGCCAACGATGCCCCGGCACTGGCCCAGGCCGATGTCGGCATGGCGATGAACGACGGCACCCAGGCGGCCCGCGAGGCGGCCAACATGGTCGACCTGGACAGCGATCCGACCAAGCTGCTGGACGTGGTGCAGATCGGCAAGGAGTTGCTGGTGACCCGTGGCGCCCTGACCACCTTCTCCATCGCCAATGACGTGGCCAAGTACTTCGCCATCCTGCCGGCGCTGTTCGCGGCGATTTATCCACAGCTGGGCGTGCTCAACATCATGCAACTGACCAGCCCGCAGAGCGCGATCCTCTCGGCGATCGTGTTCAACGCCCTGATCATCGTGGTGTTGATCCCCCTGGCGCTGCGTGGCGTGCGGGTCCAGGCGGCCAGCGCCGCCCACCTGCTGCGGCGCAACCTGCTGATCTACGGCGTGGGCGGGATCGTGGTGCCCTTTGTCGGGATCAAGCTGATCGACATGCTGCTGACCGCGCTGCACTTGGTGTAGCCCGTCGCTGGCCGGCGCAGGACGCAGCAAGGTTTGCGGCCTGATCGCCGGCCAGCCGGCTCCTACATGCGACCGAATGAATCGAGGAATGAGAAATGACTAGCGTATTGCGTCCGGCCTTGAGCCTGATGGTGTTGATGACTCTGATCACCGGTGTGGCTTATCCGCTGGTGGTCACTGGAGTGGCCCAGGTGGCCTTCCCGGACCAGGCCAACGGCAGCCTGGTGCGTGATGCCGAGGGCAAGGTGCGGGGCTCGGCCCTGATCGCCCAGGATTTTGTCGGCGATGCCTGGTTCCATCCGCGCCCTTCGGCGGGGGCCTTTGCCACGGTATCCAGCTCTGCCAGCAACCTGGCGCCGAGCAACCCGGCCCTGGCCACCCGGGTGATCGACGATGCCCACAAGCTCCAGGTTCCGGGTCAGGGTCCAGTGCCTCTGGCCCTGCTCACCACCTCGGGCAGCGGCCTTGATCCGCACTTGCCACCCGAGGCAATTGACTATCAACTGGCGCGGGTCGCGGCGGCGCGCAATCTGCCGGCGGACAAGCTGCGGGCCCTGGTGGCGGCACATACCCAGCGGCCCCTGGTGGGGCCGCCGGTGGTCAACGTGCTGACCCTGAATCAAGCCCTGGACCAGTTGTAAGCGCGGCCCCCGTGGCAGCGGCTAGAGTGCCTGGTGAATTGAATGTTTCGTTGCAGAGAGATACCCCATGAGTGATTCCGGTCGCGCCGATGCGTTGCTCGCTGAACTGCCCCGGGACGGCCGTGGCCGGCTCAAGGTCTTTCTCGGCGCCGCTCCCGGCGTCGGCAAGACCTACGCCATGCTCCAGGCCGCCCACGCGCAACTGCGCCAAGGGGTCAAGGTGCTCGCCGGGGTGGTGGAAACCCACGGTCGCGCCGAAACCGAGGCGCTGCTGGCCGGCTTGCCGCAGCAGCCTCTGGTGCGTTCGGAATACCGCGGGGTGATGCTCGAGGAAATGGACCTGGACGGCCTGCTCAAGGCCAAGCCCAAGCTGGTGCTGGTGGATGAGCTGGCCCACAGCAATGCCCCGGGCAGCCGCCACGCCAAGCGCTGGCAGGATATTCAGGAGCTGCTGGCGGCCGGCATCGATGTGTTCACCACGGTCAATGTCCAGCACCTGGAAAGCCTGAATGATCAGGTCCGCGGCATCACCGGGGTCCAGGTGCGCGAGACCCTGCCCGACTGGGTGCTGCAGGAAGCCTACGAACTGCTGCTGGTGGACCTGCCGCCGCGGGAACTGCTGGAGCGCCTGCGCGACGGCAAGGTCTATGTGCCGGAACAGGCGCGGGCGGCCATCGATGCGTTTTTTACCCAGACCAATCTCACCGCCCTGCGCGAGTTGGCGATGCAGACAGCCGCGGCCCAGGTGGATAACGACCTGGCCCTGGGCTATCGCCAGCTCGGCCAGGCGGCGCCGGCGGTGCGCGGGCGCTTGCTGGTGGGCATTGATGGCGACGCCCAGGCCGAGCGCCTGGTGCGCCATGCCAGTCGCGTGGCCCAGCGCCGGCACCTGCCCTGGAGCCTGGTGCATGTGGACAATGGCCGGCTGCAGGACGAGCAATCGCGGCTGCGGTTGCAGGCGGCGCAGCAACTGGCTGAGCGCCTGGGCGGGGAGGTGGTCCTGCTGCGGGCCGGCGAGGTGGCCAAGACTCTGATCCAGCACGCCGCCGAACGGCGTGCCAGCCTGCTGCTGGTGGGGCAGTCCAGCCGTCGCTGGCGTCGGCGCTGGTTTGGCGGCGGTCTGGCGGCGCGCCTGTTGCGCAACGCCGAGGGCCTGGAGATCAATGTGCTGGACACCGATCCCCTGCCGCATCAGCCGGGATTGCGAAGCCAGCATTCCCTGCAGTGGTTCGACTACGGCCTGGCGCTGTTGGCCACCGTGCTGGCCAGCGCCATGGCCTGGGGCGTGGCCAGTATCCTGCCGCTGCCGAACATCTCGCTGGTGTTTCTCGCCGCGGTCTTGCTGGTGGCGGTGCGCAGCAGCCTGGGGCCGGCCCTGGCCTGCGCCGCGCTGTCGTTTTTGGCTTATGACTTCCTGTTTATCCCGCCCAGTTTCTCGTTTGCCATCCAGCGTGAAGAGGATGTGCTGACCCTGTTGTTCTTCCTGCTGATGGCCGCGCTCACCGGCAATCTGGCGGCGCGCCAGCGGCGGCAGTTGCAGGCGCTGCGCGAAACCCAGGAAGAAACCGGCGAATTGCTCGACCTGTCGCGCAAGCTCACGGCCGCTACCGATCGGCAGGCGGTGATCAGCGCCGCTGCCCAGCACCTGCACGGTCGCGATGAACTGCGCATCTGCCTGCTCAATCGCGACGGACAGGGCGGCTGGAAAGTCGAGACCGGCGGTTCGCTGCAGTTTTCCGAGGCGGAGCGGGCCGCGGCGGACTGGGCCTGGCAGCATGATCAACCGGCGGGCCTGGGCACCGGGACCCTGCCATTCGGGCGTTGGTGGTGGTGGCCGCTTTCGGTGGACGACGGCCCCCTGGGGCTGCTGGGAGTCTGCCCCAGGGAGGGCGAGGAATTCAGTGGACAGCGCCGGCGCCTGCTCACGGCCCTCAGCCAGCCGCTGGCCCAGGCCCTGGCCCGGGCGCGCCTGGCGGAGGATCTGGAGGCGGCGCGCCTGCACGGTGAAACCGAACAGTTGCGCAGTGCCTTGCTGGCCTCGGTGTCCCACGACCTGCGCACGCCGCTGACGTCGATGCGCGGCAGTATCGACAGCCTGCTGGCGCTGGGGGAGGCGATTCCCCTGGAAGACCGGCGTGAATTGCTCGAAGGCACGCGCGATGAAGCCGAGCGCCTGGATCGCTACATCCAGAACCTGCTGGACATGACCCGGCTTGGACATGGTGCGTTGAAGCTGGCCCGGGACTGGGTGGCGCCGGGGGACATTGTCGGCAGTGCCCTGAACCGCCTGCGGGTGGTGCTGGCGCCGTTGCGGGTGAGCACCGAGTTGCCACCGGACCTGCCGCTGCTCTATGTCCATGCGGCCCTGATCGAGCAGGCGCTGGTCAACGTCCTGGAAAACTCCGCGCGCTTTTCGCCGCCCCAGGGGCGTTTGCAACTGCGGGTCAGTGCCAGTGAGGGTGAGTTGAGCTTTGCCGTCAGCGACGAAGGGCCGGGGATTCCCGAGGAGGAGCGGGCGAAGATCTTCGACATGTTCTACACCGCCGCCCGCGGCGACCGCGGCGGACAGGGCACGGGCCTGGGACTGGCGATCTGCCAGGGCATGGTTGGTGCCCATGGCGGGCATATCAGCGTCGCCGAAGGCATCGACGGCCAGGGTACTTGCATCACCTTGCACCTGCCGTTGCAGACCCAGCCCGAGCTGGAGAACGATGTGTGACACGCTGTGGTCCGCAATGCTGCCAGCGTGCACGAATGCCATTTGGATGTGGCAGGGCGTGCGCTACTCTTTTGCCTCTTATTTGTCTTGAATCGAACCCATGAGCCAGACCGCGACCATCCTGGTCATCGACGACGAGCCGCAGATCCGCAAGTTCTTGCGCATCAGCCTGGCGTCACAAGGATACAAAGTGATTGAAGCCGGAACCGGTGCCGAAGGCCTGGCCCAGGCGGCGCTGAACAAACCGGACCTGCTGGTGCTCGATCTGGGGCTGCCGGACATCGATGGCCAGCAGGTCCTGCGTGAATTTCGCGAGTGGTCGACGGTGCCGGTGCTGGTGCTTTCGGTACGCGCCAGCGAAGTGCAGAAGGTTGAAGCCCTGGACGGTGGCGCCAATGACTACGTGACCAAACCCTTCGGCATCCAGGAGTTCCTGGCGCGCATCCGTGCCCTGTTGCGTCAGGCGCCCGCCGGCGAGGTGCAGGAAGCGGCCTTGCAGGTGGGGCCGCTGACGGTGGACCTGGCCTATCGCCGGGTGCTTCTGGACGGTCTTGAAGTGGCCTTGACCCGCAAGGAATACGCCGTGCTGGCGCAGCTGGCACGGCATCCCGGGCGGGTGATCACCCAGCAGCAGTTGCTCAAGGACATCTGGGGGCCGACCCACACCGACGACAGCCACTACCTGCGGATCGTGGTCGGCCATCTGCGGCAGAAACTGGCGGACGACCCGACCCGGCCACGCTTCATCGTGACCGAGGCGGGAGTGGGCTACCGGCTCTTGGGCGGTGATTCCTGAGCCGTCAGGCTCAGGTCTTGCAGGTTCAGTGCTGTTCCTGTTCGTAGCGGTCCAGGGTGTCGCTGGCGATTTGTCGACCCAGGGCGATCAGTTCCGGCGCCTTGTAGAACTCGAAGAAGCGGCACACGCGCTTGGGCACGTTGATCAGGATGTCCGGCGGGTAGCCGGCAATCTTGTATTGCGCCAGGGAGGTCTGCATCACCTCGAAGCTCTGGTTCACCAGGTCCAGCAGCGACGCCGGGCCGACGTTGTCGATGATGAACGAACCACTGGCGGACTTGGGGGCGCCTTCGGTTTCCGGGGCGGCGGCCGGTTGCTGGGCCTCCGGCTCGGCGCCTTCGACCCAGGGATTGATGTCGGCCGCTTCGCTCTTGAAGGCTTCCTGTTCGAGCAGCAACAGTTGCTCGGCCTGCTTGCGGCGAAATGGCAGGTGCGAGCCCAGGGAGTTGATCAGGCTGTCGAAGCGGCTCTTGAACGCCGGCGGGCGCTGGATCACCGGCAACTGATAGTGGCGCTGGTTGGTGGAGTTGAGGTTGACCGCGATGATCAGGTCGCAGTGACTGGACACCACCGGTACGATCGGCAGCGGGTTGAGCAGGCCGCCGTCCACCAGCATGCGGTTGCCCTGCATCACTGGGGTGAACAGGCTGGGAATGGCCGCCGAGGCGCGCATGGCCTGATGCAGGCAGCCCTCCTGGAACCAGATCTCCTGCTGGTTGGTGAGGTCGGTGGCCACGGCGGTGTAGGGAATGCGCAGTTCTTCGATGTTGATGTCACCGACGATCTTGCGGATCTGGCCGAAGACCTTTTCGCCGCGAATCGCCCCCAGGCGGAAGCTCACGTCCACCAGGCGCAGCACATCGAGGTAGTCCAGGCTTTCGATCCATTCCCGGTACTCGGCGAGTTTGCCCGCCGCGTAGATGCCGCCCACTACGGCGCCCATCGAGCAGCCGGCGATGCAGGCTATGTCATACCCGCGTCTTTCGATCTCCTCGATGACCCCGATATGGGCATACCCGCGCGCGCCTCCTGAGCCGAGGACCAATGCCACACGTTTGTTCATGATTCGTCCCTTCGCCAAACAGGCTGCAACAATGCACCCATAGCGCCCCAGGGTTCAATTACTGATGCGCCGGCAGGTTGCATCAGTGTTTTTTCCTAGGGGCCGGCAGGCGCTGACGCTATGCTCCTGCGGCTATATTTTCCAAAGGTCGAGTCAGGCACTTTTTGCCGCTGCCATCGTCTTAACCTGTACGACTGTTTCTTATTCCTGAGGTGTCATTGATGAAAGCCTGGATCTGTTTGCCCCTGATTGCATTGGTTCTGACCGGCTGCGCGGGCAAGACCGCCTACCGCGACAGTTGCGGCACTCAGCTGGACGCCGCTTGGCATGAGCTGGACCTGGCCAAGGCCGAAGGGTTCGCGGGCACCGTGAGCTATTCCAAGGCCCTGTCCCTGCTGACCGGCGCCAAGACCCAGCAGCAATTCGAAGCCTTTGAAGGCTGCACCAAGAAAGCCGAGAAGGCGCGCTTCTACATTCGTGAGTCGCGTGCCGGGCGCTGATCTGCACCAGGCGCTACGCTGAAGCTGCAACCTCATCGTGGGCCCATGACCGGGCGCAATGCCGGTCACGGGCCCACGTTTCATTCTTGAGCTGGATAAGCCGAATTCAGGCTTGCACGTCGTATTGGGGAACCCGTGATGTCTGCCTTGGTTGATCGATTGGTGGCTCAGATCCTGAGCCTGGAAGTGAGCTTGCTGGCTTGTCAGGCGCGCATGGCGGCTGCCACCGATGCCGAGGCGCTGCACGACTTGCGCATCACCGTGCGGCGCTTGCGCAGCCTGTTGCGTCCGCTGCGCGGCTTGCCCGGTGTCGAGCAGTTGGAGGCCGCGGCCAGCGCGGTCGGGCAACTGACAACGCCGATGCGTGATCGTGAAGTGCTGGCGGCTCATCTGCACCAGCATGGCCATCACCTTGCCGCCGAGCGGCGCACCGCCCAGGTGCGCAGGGAGTATTCGGCAGTGGCGGGCGGGCCGCAGTTGGCCCAGCTGTTCCTGGTACTGGATGCGTTTCCGCGATTTCTGCGGGCTTGCCAGCGCCAGGGCTTGCTCCGGGGGTTGCGGGTGCGGATTGAAAAGCGCCTGGCCAAGCAGTGGAAAGCCCTGGGCGAGGCGCTGCAGGACCCCGCTCACGATCGCCATCGTTTGCGGCTGTTGATCAAGCGTGTGCGCTACGCGGCCGATGCCTATCCGCAGCTTGATCGCCTGCCGGCGCTGGCGATCAAGCGTCTCAAGGCGGCCCAGGGCGCCTTGGGGGATTGGCATGACTGCTGGCAATGGCTGGCTCAGGCCGAGCAGCAACCGGACCTGCTGCCCTGTGTCGCCGGCTGGCGTCGCACCATGCTCAAGGCCGAAACCACGGCTGATCGGGTGCTGGAGCAGTTGTACGGCGATTGCTTTGGTAACTGATCATCGTGGTGCGGCTTATCTGTCCGCTGCTTTGGCCGGAATAGTGGCTGTACGGCTCTACGACGCTGGTTAAGATCGCCGAGTATTTTTATTGCCCCGAGGTTTTCATGCGTTTCTATGATTTGCTCGAAGCCGTTCGCGGCCAGCCCCAGGCGCTGACCATTCCGGCAGAGTGGGCTCAAGGTCGCGCCAGTTTCGGTGGCCTGGTGGTCGCCCTGCAGTACGAAGCGATGCGCGCCAAGGTTCCGGCGGAGCGCCCGGTGCGTTCGTTGGCGGTGACTTTTGTCGGGCCCATGGCGCCGGACGTACCGGTCAGTTTTGAAGTGGATGTCCTGCGTGAAGGCAAGGCGGTCAGCCAGGTATTGGGGCGGGTGATGCAGGAAGGCCAGGTGGTGACCCTGGTGCAGGGCAGCTTTGGCGCTTCACGCGAGTCCTCGGTGACGGTTGACGCCGCACCGGCGCCCGAGATGAAGCACTGGGATGACTGTCAGGAGCTGCCCTACATCAAGGGCATGACGCCGGAGTTCATGCGCCATCTGGCGATGCGCTGGAGTATTGGCGGCCTGCCTTTTACCGGCAACCGTTCCCGGGAGATGGGGGGCTGGGTGCGTTTGCGCGGTGAGGTCAAGGAAGAACCCGTGACCGAGGCGCACATTCTGGCGCTGGTGGATGCCTGGCCGCCGGCCTTGTTGCCGCATCTGAGCAAGCCGGCCGCCGGCAGCACCCTGACCTGGACCATCGAGTTCGTGCAACCGCTGCTGTCGGTGAGCACCCTGGACTGGTGCAAGTACCGGGTGGAAACCGAACATGCCCGCGACGGTTACGGCCACGCTGCGGCGGCACTCTGGAGTGCCGAGGGGCAACTGATCGCCCTGAGCCGGCAGACGGTGACCGTCTTCGCCTGAGGCCTCAGTGCCGGTGGCGTTGCAACCAAGCCCGCCACCAGGCACCGCTCAGGACAAAGCGCGGAAAGGTCAGAAATTGCTCCACCAGCAGGCGTTGCACGGCGTCTTGTCGATCCGTGAACGGCTCGACGGTTTGTGCTTCCAGGCTATGCCCATGGCGTTGCAGGCCCAGGGCGGCCAGTACGCCGACCACGCCGATGGCCAGGCTCAGAAAGCTCAGGGAAAACACCCCCGAGACGATCAGCAGAAAACCGACGATGAACAGCGGTACGGCAATCAGGTGCAACACCAGATTGGTCGGGTGCTGATGGCTCTGTGGGTAGACGCGCCATTGCCAGGCCGGAAGGTTGGGGTGACGTTTGCCCATGGTGATCATCCTCGGTTCTTGAAAACTCGTGAGCCAAGAATAGGGGCGAGGTCGGGGGAGGGCGAATCAAGGCTGGCTATCGCTCCGATAGCCAGCAGGCAATGGGCAGGGGATCAGAGCTTCAGTTGGCCGATGGCCTTGCTCAGCTCGCCGGCCAGGGTTGCCAGTTCGCTGCTGGTGGTGGCCGACGCCACGGTCTGTTGCACGGTGTTTTCGGTGACATCGCGGATGCTCACCACTGCCCGGTTCATTTCTTCGGCCACCTGGCTCTGTTGTTCCGCAGCCACGGCGATCTGTGTGTTGCTTTCCCGCATTTGCGCCACGGCGCCGGTGATCTCCGCCAGAGCCGCCCCCGCTTCCTGGGCCTGCTGCACGCAGTCGTCGGCCTTGAACGAGCTTTCCTGCATGAAGTCCACGGCATCCCGGGTGCCTGCCTGCAAGGCGGCGACCATGCCGGTGATTTCGTCGGTGGAAGACTGCACCCGTTTGGCCAGATTGCGCACCTCGTCGGCCACCACGGCAAAGCCGCGACCCATTTCCCCGGCTCTGGCCGCTTCGATGGCGGCGTTGAGTGCCAGCAGGTTGGTCTGTTCGGCGATGCTGTGGATCACGTTGACCACGCCGTTGATCTTCTGGCTGTCCTCCGCGAGCTTTTGAATCATCTCGGCGGTTTGCTGCACGCCGTTGGAGAGTCCGGCAATTGATTTCTGCACCCGGCCGACCACCTCATGGCCGGTGCCGGCCAGGGTGTCGGCGGTCTGCGACAGGTCCCGGGTGGCGCCGGCGTGCTGGGCGATGTGGAAGACGGTCGCGGACATTTCATTGATGGCAGTGGCGGCCTGATCGGTTTCGCTTTGCTGACCGAGCATGCCGTGACGTACATCGTTCATGCTCGAGGCCAGGCGCGCGGCACCCTGATCCAGCTGGCGAGCGGTGTTGGCCACGGTGTTCACCACCCGTTGGTAACCGGCCTGCATGGCATTGAAGGCGCTGGCCATCTGGCCGACCTCGTCCTTGCAGGACAGCGGCACCCGGGCCGAGAGGTCGCCGGTTTTCTCCACATGCAGCATCACATCCTTGAGGGTGTTGAGCTGGCTGAGGAGAAAACGGATCAGCAACTGCGAGGCGCAAAGCATGGCGAACATCAGGATGAAGACGGCGACGGCGTAGTTGGTGAAGCGATCGCTGAACACCTGAGCCAGGCTCGGGGCGTGGGCCAGCACGGCAACCTGCTGGCCGTTGGCGCGGCTGATGACCTCGGCGCCCAGCAGCGGGTTGTCGCCGAAGAGCGGCAGGTGATTGATTTCGACCCAGCCATTGGCGCCGTTCAGTTCAGGCA
The DNA here is from genome assembly GCF_029237275.1 of Pseudomonas sp. 3MA1. Lineage (NCBI taxonomy): Bacteria > Pseudomonadati > Pseudomonadota > Gammaproteobacteria > Pseudomonadales > Pseudomonadaceae > Pseudomonas > Pseudomonas sp. 3MA1. The sequence goes on along the minus strand of NZ_JAACFX010000005.1, from coordinate 181,413 downwards.
AGGCCTGCCCGTTGAGGCTGGGAGTCTGGCCCTGGGAGAAGGACAGCAGGTGCTCGTCAGTGGGCAAGGGCTGTCCGGCAGGCCAGGCATTGAGCAGATGGGCCTGGCTGCGGGCTGCGGCCTGGGCGGCCTGACTGCGGGCCTGCTGCTCCAGTTGCACCGCGTACAGCACCAATAACAGGGTGGTGACGAAGGCGACCGCATTGACCGCCCAGAATTTGTATTTCAGCGAGATATTGCTAAGCCAGGCACCCATAGAAGGTCTTCTCTGATTGAGCGAAACAGTATTGGCAAGGTGCCAGTATTGTGCCGCCATGATCTCGGAAAAATCTTGATATGGGTCAAGCAATTTCTGGCAGGTTGAAAAAGGCTCTGGAGCAGGCCGTGCTGTGGCTGGCCAGGTCTTGCGGCGTTTCGTCCCGGTGCAGGGCCACTTCCCGCAGGACTTCGGTCAGGTAGGCGGGTTCGTTACGGCCATTTTTCGGCTTCGGCCGCAGGCTGCGCGGCAGCAGGTAAGGGGCGTCGCTTTCCAGCATCAGGCGTCCCCGGGGGATATTGCGCACCAGCGGATGCAGATGGGTGCCCCGGCGTTCGTCGCAGATCCAGCCGGTGATGCCGATATGCAGGTCCAGGTCGAGGTAGCTGAACAGCGCGCGTTGCTCGCCAGTAAAGCAATGCACCACGGCCGCGGGCAAACGGTCACGAAAGTCTCGCAGAATGTCCAGCAGCCGCTGGTTGGCGTCGCGCTCGTGGAGGAAGACCGGCAGTTGCAGTTCGACCGCCAGGGCCAGGTGTTCTTCCAGGACCTTTTCCTGCTGCGGGCGAGGGGAGAAGTCGCGATTGAAGTCCAGTCCGCATTCGCCCACCGCTCGGATCCGTGGCTCGCTGAGCAGGGCGCGCAAGCGCCGCGGACTGTCGGCATTCCAGTCGCTGGCGCAGTGGGGGTGCAGGCCCGCGGTGGCGAACAGTCTGTGCCCGTCGGCATCCAATTGCTGGCACAGTTCCAGGGCCTGTTCACTGCCCTCGACGCTGGTGCCGGTGAGGATCAATTGGCAGACCCCGGCCTCATAGGCGCGATTGAGAACGGCTTGGTGTTTTTCGGCAAAACAGGGATTGGTCAGGTTGACGCCGATATCGATGAGTTGCATGGTGCTATCTCCGCCTGCGGCCGGAAAGCATATCAGAGCTGTAGATTTATAAGAAAAGCCAAGAACTACAACGAGTTAATGCTGTCTTTTGCTGCCAGAAGCAGGTCGCGGCCAGGCCTTTTGCCGCCGTTCCGCTGCTTTTTCGCACCTTGCCAGCGCTCAAGGCGCTCTGTTTTTGTCGATCAAGCCTTCAAGAAGCGACGAAGGGTTGAACAGCATTCCCTGCGGAGAACGGATGACCCGACCCTCGATCTTGCTCGCGCTGTGCCTGTCGTTGCTGCTGCCCTTGCCGGCCCTGGCGCGCCTGGCCGGACCGCCGGAAGCCCTGGCATCCGGCAAGGTCCGGGATCTGGCGGAGATCCGCAGCAGTCGCGTGCTGCGGGTGCTGGTCAATCAGAGCCGCAACAGTTCCGGTGAGGTCCAAGGGCAGGCGATTGGCGTCGAATACCACCGCCTGCGCGCGTTCGAGCAATACCTCAATGGTCATGCCCGTGATGGTCAGGAGATCAGCCTCAAGATCATTCCCAAGGCCAAGGATCAACTGCTGGGTGCTTTGCAACGTGGCGAGGGCGATCTGGTGGCGCCCGGGGAGTTGCTGGAAGCTCTGCCGGGCCATGCGGTCAGCTCCAGCGATCCCATCGTCAGCAATGTTCCGCTGCTGTTGGTAGGCATCAAGGGCAAGCGTCGTTACACGCGGATCGAACAGCTGTCCGGCAAGACGCTGGCCCTGACCACCGGCAGTGCCGCCGGCGAGGCGGTGAATCAGATCAATCAGCGCCTGGCGTTGCACAAGCTGGCGCCGATCAAGGTCGAGTGGGTGGACCCGAGTCTGGCGGTGGAGGACGTGCTGGAAATGGTTCAGGGGGGCATCTTTCACCTGACTATCGTCGAGCAGCCGATTGCCGAGCGCTGGAGCAAGATCCTGCCCAAGCTGCGTTTCGACCGGCAGTTGAAGATCAGCGAGCCGGGGGAGGAGCACTGGTTTGTGCGGCGCGATGCATCGATGCTGCGGGCCAGCATCGATCGTTTTCTCAAGAGCTATAAGACCCCGGCGGATCAGGATGTGGCGTTCCTGCGCATCTATCGGCGGCAGTATCAGGTGCATTACCCCCTGGCCCAAGCCGATCGCCAGCGCCTGGAAAAACTGCGTCCGGTGTTGCAGAAGCATGCTGGGGAACAAGGCATGGACTGGCTGAATCTGGCGGCTCTGGCTTTCAAGGAGTCGGCGCTGCAACCCAGCGCCAGGAGCGGTAGCGGCCCGACCGGCCTGATGCAGATCACGCCTTCGGCGGCGCAACGGGTCGGGGTCAACAATATCCAGTCCCTTGATAGCAATGTGCAGGCCGGGGCCAAGTACCTGGCGATGATTCGCCGCAAGTTCTTTGCCAGTCCCAAGCTCAACGAACGTGAGCGAATGGCGTTTGTCCTGGCCGCCTACAACATGGGGCCGGAACGGGTGCAGGGCATGCGCAGCGAAGCCCAGCGTCGTGGGCTCAATCCCAATCAGTGGTTTTTCCAGGTCGAGCGGATCGCCATGGAGCAGGTGGGTATGGGAGCGGTCAGCTATGTTAATAGCGTCAACAAATACTATCTGGCCTTTGACCGTGAACGGGACTCTCTGGAGCCTCGGGAGCGAAAAGTTGCGTCTCGCAAATAATCGAAAATACTGATTGTTATCTTGGAATTATTCCGCTTTTAACATGATAAAAACTGATTAGTATGGCGACCAACTTCCCCGTCTTACACAGGACTACAGAGCATGAGCACACTGATCAAAAACGTACTGAGCACTCGCGCCGGTTATGGCTTGACCGTTTTGCGGATTTTCGTCGGCATCATCTTTGCGGCCCACGGCTCGCAGAAGCTCTTTGGCTGGTTCGGTGGTGGTGGCCTGGCGGGAACGGCTCAGTGGATGGAGAGCATCGGCCTGGCGCCGGGGTATCTGATGGCGTTGCTGGCCGGTGGTACCGAGTTCTTCGCCGGTCTGGCGTTGATCATCGGCCTGTTGGCGCGTCCTGCTGCCTTGGGCCTGTCGTTCACCTTGCTGGTGGCAATCTTCTCGGTGCATATCAGCAACGGTTTGTTCATGGCCAACAACGGTTATGAATTCGCCCTGGCGCTGTTGGGCGGTACCCTTGCGGTGCTGTTTGAAGGTGCCGGCAAACTGTCGCTGGATGCAACGATCGCCAAGTGATCCGAGGGCTTTATCCATCCGTCGCTGGTGGCGTTTGGACGCTCTGGATCAACCCTTAGGAAAGTTTCCAAGGCCTGCCGATGCAGGCCTTTTTCGTTGCTGCAAAATCTTGACACTGACCGGCCAGCTTCTCTAGGATGCTGCTCATGCGCCGATTTAAACAGCTACTTGCGGGGCGCCAGGTGAGTCGCAAGACCGCCGATAGAAGCTGCAGGCAGGCTTCGAAATACCGCTAAAGCGCTGGTTCGGTGTTGCCTCTCACCTGCCCGGCAGAAACCAGAGGCAGAGACACAATACGATGAATGCACCACGCCCCCTTGTACGTCTTGCGCCGCTCACGGCGAGCCTTTCCCAGCGCAACCCGAAAATCCTGCTTGGCGGCAAGCACCAACCCACCCTGTTGCGTTATCTCGATGGCTGGCCACGGCGTTCCGTGGGCCCGGCGGCCTTTCTGATTCAGTTTGTCGAAGAGGGCGAGTCCCTGGCTCGTTTTGCCAGTGACAGCTTTGATCTGGCGGTCATTCCGGCGCCCAGTGCCGAGCATGCCGCTGAAGTCATCAAGCAATTGACCCGCGTCGCTCGCCAAGGGCTGATCATTCGTCGCTAGTGGCGGCTCCGACGGCGCTGTGCAGCTTGCTGCTGAACTGCGCCGTATTCAGATGATGATTGCATCGAGCAGAGAATGGCTGGCGTATTTCCAGCTGCGGGGTTGCCCCTTGCTCATGAAGTGATCGGGGCTCGCAATTCAAACAACCGCATTGCGTTTTGCCAGTTCAGCCAGGGCCACCAGGTTGGAAATGTTGAAGCGCTTGAGCAAACGCACTTTGTAGGTACTGACGGTCTTGTGGCTGATCAGCAGGGCGTCGGCAATCTGCTGATTGTTCAGGCCGGTGGCCAGCAGTTTCAGGACGGTGATCTCGCGATCGGTCAGGCGGGAGATCAGTACGCTTTCCTGGCTGGCAGCATTGGTGTTCTGCTGCAGGATATTGATGGTGTCCTCCGGGAAGTAGCTGTACCCGGACAGAATCGCTTTCACTGCATTGGCCAGTTCGTGAAGATTCTCGGTCTTGCACAGAAAGCCCGCGGCTCCGGCCTGCAGGCAGCGCAACGCGAAGTTCTTCGAATCGCTGGAAGTCAAAACCAGGGTCTTCACATGCAGGTCTGCGGACTTGATATGGGCGATGACCGAGAACCCGTCCAGGTTGGGAATCCCCAGGTCGAGGATCAACAGGTCCGGCATGTGTTTACGCACCAGTTGCACGGCGTCCGCACCGTTGTCGGCCTCAGCGACGATGGTGTGGTGATGGGGTTCCAGCACCGACCTGATGGCCAGTCGGATCAGTGGGTGGTCATCGACGATAATGATGTTGCCCATTTAGTGCATTCCCTTTGTCTTTTTAGAGGTTTGGTCGCTGGTGGCGGGTTCTTTGCGGAGGTTGGTTGCAAGTGGTCAGGCGTGCCGAGTACAAACGCTGTTGCTTAAAATGTGTCTGAGGCCGCAAGCCTCGGCGGTTTGGCTCTATGATTGGCCGACCTCTCTGAAATCTAAATCGGACAAATCTGATAGTGCTGCGTCAATGATTCGCGGGGAGGGCAGCCGCCCGAGATCGGCCGGGTTCATCGGTCAATTCGAATAACAGAACAGCCGCTACAAGGCTGGAAGGTGACAAGCCAATTGAGTACCAAGCTCATCACGCAGGATGGTTACGACGCACTGAAGCAGGAGCTGGATTACCTGTGGAGAGAGAAACGTCCGGATATCACCCAGAAAGTTACCTGGGCCGCGTCCCTGGGCGATCGCAGCGAGAATGCTGACTATCAGTACAACAAGAAGCTGCTGCGGGAGATTGATCGTCGGGTGCGCTACATCCGCAAGCGCCTGGAGGACATGAAAGTGGTGTCCTATGCCCCGGAGCAGGAAGGCCGGGTATTTTTCGGTGCCTGGGTCGAGGTGGAAAACGAAGCTGGCGAGATCAAGCGCTTTCGTATCGTCGGTTATGACGAAATCTATCTGCGCAAGGACTACATCTCCATCGACTCGCCGATGGCCAGGGCCCTGCTGAAGAAGGAAGTGGGCGACGAAGCCATTGTTCATACCCCGGCAGGCGAGACCTGCTGGTGGATCAACCAGATCGAGTATGTGAAGTAGGCTCGGCAGCCGGCGCTGGCGAGCCATGAGTCTTCAGCCTTCGCGCAAGACACTCAAGGGGCTGGCGTTCAACGCCCGGCGAGTGCCGAAAATGCCGGCCCCGCCAACCAGCAGCGCGCCAACCAGCGGCAGCAGCAAGAGCCAGGGGTGGGGATGCCAGGGCAAGTCGAAGGCAAACCGGTAGAGCACCAGGCTGATCAGTTCGCTGCCCAGGGCCGCCAGCAAGCCGCTGACCGCACCAAGCAGGCCGAATTCGATTCGCCGGGCCTTGACCAGCAACCTGCGTTCGGCACCGAGGGCGCGTAGCAGCGCACCTTGGCGAATACGTTCGTCCAAGGTGGCTTGCAGGCCGGAAAACAGCACGGCCATTCCCGCCGCCAGGACAAACAGCAGCACATATTCCACCGCCAGAGTGACCTGGGCCAGGATGCTGCGCAGTTGCTCCAGTAGGGCCTCCACTTGAAGGATGGTGACCGCCGGAAAAGCCCTGGACAGTTCGACAATCTGCTGGTCGTGCCCCGGACTCAGGTAAAAGCTGGTGAGGTAGGTGGCGGGCAGGTCCTTCAAGGTGCCTGGCTGGAAGATCATGAAGAAGTTCGGTTGGAAGTTGTCCCAGTTGATGCTGCGCAGGCTGGTGACCTGGGCCTCCCGATCGACTCCCGCGACGCTGAAGATCAGGCGGTCACCCAGCTTCAACTTCAGGCTTTGTGCCACCTTGGCCTCCACGGACACGCCAGGCACCGGGTCATTGGTCGGGGGCGACCACCATTGGCCTGCGGTGATGCTGTTGCCGGCAGGCAGATCAGCGGCCCAGGTCAGGCTCAGATCACGCTGAACGGCCCGGTCACCACTGGAGTCCTTGCTGACAATCTCCCTCACAGGTTCGCCATTGATGCTCACCAGGCGTCCGGGAACCACTGGATACAGTGGCGCCGAGGGCGCCGAGAGTTGTACCAGGCGGTCACTGAAGGCCTGCTTTTCGGCCGGCAGGATATTCAGGGCAAAGTAGTTCGGGGCATTTTTGGGCAACTGGTTCTGCCAGGTGTCCAGCAATTCGCCCCGCAGCAGGGCGATCAAGGCCATGGACAGCAGAATCAGGCCGAAGGCCAGGGATTGTCCGGCCGCTGCCAGCGGGTGACGCAGCAACTGGCCCAGGCCCAGGCGCCAGGGCAGGGAGGACCGGGCCAGCAGGCGGCGCAGGCTTTGCAGCAGCAACAGCAGCAATCCGCCCAGGAGCAATGCGGCTATCAAGCCGCCGCCGAGCAGGGCGAAGGTCAGCAGTAGATCCAGACTCAAGCGCCACATGATCAAGCCCAGGGCAAATAGCGCGGCGCCGTAGATCATCCAGGTGCTGGAGGGAATCGGTAGCAGGTCGCGCCGCAGGACCCGCAAAGGCGGGACCCGGCCCAGCGCGGCCAGGGGCGGCAAGGCGAATCCCGCCAGGGCGACCAGCCCGGTGCCAATCCCGGCGATGGCTGGCAGCAGTCCTCCAGGCGGCACGTCGTTGGGCAAAAGATCATGCAGCAGATAGAACAGGCCAAGCTGGGCCAGCCAGCCCAGCAAGGCGCCGCTGAGGCTGGCCAGCAGTCCCAGCACTGCCAATTGTACGCTGAACAGCAGCATGGTTTCCCGGCGTGACAATCCCAGGCAGCGCAGCAGGGCGCTGGCATCGAAGCGGCGGGCGGCAAAGCGATTGGCCGACAAGGCCACGGCGACACCCGAGAGCAGCACTGCCACCAGGCTGGCCATGTTCAGGTAGCGTTCGGCCTTGCCCAGGGCGCCACCAATCTGCTGGTTGCCATCTCGGGCATCCTGCAGTCGCTGGTTGGCCGCCAGTCCCGGTTTGATCAATTGGCGGTAGTGTTCGAGGGCCACGGCAGGGCCGCGCCAGAGCTCCTTGTAGCTGACCCGGCTGCCAGGCTGGACGACACCGGTGGCTTGCAGGTCGTCCAGGCTGATCAGCACCCGGGGCGTCAGGCTGTAGAAGTTGCCGGCTCGGTCGGGCTCATAGGTCAGGACCCGCGCCAGGCGCAGGGGCTGCAGGCCGACATCGATGCTGTCTCCGATCTTCAGGTTCAGGGCGGTCAACAGTCGCGACTCGACCCAGGCCTCGCCCGCCTTCGGCCCCCCACCCGATTCCTCTGTGGCGTAGGGAGCTGCCGCGCTCTTGAGCTGGCCGCGAAGCGGGTAGGCGGAGTCCACGGCCTTGATGCTCGACAGCTGGATGCCGTTGTCCGTGGCGATGACGCTGGAGAACTCGACAATGCGCGCATGCTGAAGCCCAAGTTCGCGCCCGCTGTCGATTTGTTCCGGGCGGGCCGGCGAGCTGCCTTCCAACAGCAGGTCAGCGCCGAGAAACTCGGTGGCCCGCAGCAACATGGCGCCATTGAGACGGGCGCCGAAGTAGCCGATGGCGGTACTTGCCGCTACGGCGACCAGCAATGCAAAGAACAATACGCGCAACTCGCCGGCGCGGGCGTCGCGCAGCAATTGGCGGAGGGCGAGGCTGAACAGGCGCAACAGCGGCATGCGTGCCATCAAGGCTCCAGAGGGGCGACCAGCAAGCCCGCTTCAAGACGGATCAGGCGCCGGCAGCGATGGGCCAGGCGTTCATCGTGGGTCACCAGCACCAGGGTGGTGCCGCTTTCCTTGTTGAGTTCGAACAACAGGTCACTGATGCGTTCGCCGGTGTGACTGTCGAGGTTGCCGGTGGGTTCATCGGCAAACAGCACGTCGGGTTCGGCGGCAAAGGCCCGGGCGATGGCTACTCGTTGCTGCTCGCCGCCGGACAGCTGGCGCGGCGAGTGGCTCAGGCGCTGGCCGAGGCCGACTCGCTGCAGCAACTCGGTGGCCCGTTCTCGAGCGTCACGGCGGCCATCCAGTTCCAGGGGCAGCATGACGTTTTCCAGAGCGTTGAGGCTGTCGAGCAGTTGAAAGGATTGGAAGACGAATCCCACATGTTCGGCCCTGATCCGCGCCCGCTGGTCCTCATCCAGGCGGCTCAGGGCCTGACCGGCGAGGGTCACTTCACCGCTGCTGGGCAGGTCGAGTCCGGCAAGCAGGCCAAGCAGGGTGGATTTACCGGAGCCGGAGGCGCCGACGATGGCCAGGCTGTCGCCCTGATTCAGCTCCAGGTCGAGTTCGTGCAGGATGGTCAGTTCACCTTCCGCGCTGGGAACCACTTTGCTAAGGTTCCGCGCAGTGAGAATGCTTGCGCCCATGGAGAATCCGATGCGTGTATGGTTTTTGAGTGCCGGCCTGGCCTTGATGTGCATGGCCCAGAACGCAGCGGCGGGTACGGTCCTGATCGTGGGCGATAGTATCAGTGCGGCTTTCGGCCTGGATACCCGCGAAGGTTGGGTGGCCCTGCTGGAGAAGCGGCTCAAGGACCAGGGTTTTAGCGACAAGGTGGTCAACGCCTCGGTCAGCGGCGACACCAGCGCAGGGGGGCAGGCGCGGCTGCCGGCGCTGCTTGCAGCGCATAAGCCGCAGGTGGTGATCCTTGAATTGGGTGGCAACGACGGCTTGCGCGGCCAGCCGCCGCAGCAATTGCAACAAAATCTTGCCTCGATGATCGACAGTGCCCAGGCCGATGGGGCCAAGGTCCTGCTGTTGGGCATGCAGTTGCCGCCCAATTACGGTGTGCGCTATACCCAGGCGTTCGCCCAGGTCTATAGCCAGCTGGCCAGCGACAAGAAGGTGGCCCTGGTGCCGTTTTTTCTCGAAGGGGTCGGCGGTCATCCCGAGCTGATGCAGGCGGACGGTTTGCACCCTGCAGCAGCGGCCCAGGGCAAGTTGCTGGAAAATGTCTGGCCGACGCTAAAACCGCTGCTTTGACGCTTTTCTAGCGGCAGTGTTTCGGCTAATGTGGCGCCCCCGATTTGGAGCCCCCGATGCCGCGTCCCGCCTGGTCCCTGTTTGCCTATCAACTGATCGAGCCTGATGAGCAGCTTGACCTGTTCGCCTGTCAGGAAGTTCGGGTGCATCTGGTGACTCGGCAGTTGGAATTGGGTGGTTCGGCCGACCGGACCCTGTGCGGCACGTTGCTGCCTGCGCAGCCGCGCTGGTCGGGCGTGGATCGGACGATTTTCCAGGACCAGCGACTCTGCCCTCTGTGCCGGGCGATTCTGGAGTCACAAAAGCGCGGGACGCCACCGATCTGGCCTGAGCTGCGCTTCGAGCTGTAGGCGGTCGATCGCCGACCGTTGCGACAGGGATTTCATGTGTCTGTGCTTGTCTCCCCGCTCGGCTCTCGTAGCCTGGGGGTGGGGGTGTACAATCGCGTTTCTATCACTCGTTGTTCATGCGAAGGATTATCCGGATGTTGCCGCGCCTCCCTGCCGTCACCCGCTGCCTGACACTTGCCGCATTGTGTGTGGCAGGTCCCGTTGCAGCATTGGAATTGCCTCTACCGCCGCCCGGTGAAGATATCGTCGGCCAGGTGCAGGTGATCAAGGCCAAGTACGAAGACACCTTTGCCGATCTGGGTACCGCTTACGACCTGGGCTACCTGGAAATGGTGGCGGCCAACCCGGGGGTCGATCCCTGGTTGCCGGGAGCCGGCACCGAGGTGGTCCTGCCGACTCGCTTTGTCCTGCCTCCCGGGCCGCGTGAAGGCATCGTGATCAATCTGGCGGAATATCGCCTGTACTACTTTCCCAAGGGCCGGAGTGTGGTTTACACCTTCCCGCTGGGCATTGGGCGTGAGGGCTGGGGGTCGCCGATCGCCCATACCAGCATCACCGCGAAGACTCCGAATCCGACCTGGACGCCACCGGCGTCGATTCGCGCAGAGCACGCTGCCGATGGTGATCCGTTGCCAAGCGTCGTACCTGCTGGGCCGGACAACCCCTTGGGGCCATTCAAGTTCACCTTGGGCACCCCCGGTTACCTGATCCACGGTTCCAACAAGAAATTCGGTATTGGCATGCGCACCAGCCATGGCTGTTTCCGCATGCTCAACAACAACGTGCTGGAGATGGCTGGCATGGTTCCGGTCGGAACTTCGGTGCGGATCATCAACGAGCCGTACAAGTTCGGTATCAGTGGCGGAAAAGTCTATCTGGAAGCGCACACGCCATTGGATGACAAAGGCAATCCTTCGGTGGTCGACAAACATACTGCCGTGATCAATGCCTTGCTCAAGCGCGAAGATCTGGCCAATAACCTGCGCATGAACTGGGATGTGGTGCGTGATGTCGTCGCCGCCGAAGAAGGTTTGCCGGTGGAGATCGCGGTGCCGACGACCGCCGCGCCTGCGGCATCGATGTCCAACCTGACCTACGATCTGCAGCAGTAAGCGCTGTAACAGGCAACCCGCCGATGCCGACTGGCAGCGGCGGGTTTTTTATTGCCGGTGGAAAACTGCGGGCAATAAAAAAGCCGATCCAAAAAATGGATCGGCTTGATAACAATCCCGAGGGACTATTACTTGCGGCTAGCTTTTTCCAGCATACGCAGAGCGCGCTCGTTAGCTTCGTCAGCAGTCTGTTGTGCTTTTTGAGCAGCAGCCAGAGCTTCATCAGCTTTACGGTAGGCTTCGTCTGCACGAGCCTGTGCACGAGCGGCTGCATCTTCAGTAGCAGTCAGACGAGCTTCGGTTTCTTTGGATACGCTGCTGCAACCGGTAGCCAGAACTGCGGCCAGAGCCAGAGCAGAGAATTTCAGAACGTTGTTCATCGTGTTCCCCTTCAAGGACTTTCTATTAGTAGCTATCCCCCCAGAGTGGGGAAATAACCGGCGTACATACTACCCATTACTTGTAGTAAGTAAACTGACGTAGCGCAAGAAGCAAAAAAAATTCTAGGCGGTGATTCTTTTTCGAGCAACTTTTTGGGCGGTTGTATAAAAAACATTCAATCGCAAGGCTCTGCCAGAGGGTGCTGCACGTTTGCCAGCATTGCTCTCGGACTTTTCCGATCGCTGTTTCGGAGTCTAGGCTAAAGTCGTTCTATATTGAGTCACCGACACTTTTCTTCAGATTCCGCGCAGCCTTGGCCTATCTTTATCCATCACGCCGGTGACTTTAAGAAGCGCTGTTCGTCTTAAGTTCCAGCATCCGGCGATGTATAGCCTCAACCCACTTCATGCGCTGAACCGGGCTGTGGTTCCCGCAAGGTCCGATTGGGGTATTTGCGCTGATCTGTGACGAGTGTGGCTTGAGCATTTGCGCCAAGGGCGCCTACTATTTTGTAACGTGCTCGCGATGCAAGAGCGGCAGTTTCTACTCGGCGTCCGACTGGCACGAGGTGGCGTAAGTTGTTCCTTCGCCGGAAAAACATCGGTAAGGTAGGGGTCAGCATTCCAGACCCGCAAGGAGTAGTGATGAGCGAGGCGTTGTCCATCCACCATGACCAGGCTGGTCATCAGTTCGAGACCAATGTGGACGGTCATCGTGCCTACCTGACCTATATGGACCTGGGTAAGCAAACCCTGGATATCTACCGCACCTTCGTGCCCAATGCGTTGCGTGGACGCGGTATTGCCGCGGCGCTGACCGAGCAGGCACTGGAGTACGCCGAACGTATGGGCTACACAGTGATTCCTTCCTGCTCCTATGTCGAACGCTACATGGAACGCCATCAGCGTCACGCCGCGAAGCTCTGATCGGGGCAACCATGAAAAACGCCGGGCTTGGCCCGGCGTTTTTGTGTCTGGCGAATGGGATCAGCTGCGATCGCGTTTCGGCAGTACATCCTTGAGCTTGGCGTGCATGCTGCGCAGGGTTTTCTCGGTGCTTTCCCAATCGATGCAGGCATCGGTAATCGATACCCCGTACTGCAGGTCCGACAAGTCCTTCGGAATGGCCTGACAACCCCAGTTCAGATGGCTCTCCACCATCAGACCGATGATCGACTGATTGCCTTCGAGGATCTGGTTGGCAACGTTCTCCATGACCAACGGTTGCAGCGCCGGATCCTTGTTGGAGTTGGCGTGGCTGCAATCGATCATGATGTTCGGCTTGATCTTGGCCTTGCTCAGGGCCTGTTCGCAGACCGCGACGCTGACCGAGTCATAATTGGGCTTGCCATTGCCGCCGCGCAGTACCACGTGGCCGTAGGCGTTGCCTTTGGTGGTGACGATCGACACGCCGCCCTGTGGGTTGATCCCCAGGAAGCGGTGGGGACTGGAAACCGATTGCAGGGCGTTGATCGCTACAGTCAGGCCGCCGTCGGTGCCGTTCTTGAAGCCCACGGCAGAGGACAGGCCGGAAGCCATCTCGCGGTGGGTCTGGGATTCCGTGGTACGGGCGCCGATGGCCGACCAACTGATCAGGTCCTGCAAGTATTGCGGGGAGATGGGGTCCAGCGCTTCAGTGGCGGTAGGCAGACCCATTTCCGCGAGGTCCAGCAGCAACTGGCGTCCAATATGCAGGCCATCCTGAATCTTGAACGAGTCGTCCAAGTACGGGTCGTTGATCAGGCCTTTCCAGCCAACGGTGGTCCGCGGTTTCTCGAAGTAAACGCGCATCACCAGATACAGGGTGTCGGAAACTTCCGCCGCCAGGGCCTTGAGTCGCTCGGCGTACTCGTGGGCTGCCTTGATGTCGTGGATCGAGCAGGGCCCGATGACGATGAACAACCGATGGTCAGTGCCGTCGAGGATGTTGCGGATCACTTCGCGACCCTTGGTCACGGTGCGCAAGGCGGTGTCGCTCAGCGGGATGTCTCGTTTGAGTTGATCAGGGGTGATCAGGGTCTCGTTGGAGGCGACGTTTAGGTCGTTGATCGGTAAATCAGCCATCGTGTTACTCGTCAGGTCACGGGTGCCGGCCGCCAGCGATCCCCGCGCGGCGGAGCACAGCGGATTTGAGCGCGTCGGGGAGCGGAACCTTAGCGCGTTAGCCGGTGACTCTACAATGGGCAAGAGGCGGTTTTATTGGGTTACGGCTGCACGAAAGCCTGGTGTACGCAGTCTTCGGAATAGTCTTTTGCGTGCCGTTCGACCCAGTCCAGAGCCAGGGCTTCGATGCATCGCTGTTCGCTTAGAGGTTCATGCAGGCGGCAGTAGCGGGCGATCTGGCACACCTGCTCACCCATGCGAGCGCTGAACAGGGTTTGTTCATCGACGAAGGCGATACCCACCAGGTAGCCGCGCTTGCGTTTCAGGCACCAGGCAACATAGCCGTTGTACCGTGCATTCTCCCCCAGTGAGGGCATGTGCACTTCCAGCGCAGTGCCGTGGCGCCAGGCACGGTGGTAATTGCACGCCATGCCACCGAGGCTGATAGTGTGCAACCGCTGGCGCGAAATGCAGGCGTACTTGCGCAGGGTCAGTTCAACCGGAACATCATCAGGATGAGGCAGAAAACGTCCCATGACCGCAGACTCCGAGTGTCGTCCATTTGACATTATTTCCCCCAGTATAGTGATCGAATTGGAACTGACCGATTTCGACATCGACCAGCAATTACTGAGCCTGGATGGTGTTTCCCTGGTGGTTTTCACTTCTCCCGGTTGCTCCGGTTGTCGCTGGGCACGAACCCAGTTGCCCGGGTTGGGACTGCCGGTCGCGCGCCTGTGCTGGGTCGATGCGGGCTACAACGGTGGAGCAGTGGAGCGCTATCAGGTGTTTCACCTGCCGGCGCTGTTTGTGGTGCGTGACGGTGAGTTTTATGGATCCTTGCAATCGCGGCTGACGCCCCATGCGCTCAATGAGAGCCTGCGTCAGGCGCTCAATCGAATACCAGAGGAGTTGCCTTGATGGGTGCAGACCGTAAACCGCGTGTAGGCATTATCGGAACCGGAGCGATCGGAGGTTTTTACGGGGTGATGCTGGCGCGGGCCGGTTTCGACGTGCACTTTCTGTTGCGCAGCGAGTTCTCCGCAGTGGTGGAACAGGGGCTGCAGGTCAATAGCGCCCAGCATGGGGTGTTGAGCCTGAAGCCGGTGCAGGCATACGCCAGTGCCGAAGAAATGCCACCTTGTGACTGGCTGCTGGTGGGCGCCAAGACCACTCACAATGTCCAGCTGGCGCCGGCGATCATCCAGGCGGCGGCGCCCGGCGCCAAGGTCCTGTTGCTGCAAAACGGGCTGGATGTGGAGGACGCCTTGCGTGCCGAGCTCCCCGACACGCTGCATCTATTAGGCGGCTTGTGCTTTATCTGCGTGCATCGCGCGGGCCCCGGACAGATCGAACACCAGGCTCTGGGGGCGATCAACCTGGGTTACCACAGTGGTCCAGCCAGTGCCGATCCGGCCCTGAGCCAGGCGCTGGTCGAGGAAGGGGCGGGATTGTTTCGTGCCGCCGGGCTCGATTCCCAGGCCATGAACAATCTGCATCAGGCACGCTGGCAGAAGCTGGTGTGGAATGTGCCGTATAACGGTCTGTCGGTGCTGCTCAAGGCCAGCACCACGCCGCTCATGGCCGACCCGGCCAGTCGCGAGCTGATTCAGGACCTGATGCAGGAAGTGCTGCAGGGGGCTGCGGCCTGCGGTCATGTGATCCCTGAGGCTTATGCGCAGCAGCTGTTCAGGTCCACCGAACACATGCCGGATTACTGGCCAAGCATGTACCACGATTTTCTGCATCAGCGCCCTCTGGAATTGGCGGCTATTTATGCTGCGCCTTTGGCCGCGGCCCGGGCCGCTGGTTGCGAGTTGCCGAAAATCCGCGCGTTGTACCAGAGCCTGTGTTTTATCGATCGGCACCACATTTGAGCGAACGACCTGAAGGGGGCGCGGTATGGCAAAGGGACTGGATGGCAAGCTGGTGGTGGCAATCTCTTCACGCGCGCTGTTCGACCTGAGTGAAAGCCATAAGGTCTATCTGGCCCAGGGCGTCAAAGCCTATCGGCAATATCAGATCGAGCACGAGGACGAGATCCTCGAGCCGGGCGATGCGTTTCCATTGGTGAAGAAGCTCCTGAGCCTGAATGCCAGCCTGGGGCGGGCGCGGGTCGAGGTGGTGCTGGTGTCGCGCAACAGTGCCGACACCGGCCTGCGGGTGTTCAACTCGATTGAACATTACGCCCTGGGTATCTCCCGTGCGGCATTTGTGGGGGGACGCAGTCCCTATCCCTACCTGGCGGCCTTCGGCAGCGATCTGTTTCTTTCCACCCACGCCGACGATGTCCGCAGTGCGCTGGAGGCCGGATTCGCTGCAGCGACCATCCTCTCCGGCGGTGCCCGACGCGCGGCCAATGGCGAACTACGCATCGCCTTCGACGGTGATGCGGTGCTGTTTTCCGACGACTCGGAACGGGTCTACCAGGCCGGCGGCCTGGAAGCGTTTCAAGCCAGTGAGCGGCAGTCGGCCCGGGAGCCTCTGCCCGGCGGACCTTTCAAGGGATTTCTCGCGGCGCTGAATCTGCTGCAGGGCGAGTTTCCCGACGATGCCTGCCCGGTCCGCACGGCCCTAGTCACCGCCCGCTCGGCGCCGGCCCATGAGCGGGTCATCCGCACCTTGCGCGAGTGGAATATCCGTCTCGACGAGTCCCTGTTCCTGGGCGGCCTGGAGAAGGCGGCCTTTCTCGAAGCTTTCGCCGCCGATGTTTTTTTCGACGACCAGGCCGGCCATTGCGAGTCCGCTCGCGAGGTGGTCGCCACCGGTCATGTGCCTCATGGCATCAGCAACGAAGCCAGGAACTAAGTCCGAAACGGGGTGGTTTTGCCTCCAGCCTCCCACAGTTCCCGGCACTGCTAAGCTGAATCCATCTCCGCCATCTTGGCAGTTGAGGAGGTCATATGATTCGTTCGATGCTGTATGCCACCGACCTAGGTCTGTACGCTCCCTTTGTCATGCAGCATGCCCTGGAGCTGGCTCGAACGTTCAATGCCGACTTACATGTAGTGCACGCTGTGGAGCCTATGGGGTTGTTCGCCGAATCGGTGTTGCAGAGCTATCTGGATGAGCAGTCGCTGAACGAGTTTCATCGCCAGGGCCTGAGCACCGTGATGGCCAATATCGAGCAGCGGGTGCTGGACAGTTTTCGCGAGGAACTGGGCGAGGGCCTGCACGACCTGAGCTTGATCCAGTCGGTGCGGGTGCTTCAGGGCGACCCGTCCCAGGTGATTCTGGAGCAGGCGGCGAAACTCTCGGTGGATTTGCTGATCGTAGGAAGTCACAGCCACGGAGTTGGTGCGCAAACCCCTCTGGGGCGCACGGCATCACGGGTTTTGCAGCTGTCCAAAGTCCCGGTTTACCTGGTGCCTCTGGTCCAGCGTCGACGGCAGGGGGATGCCTGAGGGCGGAATGGAAAATTCTGAATAAAAGTTCTAGATTTATTCTCCTGACCATTAATATAGTTATATACCGTCGCTGATACCCGTGGCGCCTACCTGCTTTGAGGGATTGATATGAAGCTTCAACAATTGCGCTACATCTGGGAAGTGGCGCACCACGACCTCAACGTCTCAGCTACCGCGCAAAGCCTTTACACCTCGCAACCGGGTATCAGCAAGCAGATCCGTCTGCTCGAGGACGAGCTCGGGGTCGAGGTTTTCGCCCGCAGCGGCAAGCATCTGACCCGGGTGACCCCAGCCGGTGAGCGGATCATCACGACTGCCGGCGAGATCTTGCGCAAGGTCGAAAGCATCAAGCAGATCGCCCAGGAGTTCTCCAACGAGAAGAAAGGCACCTTGTCGATTGCCACCACTCACACCCAGGCGCGTTACGCCCTGCCTCCGGTGATCAGCAGCTTTATCAAGCAATACCCGGATGTGGCCCTGCACATGCACCAGGGCTCGCCGATGCAAATCGCCGAAATGGCCGCTGACGGCACCGTGGATTTCGCCATCGCCACCGAGGCCCTGGAGTTGTTTGGCGATCTGGTGATGATGCCGTGCTACCGCTGGAACCGTTGCGTGGTGGTGCCACAGGGCCACCCGCTGACCAAACTGCCGAAGCTGACCCTGGAAACCCTGGCCGAGTACCCGATCGTCACCTACGTATTCGGTTTCACCGGCCGCTCCAAGCTCGACGAGGCCTTCAGCCATCGCGGCCTGACGCCAAAGGTGGTGTTCACCGCCGCCGACGCCGACGTGATCAAGACCTATGTACGCCTGGGGCTGGGCGTGGGCATCGTGGCCAAGATGGCCGTCGACACCAAGCTCGACAGCGACCTGGTGGTTCTGGATGCCAGTGAACTGTTCGAGTCGAGCATCACCAAGATCGGTTTCCGTCGCGGCACCTTCCTGCGCGGCTTCATGTGCGATTTCATCGAAAAGTTCGCCCCGCACCTGACCCGCGAAGTCATGGCCAAGGCCATTGCCTGCCACAACAAGCAGGAACTGGAAGAGCTGTTCGACGGCGTCGAACTGCCGGTTCACTGATCCTAGCGGACCTCGGTGACAGTGAACTGTTGCCGAGTACCTGCCACCACGATTTCCACCTCATCCTCCTCGAACTTGCCCAACAGGCTTTGGCCCAGCGGGGAGCGTGGGGTGATGACGGTCACCAACTGGCCCACCACATGAACCTTCAGGCCCGCGCCATCCGGGCCGAGAAACAGCCATTGTTCGTGGCCATTTTCATCCTCGAGTCCCAACAGCGCACCGACCTGGATCCCTGACCGCGCGTCATAGGGACGCAGGCCAAGGTTTTGCCAGAGGCTCAATGCCTGACGGATCTCCTCGACCCGGCGAGCCTGCCCGGCTGCCAGGTAGGACGCTTCAAGTCCCAGTGTGTCGTACTTGTTCTCGGCGATGTTCTCTTCGTGGGTGGCGGTTTCGTAGGCGGTTTGTGCGGCCCGTACCGCGACCTCCAGGTCGTCCCGGAGCTGTTGCAGAATCAGTTGGCAGACAGACTGTTTATTCATGATCAATTGCAGAATTGCAGGACATTGGCCCGGCTCTTTTCACTGGGCGCGGTCTGGTCCTGTTGCAACCAGAACTGGCATTTGGGGTTGGACAGGTTGCGCGGGTTGCTGCGAGCGTTATCCAGGGCTTGCAGTTCTTCGTTCTTGCGCAGGTTTTCCTGATATTGCTCGAACATCCGATTGGGCGGCTCCGGCGCAACCACCGGCGGCTTCGCCAATTGCTGCACGGCTTGCGCCACAGGAGCCAGTTGCTGACTGAAGAGAAAGTGCGAGCCTAGCCAGCAAGTCAGGACAATCGCCAGAAACCCCAGCCACAGGCCCAGGGCAATGCTGCCGCTGAGCGCCAGGGCATTGAAGCTGATGCGCAAGGGGCGACGGGCGGGCGGGCGATAAGACATGGTTGCCTCCTGGCGGGTGGTAGTGGGCGAGGGCTGATTGTCGCACGAAGATTAATCGAGGTTGGCTCTTCTGCGCAGGAGCATTTATGCGGACAATCGGCGCCTTTGCCAATCGAGGACTGGAATGAAAGCCTCCTGGGACATTTTTTGCAGCGTCGTCGACAACTACGGCGACATCGGCGTGACCTGGCGTCTGGCCCGGCAGTTGGTGGCCGAGCATCCGTGCGCGGTGCGTTTGTGGGTCGATGATCTGCGGGCCTTCGAAAAGATTTGCCCGCAGATTGATACCCAGCGGCAGAGCCAGGATCAGGACGGGGTCGAGGTGCGCCACTGGCCGGCCCAATGGCCGGCTGAAGCGCCAGCGGATGTGGTGATTGCCGCATTCGCCTGCCAGTTGCCCCATGCCTATATGGAGGCCATGGCCGACCGCGAACGGGCGCCGCTGTGGCTGAACCTGGACTATCTGAGTGCGGAAGACTGGGTCAGTGGCTGCCACGGCCTGCCGTCAGTGAAGTTTCGCGGCGTACAGAAGTACTTTTTCTTCCCAGGATTCCAGGCTGGCACGGGCGGCTTGCTGCGCGAAGCCGGATTGCTCGAACGCCGTCGGCATTTTCAGGCCGATCGCCAGGCCCAGCGGGATTTTCTGCAGGGCCTGGGCGTGACGCCCGCCGCCGATAGCCGCTTGATGTCGTTGTTCGCCTATGAAAACGCCGGTCTTGGCGGTTGGCTGGAGGCCTTGGCCACCGATGCACAACCGACTCATTTGCTGGTGCCCGAAGGCCGCATTCTCGGTGACGTGCAGCGCTGGCTGGGGGTGGAGTCACTGACGGTCGGCAGCCTGCAGGTGCGTCAGTCGCTGACGGTTCAGGTCTTGCCCTTTGTTCGCCAGGAAGATTACGACCGGTTGCTGTGGTGCTGTGCATTCAATGCGGTGCGCGGGGAAGATTCCTTCGTGCGCGCGCAATGGGCCGGGCGGCCGATGCTCTGGCATATCTATCGCCAGGACGAAGATATCCACCTGGACAAGCTCGAGGCTTTTCTTGCCTTGTACACCCGGGCACTTTCCCCGGGCGCCAAGGCGGCGGTACTGGCCCTGTGGCAGGCCTGGAATACCGAGGCGGCTATGGCCGAACCCTGGAAAAACCTGCTGCAACACTGGCCGGAAGTCACCGCGCATGCCGAACAATGGTGTCTGGAACAAGGCTTGCAGGCCGATCTTGCTGCGGCGCTGGTGCAGTTTTACCTAAATTGGAATCAGCACTGAGGGAGCCCCACAAACACTGGGCGGAACCCTCTATGTGCACCAAGAGAGAGACAACACTGTTACAAACCATCCTCGCCTGTCCTTATCTGTATAGGAGGGAGGGGGTCTACTACCTGCGTATGCGGCCTGTAGGGGCTACCACGGGACTCTTTACGGTATCCTTGCGCACC
Source organism: Pseudomonas sp. 3MA1 (assembly GCF_029237275.1). NCBI lineage: Bacteria > Pseudomonadati > Pseudomonadota > Gammaproteobacteria > Pseudomonadales > Pseudomonadaceae > Pseudomonas > Pseudomonas sp. 3MA1. Next base: position 161,333 of record NZ_JAACFX010000005.1, on the reverse strand, counting down.
ACCGAACGACCACGAGCCACAGAGTTGACCAAAGACATCCTTGCCGCCCTCGCGGTGTTTCACCTTGATAACCCAGAGGCACCATGGGCGGACATCAAGGAGCGCTTAGCCTTCGTGGCTCTTAACGCTCTCTCCCAGGCTCACACAGACGCCTCCCTATCGGCCTATGAGTCGATCTACGGGGACCTTCAGGTAAACATCGGCTTAGCCACGGCCAGCATGGGCATGTCCCTGAATCAACACAGGGGAGCCGCTGGGGCCCAAAGGATTCTTGAAGCGTCCCTTAAGCGTCTCCGGGGCGACTCAAAGGACCTTGTGGATATCGTGGACAACCTCGAAGGCATCGTAGGGGATGGCCCTGCGCAGTCACTGAGGGCAGCACAAGAGGCGCTCCATTGGGATGACCTATACCCGGTTTACCTGAAGGAGAAGGAGGGGGACGTTAAGCAGTCCACCCTGGATGGCTACGAGAGCAACTACAAGCAGATTAGCGAGGCGTTGGAGGTAACCGGGACCACAGACCTGCGGAAGCATACGCGGGCTGACTTGGTGGCTATGCGTGACGAGCTGTTAGAGAGTCGGAAGGCTTCGACAGTGAACAACCTAATAACCCAGTTCACAACGGTCATGACTTGGGCTGTGGATAATGACTATCTCACCAAGGCTTACACTTCAAAGCTCAAGCTCAACAAGGACGCTGAAAGCTCGCGTATCCCGTTCGAGCGCTCCCAGGTGGAAACCCTACTGAGGCACGCCGAGACCCTTCCTGCGGACAGTTGGGAGCGTTGGGGGCTGTCTCTGTTGGCTGTCACCGGGGCTCGGGCTCGGGAGATCACACAGCTAACCACCAAGGACATCCCTGAGATTGACGGCCACACATGCGTCAACATCCGTGAGGAGGCCGAGGGGCAATCGGTTAAGAACAAATACAGCGTTCGTGTAGTGCCTCTGGTGGACGGGGTCCTGGGGTTTGACCTCGAAGGGTTCAAGGAGGCTCTACAGGGGCCTAAGCCAGCCCTACCTGTGTACCACGGGGTTAACAATGTCCAGGCACGGAAGCGGCTCGGTGTGATGATCCGCGAGATTCTCCCCAACAAGTCCGAACACCAGACTTTGCACTCCTTACGGCACCATATGGCTTCATCCTTCAAGACTACAGGTGTTCCTGTTGCCTTCGCTCAAGCGCTCCTTGGGCACTCTACGGGGACCTTGGCTTACGATACTTACGGCGGTTCTTCGATCCCTGTAGGCACCCTGGCCGAGGTCTTAGAGGGTGTCTTTAAGGCGTCCTGACGGTATTATCCGGGGCTTCTCAAATAAGGAGCTTCTAATGCGCGGAGCGGTTGTTTACCTGGCTCTACTGTCTGGCCTAATCACGGGCTGTAGTAGCCACTCTTCAAATCTTCAAGTGGGCAATGAGCAGTCTTACGCCAGCATCAAGGACCAACGTGAAGCAGTACGCACGGTCAAGGTGTACGACTCAATCCCTAAGGGTGCCGAAGTGGTAAGCAAGGTGTCAGCCGGTCGGTGTCACAGGAGTTTCGTAGAGCAGGCCCCGGAAGAAGCGACAGTATTAATTGACCTGAAGGTTGCAGCCTACGCACAGGGCGCCGATGGTATTACGGACGTAGCCATATCGAAGGATTCAGGCTTGAACCGTAACTGCTGGTACGTCCTGGGTGGTACAGCAACAGCCTTTACGGTTCCCAAGGATTGACCCATGGAAAAGGCGCTAACAGTTGCCGCGTGGGTCCTAAGTATCGCCGTGCTCTACGGAATCATTAAGCTTGTCCAGGCGTTCCCGAGAGTGGCAGCTCTATTAGGATTTTGAAGGCATGCAATCGCCCAAACTGATTACCTCTACCTATGAGATCCACCAAATGGTGCCGGTAAGCTCGCGGCCCAGGTCTCACGCTGATCTAATCAGAACGTTTCACGCGGCCTTAGCTGAGCTTGCCGAGGCCGGTGTGATTACAGAGAGGAACGTAACGGGATCATGGTTTGCTGGTGATGCATTAGTCGCCACAAATGGGGTCTACATGGACGCCTATGGGAGGCCGCAGGTCTGCATTTATTTCGGATCGTGGCTTTGCCTTGCTATGTCCCTCAAGGTTTCCCACGCGGCAACCCGTAAAGCGTTGATGGCTACCCTTAAGCAGCACCCGATTTACTAATCATTGTCTGCACACTGGAACCCGGTTGAGTCCCTGAAGGATTCGCCGGGTTTTTCGTTTCTGGAGATCTACGCACAAAATGCGTTGACATATACGCTTTTGGTGCGTACATTGCGAACCACAGGGCAGAAGTGCCCAGAACCACGATTAGATCTACGCATAAAAAGCGTAGGTTGCCGGAGATTACAGACATGCAAACCCTTCGCAGCTTCACCGTAGCGGACCTCAAAGCAGCCCCTGAGGGAATTACTGCCAGTCATGGAGAACACGCTTTCAAGTTCACCCTCAGCACCAACGGCTTGACGAGCTACACCATGGAAGCACCGGACGGCGAGGTGTACAGCGATGACAGCCTGAGTTGGCTAAAGGCAGTCGCCAGGACCTGGGCCGAAGCCTACGGAGAAGAAGAAGCGACTTACAAGCGCGGGAGTGAGTTCAAGGTGGGCGACATGATCCACGTAGGCATCGGAAAGCACCGCACAGGCCGCATTACGAGCTTTAAGGAACACCCACAGTTTGCGGAGCTGAATCCAGGCTGGACAGCGCGGGTAGCTATCACCGACAGGGGCTCAATCACGGTTATCGACCAGCAACCTACGTTGGTCCCGTAAAATGCATAAGCGCATGATTAATATGCATTAATGCATAGACAGGGCGAATCTTACGTCCTATCCTTCGCGCCGCTTAAAAACCCTCACTGATAGAGAGACACCAAATGACCACCACAACGGAGCAACAGGCGATGACTGTAATGCAATTCGAGAAGCGCAATTTCATGGGCGTAGAGCTGGACGTACTGACCGGGCACCCTGCACACGAACTGCTTTTTGTGGCTACTCAGGTGGCCCGTGCGGCTGGCTTGAAAGCTCCGGCAGACTCCATCAAACAGGAGCGCAAGCTACATGGCTCAGGTTTCAAGCTGGGCGCACTGATGGATAACTTATCCGTCAGTCTCCCGTTGGATGGTCTGGGAAGGAAGCTGCGCGTTACCTCTGTGATTTTCAGTGAGCCGCAGGTCTACCAGATGCTCCTACGGGGCCACGCTCCGGCCTCTGAGCCATTCCGTAAGTGGGTCACAGAGGAAGTCTTGCCGACCATCCGCAAGACCGGGAAGTACAACGCCGAGGAGTCCACTAACCCAATCGCTCAGAGCCTCATGGACGAACTGAAGACCCTTAGAGGCGACGTTGCGGAACTCAAAGCCCTCCTTGTAGGAATGAACCTTACAGCTCCCTTACATTCCATTGCGCCGCCAAGTCCGTACATTGGGACCGAGGCCACAACGGTTTCTTTCCATTATCAGAAGGCCCTCGGACGGGAGCTAATGGACCTCGCTGGGTTGAACACTCCAGCAGCCGACAAGGCTACTCCTCGGGTCGTCGTGGCCCTGGAAGAGATCGTTAAGAAGCTTTGGGACGAAGAGGACGGGCGTCACCTTGAAAGCGAACTGAGCCAGACCAAGCGCAAATGGTGGAAGTTTCCGCGTAACTGGCTGCTTAAGAACATGAACCGGACAACTTACCAAGCGGCAATCGCTAAGGTCCTGAACGAAGCTTTCAACGGGAAATAAGCAATTCTTAAACTCTGGCTATTCCTCTTAACGGTGGCCTTGTGGGCTGCCAGCTCTTACTACTTCGATATTAGACGGTAATAAACAAATGAAAAACAAACTTAACGTAACTGCGTTTACGTCGGATTCGCTCGCCCTGAAGATCCTTAAAGCAATGGAAGACTCACTAACTTTCGGGGTCTCCCAGTATGTAGAAAACCGGAAAGGTTCTCGTTGGCTGCAAGTGGATGTCAAACAGGACCCGCAAGATGGGGAAGTTGTCGGATCGAATAACTTTCAGTTCACCGCAGCGAACGGCCAGGAGGTTGGCGAGCTGGTAGCACGGGCCGCGTGGTTCCACTGGAGGCGCCCCCTGGAAATCCGGTTCTCGGCCTTGCTGCGCAGGGTTTACGAGCTGGTAATGCATCCGCTGGTAGCGCGCCGAGAGGAGCAAAAACAGCAAGCGGAACAGCGCGCTAATCGTGTGGAAGTTGCAGAGCGCCGGGTTAGGTTGCATGCACGGGCTAAGCAAATGGGCGCAACTCATATTATCCGCACAGAGGCCGGTAGATATTACTTTGCAAGTTTCAAAAAGGGTCTGTTTGGGTTTGGTAAGACCGTAATTACGGTTTACCCAAAAGACAGCGAGCGGGTAACTAAGAGCTACGGCGGGGGTTATCTGAAAATGGTCAAGGCGCATCCTTACCAGCTCTCTACCGAAGCGGCTCAATGTGTAACCATCATAGGAGTATTGAAGTAATGACACACGTTCTCTCGAAAGCACTAACTGCACTCCCAAGCGTGGATAAATACGCTGATTTTATACGCGGGTCTCTCTTCATTCTAAAGGAGATGGGGGAATTTTCTGAGGAAGTAGGACCAATCACAGCAGAAGACTATGCATATAACTCTGACTGGGCGGATGCACTTAGCCAAGTCACACAGCACGCTCCAGGCGTCTATTCGTTTCCGTACCTGTCCGCCAAGTTCTGCAAGGATCTCATGCTTGAGCTTGATTGCATGGATTACTCAGTTAACGAAGATGAAAACGAAGCAGCTCAAATTCCTGAGCTGATCTTTTCGCATCACTGCCCGAGTCTGCATGAATGCCTTCGCGCTCTTTGGCATAACGCGGCTATCCCACTCGCTAAGGTTCTTTTCGGCCAAGACCCGGACCAACTTCGCGTTATTCAGGCCGCTAAGTACACAGTAGATAACACTCCTCGCGGCCATTGGCATACCGATAGCGACTCGGACGTAACTATGGTTGTTGCCTTAACTAATGAACATGAGGGCGGCGGGACTGTTGTCCATGTTGGGCCATTTGCTGAACCCGTAATAGTCCCTCAGTTGCCAGTTGGTCACGCAATGTTCTTTAACGGTAAGGCTATGCGTCATTACGGATTGCCCGTAACAGCAGGGGAAAGAAACCTCCTTGTTCACTGGAGTGAAGTTAAATGAATAGTAGCACAATGCCTAAGTTTGACAAGTCTGTAAGTCGTATTCGTTTCTTCGCGGATATCCCAAGATTCGTTGAGGGAACTTGCGAGAGCCCTGGCAAGGTAACGGTTACTCCAGAACGCTGTGAGTATGTACTTGGCTTGGGGCCGTGTGGGCGAGTGGTTACTGAACTCCGCTACTCGCTTGATAGTAGTTACCTGACCGTCACCCAAACGAGTTACCCACAGGATGCCCCGGAGGATGTTGAAGTTGAGCTTCTTACACTTATCAAAAGGCTTCACGACGTTACAGGCGGCTATCGAAGTGTTGACCCTGGGGCCAGTGGGGACCAGTGGGTGTCGGTACAACAGGACCGCATCGACGGTTTGAAAGCAATCCGAAGGGCTCGCGAAAAACTCAAGGAAATCAAGCAGTTTACCTACAAGGTACAGGAGATTACAGGTCGTATCGAAACCACTCACATCTGAACCAGATAGCTCCGATTTAAAAACCCTCACTGTTAGTAGAACACTCTCAGACCTCCCTTAGAGATCAACTTTAAGAACTCTCTTAAAGATATCTCAAAGACCTCTTTGCGCGTTCGATTCACAAACAAATAAACAAATTAGTTAGAGGCCCTTAAAGCTTCTAAGGGATAGTCATGTCCGTAAAAAGCCAAATTGAACCAACTAAGCACGACTTTAGCGATATAAAAAGCGAATCTACCTGGGCCTTTGAGACTCTCTCAGGTATGTACGGTGATGAACTTGCCGCTACTCAGCTTAGTCTTGAGCATGAAGCGTACACCCTTGGCGAGGAGCGTTTCCGTAAGCAACTTGAGCGTCAAATTGAACGTGGGGAGTTCGCAGAGAACGCCACGGCTAAGCCTGTACTTTCCCACTTGGTCCCTAAGTTGATTGCTGCTTATGAAGCCTGGGTTGACCATCAAGTTCATAAGGTCCGCCGTAAGCACGTGGGGCTTTCGTACTTCCAACAAATGGACGCTGAGGCGGTCGCAGCGATCACTATCAAGATTGTGTTGGGAGACATGGCGAAACCCTCGCCTGTAACTATCCAATCTCTTGCTATTCGCATCGGCCAGTCCTTGGAAGAGGAAGCGCGCTTTGGCCGTATTCGAGTTCAAGAGGCTGCACACTTTCAGAAGCACGTTAAGGCCGCACTCAATAAACGCAACGGACATACTTATAAGGTCAAGTTCTTGGAGCGCGTAGAGAGTCACATGCTCGAAGCTGACCAATTGGCGTCTAAGTGGGTCAAGTGGGACACGCTCGATAATGACGTGACTTATCACATGGGGATTCGACTACTCGAACTTCTCATTGAGTCCACACAGTTAGTCGAAGTTAAACGCGAGTTTGCGGGCATCAAGTCCCACGATGGCGAATACGTTTCGCTGCACCCTGAGTGGGCCAAGAAGCTTTGCGACCGTGCGTTTAACCTCGCGGGCATCTCACCGCAGCACCAGCCGATGATTGTGCCGCCTCGTGAGTGGTCAACGATGGTCGGTGGCGGGTATTGGGCGAAAGGCCGTAAGCCTATCCCGTTCATCCGGGTCCGCTCCAAGAAGGCGCTCAACCGTTACCGCGACGTGTACATGCCTGAGGTCTACAAGGCCGTCAACTTGGCCCAACAGACCGCATGGAGTGTTAACCAGCGGGTCTTGGCCGTGGCTAATGCACTGATGCAGTGGAAGCACGTCCCTATCGACGGATTCCCACTTACTGAACGTGAGGAGCTTCCGCCACGTCCTGAGGGAATGGACGAAGACCCCGAGCTGTTGAAGTCATGGAAGCGCGAAGCGTCCGCCATCTATCGCAGGGATAAGGCGCGCATCTCCCGCCGCCTGGGCTATGAGTTCGCCCTGGAGCAGGCCAATAAGTTTGCCGAGTACGAGGCTATTTACTTCCCGTACAACCTCGACTGGCGAGGCCGGGTCTACGCGATTCCCGCATTCAACCCCCAAGGTAACGACATGACCAAGGGGCTCTTGCAGGCAGCCATAGCGGAGCCTGTGGGGGAAGAGGGGGTTGAGTGGTTAATGATCCACGGGGCGAACTGTGCCGGGGTCGATAAGGTTTCTTTTGATCAACGTAAGCAATGGGTCAGGGATAACGAAGAGATGATTCTTGCCTGTGCTCGGGACCCTCTGGGGTGCACTGACTGGGCCCAGATGGATAGTCCTTTTTGCTTCCTGGCGTTCTGCTTTGAGTGGGAGGGGGTCAAGCGTGACGGGCCGCTTCATGAGTCTGCATTGCCGATTGCATTCGATGGTAGCTGTTCGGGGATTCAACACTTCTCCGCGATGCTTCGAGACGAGCGGGGCGGCCGGGCTGTCAACTTGGTTCCTTCCGAATCCGTGCAGGATATCTACAAGCTCGTAGCGGATCGGGTCAATGAAGCCCTTGCGCGGGACCTTGAGGACGGTACTGAGGACTCCACGGAAACCGTAACGAACAAGAAGACCGGGGAGATTGTAGAAAAGCGCATCCTCGGGACTAAGGGGATGGCCCGTGGCTGGCTGGGCTATGGAGTCACCCGCTCGGTAACGAAGCGGTCCGTAATGACCCTGGCCTATGGCTCGAAGGCTTTCGGATTCTCTGAGCAACTGATTGGCGACATCATCAACCCAGCGATAGACAGGGGGACCGGGCAAGAGTTCTTCGCGAGCGTTCCGCAGTGTGCCCGGTACATGGCAAACCTCATTTGGGACGCCGTAGGGGTCACCGTAGTGAAGGCCGTTGAGGCCATGAAGTGGTTGCAGGTAGCAGCCAAACACTTAGCCAAGGAGGTCATTTGCAAGGAGACCGGCACACAGCTCAAACCATGCATGCCCGTCTTCTGGGTCACCCCGGACGGTTTCCCAGTGTGGCAAGAGTACATGAAGCAGGAACAGCGCCGGATTGACCTGACGTTCCTGGGCTCTATGCGTCTTCAAACGACGATCAACGTCCGTGACAGCAACGTCATTGACGGCCTTAAGCAGCAATCGGGCATCTCCCCGAACTTCGTACACAGCCAGGACGGGAGCCACCTACGGAAGACCGTAGTGAAGGCCCACGAAGCCTACGGGGTCAGTTTCTTTAGCCTCATTCATGACAGCTTTGGGACGATCCCAGCGAAGGCCGGGGCGATGTTTCGGGCAGTGCGCGAGACCATGGTGGAGACCTACGCGACAACAAACGTTCTCGCTGACTTCAGGGACCAATTCCTTGACCAGCTCCACGAAACCCAGCTTGAGGATATGCCTGAGGTCCCCGCTCAGGGCTCCTTGGATATCACCCAGATCCTGAAGTCTGACTTCGCTTTTGCATAGCCATCGCAACACCTACCAAGAGGGCGCCTACGGGCGCCTTTTTGCTGCCTGAAATTTAAAAACCCTCACTTTTAGAAATACCCAACGAATCCATTCAGGAGAACCGATTTGAATACCGCAATGACCTTCGAAAAGAACGCTCGTAAGACCCGTCGTGATGCTGAAGAGATGGAAGCAATCCGGGCGAAGAAAGGTAAACGCAACAAGACCCAGCGCGGCAACCGTCCGCTGTGGGAGTCCGCTGAATGAGCAAGGTCGAAGCTGTAATTCTGCCAACTAAACCGCACCGTCCAGTGGACTACAACGAAGCGCAACTTCAGGCAGTGCTCGACGAGAGCTATCTGATTGCCGACAAGAAAGAAGACGGGGTTCGTTTGAATCTGGTGGTCAGCGGCTGCCTTAGCGCACAAGTTGAGTGGCTGTCCCGAGAGGGTAAGCGCTTTCCTCGCTTTGACTGCCTTGCGCCACTGGACAGGGATGAACGCTGGGACGACTTTTTTAATCCGGTGGGGGATGACGCCCTATTCCCTGAGGGGTTCATGCTGGACGCTGAACTACTGATTGACGACCTTCCTTGTAAGGGCATCGCAGGAGAGCTGCGCAAAGACCCAGGCCGTCACGGGGTGCTGAGCCTTTCACGCCTGAAAATTGCTGTGTTCGGAATCCTCCCGCTTGAGGCTGTGCGCTCTGGCAAGACCTACGAGGTCCCTCACAGCGTCATGAAGTACCACGTTGAGTACCAAGTGGCTCTGCTGCAAAAGCGCTTCCCCGAGATTCAATGGGAGGTCGTGGAGTCCATCGACGTGTTCAGCCTGGAGGAACTCCACCAGTTCAACGACAAGATCCGCGCCGAAGGTGGCGAAGGGGTTGTAGCCAAGGACCCTAACGGTTTCTACAAGCGGTCGAAGCAAGTCGGCATGTGGAAGGTTGTCCCGAAGGACAACGAAGACGGCAAGGTTGTTGGCCTGGTTTGGGGCACTAAGGGCAAGGCAAACGAGGGCTTTGTGATTGGCTTCGAGGTCCTCCTTGAGTCGGGCCATATAGTCAATGCTTGCAAGATCAGTCAGGCGCAAATGAGCGAGTTCACAGGTGCGGTTCTTAGTGCCGCTCGCGATGCCGGCCTCTACTGGCCTGAGCCTGAAGAGCTGCAAGCCTCTGGCCTAAACCCTTACCTCGGCTGGACCTGCAAGGTCACCTTTATGGAACGCTACGAAAACGGCTCGCTCCGTCACCCAAGTTTCGACTCTTTCCGGGGCATCTCGGACCCACTGATTAAGGAGTAAGCAGAGTGCATTCCGTATGTGTGTACGGGCTGCATCTAATCATCCCGGTAGTGTTCGCATTTTTGGTGTTTGAGGCTTCTCGGCCATCTGACGGGCACCAATAGAAAATTAAAACCCTCACTGTTAGCAACTAATAGACCCATTCACCTAACCAAAGGAGGCCCACTCGTGCCCGAAACTTTCTTGCATCACAACAAAGGCGTTAAGGCCCTGCGTTATTCCGTGCGTGTTAATCGCGAGATTCGCAAGGTTTACCCGGCCCCAGTCAACAAGGTGTTGGTTAACGACGCTTCCAAGGAAACCTTCCTGCTGACCAAGGGAGTCTTTTCGGAAGCCCAGAAGTTGGGCCGATTGAAACTGGTCCCTTACCTGGGCAACTGGCCGCGCTGTGCGCTGATCTTTAAGCGCCTGAAGGAAATCGTTAATGACTGAGTATACAGGCGGGTCAGTCAGCTACTACACGGTAGCAATTAACAATCCAACCACGGAAACCAATCCCGCCTATATCGCTGAATGTAACGACATTATTGAGGCGCTCGGAATGAACTACGCCGAGGGCAACGCCTTTAAAGCGATTTGGCGCCGTGCCGCTCAACGAACCCTCGGGAAAGTTAAAGCAGGTGCAAAACCGGACGGTCTTTATGACGCTGAAAAGGTCGAGTTCTTCGGCACTCGGCTCGTTCAACAGTCCGCACTTCTCAAAGAACAAGGAGTTTCTAAATAATGGAACACGCAACTAAAGCCTTTAAGGCAACCGTACAGATTGACGACCACGTCGATGAAGTAACCGTCTACGCGGTGAGTCTCGACGCGGCATGGGCTCAGACCGAAACCATGTTCACTCAGGCAAAGGTGACCCGCATTCGTCCGGTGGTCGCCCCGAATACTGACCGCTTCATGGTGACTCAATGAGGCGCGCCCACGGTAATGGCCGTGCAAAGCCTGACGGCTTTCTTCACCTGAACAACTACAGCCACGTAAATGCATCGGGGCTTGCTGGTGTTCTTTACGACCGCGTTATGACCGACAAACAGCGCGAGCTTGTAGAACTGACTCTGCTGGAACTTTCCCAAGGGTCGGACGTTGCGCACTTCAAACACGATGTTTGGCGCTTCAGCAAGAAGTTTCTACACGAACACTTTAAGTCGGTCGTGTACTCGGTCTATCGCTCTATTCGTAAGAGCCCGGCCCAAGAGGTCTCTATGGCTATCAGCCGGGAGCAACTTCAAGAAGGGTCTGTAAGTGTTGCGCGTCCTGGGTTCAACTAATGGACCCGATGCTAATTCCCCTCGCCCTGGTGATTGCCGTTCTCTGGCTTGACTTCAGGCAGCGTTAAAACCCCTCACTGTTAGCAATACAACCCGAAAGGAAACTTATCACCTATCTAAAGGAGGATTACTCTTGGCAATTAAGAAAGAATTCATGTTTACCCCACGCGGCACCGCTGAGCCTTACTGCGCAATCCAAAAGCCAGACTATGGCAACCCTGAAAAGGGCTTTGGTAATCCGCGAGGCGTCTACAAGGTAGACCTCACTGTCCCAAGTAAGGACGCTCAAGCGCTGATCAACAAGATCAACAAACTTCACGAGGCGAACTACGCCGAAATCTGCGAGAAGTTCGAAGCGGAGCGTCCAGAGCTGCTTAAGAAACTGGCTCGCGGTAAGAAACTGTTGGAACCCTACGAGGGCAACATGCCGTACTTCATCAATGACGACGGTACGGTGACCTTCAAGTTCAGCTCTTACGGTGCTTACGTGGACAAAAGCGGCGACCTGAAACCGTTGGTCCTGAAGGTCGTGGACTCCAAGGGCAAGCGCATCAACAACGTTCCGGCAATCTCTGGTGGCTCTGAGCTGAAGGCTCGTTTCTCCATGTTCGCCTATGGCTTCTCGGCGGTCGCTGGTGCGTCCGTCAAGCTTCAGTTGGACTCCGTGATGCTGTTGAAGCTGGTCGAGTTCGGCGGTGGTGATGATGAATGGGGCGACGAAGCCGAAGAGGGCTATGTGGCCGACGAGAATCGCCAGGAACAAGGCTGGTCTGACGATGATCAGCGCGGCGACGACGATGCGGCAGATGCTGACGACGATAAATACGGCGGCGACTTCTAAGGGTGGCCTTCGGTCGCTACACGGGGCCTCGGAGAACCTCAGCGGTTTTTCGATCCGGCCTCGAAGAGAAGAACAGCGAGCATCTCGACAAGAACAAGGCGGAATACACGTTCGAAGAACACTGGATCAAATACACGATCCCAGAGCGAACCGCGAAGTATCTGCCTGACTTCATCCTGGCAAACGGGATCATCATCGAATGTAAAGGCATCTGGGAGGTTGAGGACAGGGCTAAGCACCTGCTACTTCGAGCGCAGTACCCGGACCTTGATATCCGGTTGGTCTTCTCGTCCTCCAAGTCGAAGCTCTACAAGGGGTCGCCTACGTCCTATGGGGCTTGGTGCGACAAACACGGAATCCAATACGCTGACAAGCTGGTGCCCCTGGCATGGCTTAAGGAGAAAAGGAAAGAGATCCCTGCGGGGGTCTTGATAGAAAAGGGGACCAAGTAATCATGGCAAAAGTCCAATTCAACAAGAGGATCAAGACCGACCTGATTGTTATTCACTGCGCAGCAACCAAACCAACTATGGACATTGGCCTTCGGGAAATCCGGCAATGGCACGTTCAGCAAGGTTGGTTGGATGTCGGCTACCACTTCATCATCCGCCGCGATGGCCTTGTAGAAGTGGGCCGTCCTCATGATGTCGTAGGGTCCCACGTAAAGGGCCACAACTCCGAATCTCTCGGTATCTGCCTTGTTGGTGGAATCGACGCTTCAGGGAAGCCTGAAGACAACTTCACGGAAGCCCAGTGGCAAGCCCTTGATGGCCTTGTCTGGGAAGCCTCCACGGTCTGGTATCCAGGCGCCCGAATCTGCGGGCACCGAGACCTCGACAGCGGCAAAGCCTGCCCGTCCTTTGACGTGGCCGCATGGCTTAAGTCCCGCATCAAGCAATAACCCCCCCCATTCCAGGCGGGCCCGTCAGGGCTCGCTTTGTTCGCAATCTTATTAACTTAGGAGGACCCACTATGGCCGTAACTCGGGCAACCATGCAGGGCGCTTTCGATATCGTGGAGCTATTCCAGAAGGAAGGCGTCCCCGCAATCATCGCAGGCGGTGCCGCTCGTGACATTTTCTTTGGTGTCCGCCCCAAGGACATCGACGTAATCATTGCCGGGGTCTCTATGGCGACTACTGCCGAGATCCTCGTTAAAGCCGGTTTGGACGCTGTTGGTTTTCACGTCTACAACGGCGCAAAAGCTGACCGTCTGGTTGGCGGCTTCAAGCTGGTAGGTACGGATATCGACATCTGTGTCTATGAATGTGACGACGTTATGGAAGCGGTCGATTCTTTCGACTTCAACCTGAATCAGTTCGTTATCTCTGGGATTCACCACGGCATCGACGCGGCTCATGTTCGATTCGTTGGGGCCCGTCACTGGTCCACGTTGGTCCCTGTTCGCCGGGATTACACCAAGGATCGCCACGACAAGATGCAAGTGAAGTGGCTCGACCTGTCCTGGCGCCGAGCGACTGGCGAACCCCTGGAGGTCCCTGTAGGCGGTCCTGATGGATCGTTCTGACGAGTACCCCGAAAGTGAGCTGTTACATAAGGGGCCTTGTGATCAAGACGACTGTGGTTCTTCGGATGGATGTGCGACTTATTCAGACGGTCATACCCATTGCTTCGTCTGTGATCACCACACCGGGGCCACTGGTTCTATATCTGGTGAGCACTCTAAGACCCTAAGGGCAGACGGGACGCTATCACTTGCTGACCACCAAGGCCGTTATGCCGACCTCCCCAAGCGCTTCCTGCAAGCTGCCATCTGCAAGCAGTACGGCTACTGGGTCGGAAAGCGGGGTGGTAAATGGGTCCAGGTGGCCGACTACCGGGACGAACACGGGAACCTTGTAGGCCAGAAGATCCGCGACGAGGACAAGAACTTTTCGTCCACCGGAAAGCATGGCGTTGATTGCCTCTTTGGCAAACATCTCTGGTCAGGCGGTCGCAAGATCGTGGTAACCGAAGGTGAGATTGATTGCCTCTCGGTGGCCCAGTTGCAGGGCGGCAAGTACCCGGTGGTTTCCATTCCGACCGGAGCCGCTGCGGCCCGTAAGTCGTGCGCCCGTAACTACGAGTACTTCGATACGTTCGATGAAATCGTGCTGATGTTCGATATGGACGAGCCAGGGCGGAAGGCTGCTATGGAGGCCGCTGAGGTCCTCCCTGCGGGCAAGGTGAAGATTGCCGTGTTGCCCCTCAAGGATGCCAACGAGTGTATCCAGCAGGGCCAAGCCAAGGCGGTTATTGACGCTATCTGGAACGCTGCCCCTTTCGTACCTGACGGAGTGGTCTCCGCAAAGGCCCTCAAAGATCGCATCAAGAACAAGCAGGAAATCCCGCAGATTCCCCTGATGGGGCCTGCTGAGCTGCGCCGTAAGACCAAGAACGCCCGAGCGGGTGAATTGCTCATGGTCACGTCAGGCTCAGGCATGGGCAAGTCCACCTTCGTCCGACAGAACGTTTACAACTGGTTCCATAACTCCGGTCTTGAGACTGGTGTCGCGATGCTCGAAGAGTCCGTAGAGGAAACCGTAGAGGACCTCGTGGGCCTCCACATGCGCAGACGCTACAGACAGAACCCAGACGGGACGACTGAAGCAGAGTTTGACGCGGCCTTTGACACGATCTTTGAGAACGACAAGCTGTTTCTTTATGACTCCTTCGCGGAGTCGGTAGAGGACCGCCTGTTATCAAAGCTGCATTACATGGTGAAGGGGCAGGGCTGCAAGGTCATTGTCCTTGACCATATTTCGATTGTTGTGTCTGGCATGGACGACAACAGCGACGAGCGGAAGACCATCGACCGCTTAATGACCAAGCTGAAAACCTTCGCGAAAACCAACGACATCCTAATGGTCGTTATCTGCCACCTGAAGAACCCCGAGAAGGGGAAGGCCCACGAAGAAGGCCGACAGGTATCTATTACGGACCTGCGTGGCTCCGGCTCCTTACGCCAACTCTCCGACACCATCATTGCCTTGGAAAGGAACCAGCAAGGGGATAACCCGAACGTGGTGACTATCCGAGTCCTGAAGTGCCGGTTCACTGGGGAGACCGGAGTGGCCGGTTACCTGATCTACAACCGCGAAACCGGCTGGCTCGACGAGACCCCGGATGGTTGGACCCCTGAGGGTCTTACCGACACTGACACAGCATGGGAAGGCCAAGCCGAGTCCCATTCCGACTACTGAAAAGGAGACCCCCTATGACCCTCGTGAAACTGTACAAGCTGGCCTTGAAGAAACTGCATACCGCCCTCGTCAAGGCGTCCGGCAAGAAGGCGCACAGCGCTGAGAAATACACCACCTACGCGAAAGCCGCTACTCAAAAAGCCGCCAATGAGCGGGCAGAGGCCCAGGACCTGAAGGCCCAGGCCGAGAAGCTCAAAGCACTGCTGTAAGCGTTATCCAAGGGGCTCCGAAAGGGGCCCTTTCAGTAACCCTTAAGGCAACCCAACAGGAGAACCTAATGAACTCTTCCGAAATCCGTAAACACCTCAAGAAAGGGGAGCTTGCTGTGGCCCTGCTGGAGTCGCTCGGATACGTCTACGAGGATTCCGCCCCCTCTAAGCCCCCTCGCTGGTCAGGCGAAGACACCGTAAAGGGTCGCTACGACGACTTGCTGTCTGAAATCGCGAAGCACCTACCAAAGCCAGAGCCTGTAAAGGTCGAGGTCCCTGTAGATCCTGACATCTGCGTTGGGGACAGTTTTGTAGTCAACACGCTCCCTAAACGCCACTACCTGCAAGGGGTCCGTTGGGCACGGCGCGGGCCTTACACCGTGGATAACGTTCAGTGGATTGCCCCCCTCACACCTGCATCTCAGAAGCTTGATGGTTTCCATGGCTTCGCTGTGAATTTCCGTTACTTCGACGGCTTCAAGCAGGTTGGTCTGTGGCTCCCGTTGAGCTGTATCCAAATCACTGACAAGACAACTCGAAAGGAGGGCCCGCCGACGAATGCTGACTTCTGACATCGAAACGGACGGCCTTCTTGAGGACGTCTCCAAGTTTCACTGTGGTGTTACACAAGATTATTTTACGGGTGAAGTTTTCGAGTACGGACCCGACCGCTTCAAAGAGTACATACAGCAACTCGAAGCTGAAGCAGCAAAGTCTGACGGTCTAATCGTCTTCCACAACGGTATCAAGTACGACATCCCCGCCCTGGACAAGCTGAAGCGCAAATACTTCGGCAAGCGCTTAAACATCCCCCGTAAGCGCGTCATGGACACCCTTGTCCTCTCCCGATTGATCTACGCAAACATCCGAGACACCGACGCGGGCTTACTGCGAACAGGCCGCCTCCCCGGTAGTCGTTTCGGCTCTCACGCTCTTGAAGCCTGGGGTTACCGCCTTGGCGAGATGAAGGGCGAATACAAGAACGACTTCATAGCTCAGTGCAACGCTGACGGAACCACCTATGTGAAAGGCATGGAGTGGGCCGAGTGGTCTCCAGCCATGCAGGCCTATTGCGTTCAGGACGTTGTGGTTACCTCCAAGCTCGTCACAAAGCTGATGTCTGACCCGTACTACTTCCCCGGTGGCCTCGCTCCTAACGGCGAACACTGGATGAACTCAATCCGGGCCGTACACCTTGAGCATGAAGTGGCCTGGACGTTGGCCCAGATGGAGCGCAACGGTTTTCCCTTCGACCAAGAAGGAGCCGAGCGACTCTATGCGGATCTTGCGGGCCAGCGTTCCGACCTCCTTGTGAAGCTCATAAAGACCTTCGGGAGTTGGTACGAACCCAAGGGAGGCACTGAGCAATTCCGGCATCCAGTGACACAGAAGCCCATTGAGTTCTGGTCGGATGGCCGTGTGATGCCTCGGGTGAAATATCCCAAGGTCGGAGGGATCTACACCAAGGACGGGAAGCGCAAGGACAAGCGCGAAACCTTCGAGGGGGCTCCCTATACCCCTGTCGAGTTCGTCACCTTCAACCCAGCGTCAGGCAAGCACCTGATTAGGGTCCTGAAGATCGCCGGTTGGGAGCCCACAGAGTTCACTGAAAAGGGCGCCCCGAAGGTTGATGATGAAACCCTTGAGGGGGTTCGAGTTGCTGACCCAGATGCCCAGGCATGCATTGCCCTGGTGCGTGACTATCTGATGATTCAGAAGCGCATCGGGATGCTTGCCGAAGGGGATAACGCTTGGTTGCGCCTCGTGGGTTCTGATGGGTTCATGCACGGCTCTATCAACCCTAACGGGGCGGTGACCGGGCGAGCAACCCACAGCTATCCCAACATGGGCCAAGTGCCGTCCGCAAGCTCCCCTTATGGCCCTGAGTGTCGTTCGCTCTTCGGGGCAATCTTGGCGAGGCACCTACCGGGCTGGGAGAACTGCGTACAGGTTGGGGTTGATGCTTCCGGCCTTGAGCTTCGTTGTCTTGGGCACTTTGGGGCCCGCTTCGACGATGGGGCTTATGCCGATACGGTCCTGAATGGTGACGTTCACTGGGCTAACGGTTTGGCCGCGGGGATCATTCCTGCGGGGACCCTTCGTGATAAGCACAACGAGCAACACGAAGCATGGCGAGGGAACGCTAAGACTTTCATCTATGCGTTCCTGTATGGAGCTGGTGACGCCAAGATCGGCTCTATTGTCGGTGGTGGTGCGAAGCGCGGTAAGGAGCTGAAGAAAGCCTTCCTTGAAGGCACCCCAGTTATTGCTGACCTTCGTTCTGCTCTCGAAGACTCGCTTATTGCGGATCAGAAGTGGAACCCTGCGCTCCGTAAGTTCGATATCAAATGGCGGCGCCGCTGGATCAAAGGCCTTGACGGTCGAAAGATCCACGTTCGATCCCCGCACAGCGCTCTAAACACACTCCTTCAGTCAGCCGGTGCGCTGGTCTGCAAGGCTTGGGTGGTGGAGGTTGAGCGCATCCTGATGGAAGAACACGGCCTGACCCATGGCTGGGACGGTGACTTCTGTTTCATGGCATGGGTCCACGACGAACTTCAAATTGCAGCACGTACCCCAGAGATCGCTCAGATCATCCTCGGGGTGTCCAAACAGGCAATCAAAAACGTAGGCGAAGCGTTCGAGTTCCGGTGTCCCCTCGATACAGACGGGAAGATCGGACCGACTTGGCGCGAGTGCCACTAACAACCCAACAAGGGCCCTTCGGGGCCTTTCTTGTTTCTATGGAGGAACCTATGGCCGTAACTTTGAACTTTCAACACACCTTCAGTACCCGTGTGGTCTATTCGAGCGCGGAAATTAAAGAGATGCGGCTCCTGCTGGCGCTCGCTATCGAAGCCGCTCACCTTCAGGAAAACAGCAACGATCCTAAGAAAGCTGCACATGCCCGTGCCGGTATTGCCTTCATGACCCGAGTCGTTGAGATGAGTGACGAGGATCTTGTCAGCGCGCTTATCCGTGAGTCCTTTAAGCAGGGCGTTGCGGAAGAATTGCGGAAGGACCTCAAGGACCTCAACGTAACCCGCATGGGCCCCATTCAGACCGTTAAGGTCAGCAAGTAATGGGCGATTACATTCTGATGCTGTACGCCATCAAGAAGGAGGCCCGAACCTTCCAGTCAGACTTTTACAGACGACATGCCGCACTGGTCTCTGAGGCTGCCAGCCGGGGTCATATTTCATGCATCTCCACCAGCGGCAAGAACATGGGCTACTGGTCTCTGACGACTGCCGGTCAGATGTTCCTGGCGGACTTCGGGGGTGCTGTATGAGCAGCACTGTAGCGCGTATCGGCGTAGCCCTGGACATGGACTTTCTGATTTTCTCAGCGATGTCCGCAAGTGAGCATGAAGTGGACTGGGGGGATGATGTTTGGTCCCTTGAGTGCGACCACAAGAAGGCCCGTAGCATCCTTGCAGGGACCGTAAAGGGCATCCTTGCAGACGTAGAGCGGGAGCTGAGGAAGGGCAACAAGAAACCCTTCGAGCTGGTTCCGTTGTGCATCGTTTCTGGTGACAACAACTGGCGCAAGGAGGTACTTGAGACCTACAAGGCGAACCGTAAAGGGAAGCGCAAGCCAGTAGGCTACCCGGCGTTTGTCGAGGCCTGTATGCAGTATTACGGCCCTGAGCGGTCCTTTAAGTGGGACGGTGTGGAAGGGGACGATGTTTGCGGAATCCTCTCGACTAAACCCGAGCTTGCTAACTGCACTCGTGTCGTCACGGTCAGTACCGACAAGGACTTCAAGACGGTGCCCGGTATGTTCCTGCACCTGACCACCGGCAAGTTTCACCGCATCTCTGAGGCCGAGGCCGACGATTGGCACATGTACCAGACCCTAATGGGCGACACCACGGACGGGTACAACGGAATCCCAGGCATGGGCCCCGAAAGTGCCCGAGCGTTTCTTGATGACCCGCAGTTCTTCTATCCGGCAACAAAGGTGATGAAGAGCGGCCCACGCAAGGGGAAGGAGGTCGAGTATTGGGCGAGCCAATCAGCAACAGAAGCGGAAGACCAGAGCGGCACCCGGCCCACTCTTTGGGAGTGCATGGTCTCCCTGGCGAAATCCAAAGGTATGACAGAGGACGAGTTGCTGGTACAGGCCCAGGTCGCACGAATCCTGCGCGCTTCTGACTGGGACTTTGAGAGTCAGCGACCGATTCTGTGGACCCCTTAAAACCCCTCACTATTACGAACAGGGGTCCTCCCTGATCTATCTCTAAGGAGGCTACTTGCTCCAGATAATCCAAGAAGTTCTGAATGATCCCGAGAACATCCCAGACATTCCGAACGCATCCGCAAACTATCTCATGGTGCGGTGTAACTACTCCTATCTCCAGCGCTCGGGGGCCATAGACGACCTTCGCCGTGCAGGGTACTCGGAGCAGTACATTTTAGGCTTCGTGGACGGCCTTGGCGCTGTACCGGAGCTGTGCGAACTGATGATGAATCAGCGCAACGCACCCAACGAGGAGGACAACGACTAAGGAGGTTCAATGTGTTTTAAATCCAAGGTCAAGACCCCCAAGCAGGACCCTAACGCCATCGTAGCCCCAGCCCCTGTGGCCCTTGAGGAACCTAAAGGAGTCGAGTTCGGCTCAGAGGTCAGCAAGGACGATGGTGGCGAGGCTGATGGCCGGGACCGCTTGAAGGTCGAGAAAGAGGCTACGGACTCCGGCGACGGTTCCACTACGGCGGTCGTAAAGGCCCCAGCTTCGACCAATAAGAAAACGGGTAACGCTGCGGTTAAGCGAGCCCTCCAATCACGCAAATCTTAAGGAGGTCCGTTATGGGTTTAGGCAAAAGCCTTAAGAAGGCATTTAAGAAACTGTCCAAGATCGCCAGCAATCCGCTTGGTGGTGGTGACGACGAAAAGAAAGCGGCAGAAGTGGCAGCCCCTGAGGCAGCACCGGCACCCGCTGCGGTTGTGGAGGCTCCAAAGGCTGACGATCAACCCACTGATGACGCGGACACTGAAGCCGCAAAACGAGCCGCTAAGGCGAAAGGTAAACGAGGGCTGTCCGTAGCCCGCAGCTCGGGGACCGGTCTGAACATCTAAGGAGGTCTTTATGGCCTCTACGGCTCGAACTGGTCTCGGGGAGGAAAGCGCAAAGTCAGCCTACAACAGGCTCAAAAACGATAGACAACCCTACGAGACACGCGCAGAGAACTGCGCAAAAGTAACAATCCCCTCGCTCTACCCAAAGTCCTCTGACAACTCTTCGACGAACTACACAACGCCTTGGCAGGCAGTGGGGGCCCGTGGCCTTAACAACCTGTCAGCAAAGGTGATGCTCGCTCTGTTCCCGCTGCAAAGCTGGATGAAGCTGAAGGTGTCTGAGTGGCAAGCAAAACAACTGGTCACAGACCCACAACAACTGGCTGTCGTTGAGCAGGGGCTGGGGATGGTTGAGCGGATCATGCTTAGCTATATGGAATCCAACAGCTACCGGGTGACGCTCTTTGAGTTGATCCGACAGCTTGCCTTGGCTGGCAACGGCTGCCTGTACCTTCCGCCTCCCGATGCTTCCGATACGGGTTATAACCCCATGAAGCTCTACCCGTTAGCAGCCTATGTGGTCCAGCGGGACGCCTTCGGCAACGTGCTGCAAATCATCACCTTGGATAAGGTCGCCTATGCGGCTTTGCCCGAGGATGTCCGCAACAGTCTCTCAGCGAAAGGCGAGACGAAGCCCGAAGAAGAGATTGAGGTTTACACCCATATTTACCTCGACGAAGAGTCGGGGGACTACCTCAGCTATCAGGAAGTGGACGGTGAGGAAGTGGACGGCACCGATGGGCAGTATCCCCGCGAGGCGTGCCCCTGGATTCCTGTCCGGTGGACCAAGCGGGACGGGGAGCATTACGGGCGTTCCCACTGTGAAGAGTATTTAGGCGACCTCACGTCCTTAGAGAACCTTCACGAAGCCATGATTAAGTTCTCTATGATCGCCTCGAAGGTGGTCGGCCTGGTTAACCCTAACGGGATGACTCAGGTCCGCCGCCTGACCAAGGCGCAGACAGGGGACTTCGTGGCAGGCCGTAAAGCTGACATTGAGTTCTTGCAGCTTGAAAAGACGGCTGACTTCTCCGTGGCTAAGTCCGTAGCGGACGCCATTGAGGGCCGCTTAGCTTATGTCTTCATGCTCAACTCAGCGGTCCAGCGCTCCGGCGAACGAGTGACAGCTGAGGAGATTCGCTACGTTGCAAGCGAACTTGAGGACACCTTAGGGGGCGTCTATTCGATCCTCTCCCAGGAACTTCAGCTTCCAATCGTCCGCATCCTCCTGAATCAACTTCAGGCAACCGCTCAGATTCCAGACATGCCCAAGGAGGCCGTTGAGCCAACTGTAAGCACCGGCTTGGAAGCCCTGGGCCGTGGTCAGGATCTCGACAAGCTGACTCAGTTCTTCAATGGCCTGCAAGCAATTGCACCGCTGATGCAAGACCCTGACATCAACATGAGCAACCTTAAGATCCGTTTGGCAAATGCCATTGGTATGGATACAGCGGGGCTCCTGCTTACGGACGCCGATAAGGCTAAACGTCAAGCTGAAGCCATGGTTGCCCAGGGCGGACAACAAGCCGCCGCAGGTATGGGCGCAGGTCTTGCCGCTCAAGCTACAGCGTCCCCTGAGAACTTAGAGAACGCTATGGACGCAACAGGGGTCGAGATGGCCCCGGTAGCTGCTTAGTTTAAAACCCTCACTATTGCGAATAGATAACTTCAGGCTCGGCTAATTGCTGATGTCTGCGGTTCTATTCGCATTCTTAAAATTAATACAAGGAGAATTATATGCGTCTTAACATGCTGTCGGCTGCCATCGGTCACCATGTGCTTCAGTCGGCTGATGTTTATGCAAGCTTCGGTGTGAATAACGCTGTAATTAGCTCTCACGATATTTCGGAGCATGAGCAGAACATGCTGGGCTTGGATGTTTCAGCCCGAGACGGGGACGACTCCCTTGATATCGCAAAGCCAGACAACTCTGAAAGCCTCGAAGAGGAACAAGAGGAAGAGCAGGAAGAAGAACAAGAAGAGTCCGAAGAGGAGCAAGAAGGGGAAGAAGGCAACGACCCTTCGGAACCGGACTTTGTGCCCCTTGGTGAACCCTCAGAGGAGCTGAACAAGGCTTCGGAGCAACTCGACGAATACGCCGCAGGCTTCGACCAGATGCGTGCACAGGCCGTTAAGGCTGGCCTCCCTGAGGCTGTGGCCGACCGCATCGAATCCGAATACGAGGAGAACGGGAAGCTATCCGAAGATTCGTATGAACAGCTTGAAAAGGCCGGTTATTCCCGTGGCTTCGTCAACAGCTTCATGCAGGGTCAAGAGGCCCTGGCCGAGGCTTTCGTAGGCAAGATCATGGACTACGCCGGTGGCCGTGAACAATTCAACCGGGTGTGTAAGCACCTCCAGGCCAACAGCCCTGATGCCCACAAGATGCTTGCCGCAGCAATTGAGCGCCAGGACCTCGAAGCTATCCGCACCACGATCAACCTGGGGATGGCGAGTCAGACTAAGAAGTTCGGCAAGACTCCAGCGCGGACTATCAATCGGCGCGCCGCAGCACCAACTAACCGAACCCCAGAGGGCCAAGAGGGTTACACCTCGCAGGCCGAGATGATCAAGGATATGAGTTCCCCTCAATATCGCGAAGATCCAGTGTTCCGAGCGAAAGTTGAAGCCCGTGTAGCGGCTGCAAGTTGGTAATTTAAAACCCCTCACTATTAGCAACAGGACTTACTAATTGGCTTCTTCCGAGGCCGGTCCTGTTGTGCCTTAACGAATTCCAAAAGAGGAAACAAAACGAACTAATAGAAGGAGAAATTAATGGCTAATGCAAAAGGTGGTCAACAAATCGGCGCTAACCAAGGTAAGGGCCAATCGCCAGCGGATAAGTTGGCGCTGTTCCTGAAAGTGTTTGGCGGTGAAGTTCTGACCGCATTTATGCGCCGCGCTGTGACCATGGATAAGCACATGGTGCGAACCATTCAAAACGGCAAGTCGGCTTCGTTCCCGGTAATGGGCCGCACTGGCGGTTACTACTTGGCCCCTGGTGAGAGCCTGGACGACAAACGCGGAGATATCAAACACTCCGAAAAGGTTATCCAGATTGACGGCCTGCTGGCTTCCGATGTCCTGATCTACGACATCGAGGACGCTATGAACCATTACGACGTCCGAGCGGAATACTCGGCGCAACTTGGTGAGGCCCTGGCAATTGCCGCTGACGGTGCGGTACTGGCCGAGATGGCAACTCTGTGCAACATGCCAGACGCTGCTAACGAGAACATCTCCGGTCTGGGCTCGGCCTCTGTGTTGTATGTCGGTAAGGCCGCTGACCTGTCGGACCCTGCAAAGCTCGGCCTCGCTATCCTGGCTCAACTGACCATTGCACGGGCGAAGCTGACCAAGAACTACGTCCCAGCGGCTGACCGCAAGTTCTACACCACCCCGGAAAACTACTCGGCCATCCTCGCCGCTCTGTTGCCAAACGCTGCGAACTTCGCCGCGCTGACTGATCCTGAGACCGGCAACATCCGCAACGTGATGGGCTTCGAGGTTATCGAGGTGCCACACCTGACCGCTGGTGGTGCTGGCGATGACGCTGCGGGCACCAACCGCAAGCATGCCTTCCCAGAGACCGCAACCGGTGACGTGAAAGTGGCCCTGGATAACGTTGTGGGTCTGTTCAACCACCGTTCGGCTGTTGGCACCGTGAAGCTGCGTGACATGGCACTTGAGCGCGCTCGTCGCTCCGAATACCAGGCAGACCAGATCATCGGTCGTTATGCCATGGGTCACGGTGGCCTGCGTCCAGAAGCTGCCGGTGCGCTGGTCTTCGGCACTGCACCAGTGGTTAAGAAAACCGCGTAACACCCAAGAACACACAACCCTCAGGGTCCTTAACGGGGCGCTGAGGGTTTTTTTTATCTCGAATTTAGGAGGACTCAATGGCGCGCTCTATCGAAGCAACGCTTGAATCTGACGAGGAGTTAGGGGCAGTCAATGACATGCTTGCAGCAATCGGGGAGAGCCCTGTTAGCTCCCTCGAAGGTGACCCAAACGCGGACGTGGCGAACTGCCGTCGCATCCTGGCAAAGATCAACCGAGAGGTCCAGGCAAAGGGCTGGACGTTCAACATTGAGGAGGGCGCAATGCTTCTCCCTGATCAGTTCTCGGGCCTTATCACGTACCTATCCGACTACCTGAAGATAACCACGTCTGGGGGCTCTCTGTACGTGAACCGGGGAGGGTTCCTTTATGACCGGCAAGCTCGAACAGACGTATTCAGAGCCCCGGTAACCGTCGATCTCATTCGCCTACGCGACTACAACGAGATGCCCGAGTGCTTCCGCTCCTACATCGTTGCGAAGGCTGCCCGCAAGTTCAACATGAGCTTCTTCGGGGCCGGGGAAATCGAAGGGTCACTTGCAGAAGAGGAGGCCACGCACTGGGCCAGCGTTCAGGAGTACGAACTGGACTACGGCAATTTCAGCATGCTTGACGGTGACGCCTTCGTGGGCGGTCAGATCGGTCGAGGCTAATAGGGAGGGCTCTATGGGTCTCGTTTCGCAAAGCATTAAGAACCTCAAAGGAGGTATTTCACAACAGCCCGACATTCTGCGCTTCAGTAATCAGGGCGAGTACCAAGAGAACGGATGGTCTTCGGAGACTGAGGGGCTCCAGAAGCGTCCCCCGACCACCTTTATAAAGCGCCTTGGGAACATCGGCCTTTACGGAGCGAAGCCTTTGATCCACTTGGTGAACCGAGATAAGGCCGAGCAGTACTACATGGTTTTCACAGGGACCGAAGTCAAGGTCGTGGACCTCCAGGGCCGGACGTATCAGGTTCGCAACTACAACGGCTATGCCAACTGCAACAACCCCCGCGACGACCTCAGGTTGATAACGGTCGCTGACTATACGTTTGTTGCGAACCGCACCCGTAAGGTCGAGATGAATTCAACCGTCACCCAAGCGGGCTACCCGGCGCTGTCCTCGCGGGCAATCGTTAACGTCCGGGGTGGTCAGTACGGACGGACCCTGACGGTTACTGTTAACACTGAGGTGGTCGCTACGGTTCAGATGCCTACGGGGTCCAATGTGGCGGACGTAACCCAGACGGACGCTCAGGTAATCGCTAACAACATCGCCTCACAGATCAACGCCAAGCCGAACTGGAAGGCAGAGGCGGGGCCCGGTTGGGTCCTGATCGAACCAAAGGTTCCCACAGTAGCTATTGAAAAGATCGTGACGGCGGACGGGTACGCTAATCAGCTTCTCTCCGCGTTCATCTATCAGGTCCAGACCTTCAACAAGCTGCCTCTACAGTGCAAGGATGGTTACCTTGTGGAGATCACCGGGGAGGCCACTCGCTCGGGTGACAACTACTGGGTCCGCTACGATGCCAAGGGGCAGGTTTGGAAGGAGACAGTTAAGCCTGGGATCATTGAGGGCTTCAAAGCGGAGACCATGCCTCACGGCCTTGTGCGGGCCGCTGATGGGCAATTCGACTGGCAGCCGCTCCCATGGGTCGGGAGAACCTCAGGGGACGATACGACTAACCCCATGAGTTCCTTTGTAGACAGCACAATCAATGACGTTTTCTTTTTCCGTAACCGGCTTGGGTTCTTGTCCGGTGAAAACGTGATCATGTCGAGGACTTCAAAATACTTCCACTTCTTCCCGGCCTCGGTGAGCGTCCTTAGTGATGACGACCCGATTGACGTAGCGGTATCCCACAACCGCATCTCTATTCTGAAGTACGCCGTCCCCTTCTCTGAACAGCTCCTGCTGTGGTCGGATCAAGCTCAGTTCGTACTGACTTCGCAAGGGATCATGTCGTCCAAGACGATCCAGTTGGACCTCACAACGGAATTCGATGTTAGCGATGGGGCCCGTCCCTGGGGCATCGGGCGCGGTGTCTACTTTGCGTCTCCCCGAGCGTCCTTCACGTCCATTAAGCGGTACTACGCGGTTCAAGATGTCAGCTCAGTGAAGTCCGCTGAGGACGTGTCGGCGCATATCCCAAGCTACGTACCGAACACGGTCTTCAATATCCACGGATCAGGTACGGAGAACTTTATTTCCGTCCTGTCTGACTCGGATGAACGCAAGGTCTTTCTGTACAAGTTCCTGTATCTGCGCGAAGAGCTGGTTCAACAGGCTTGGTCCTTCTGGACCTTCGGGGAGGACGTTCGGGTCCTGGCTTCTGCGTCTATCGGGTCCTACATGTACCTAATCCTTGAGAGGGCCTTAGGGGTGACCCTGGAGCGCGTCGAGTTCACGAGTAACACCGTGGACTTCGTACAGGAGCCTTACCGGGGCTACATGGACATGAAGAAGGTCGCAAAGGTCGTTGAGTACAACGAGGACCTTAACGAGTCCTATCTGAACCTTCAGGACCTCTATGGGGGCTTTCCGCACCTGACAACCGCGTTCTATACCCTGGACCAGAAAGGAGTATTGGAGCGCCACGAACCTAAGGGGGCCTGGAGTGTTGACCCTCGGCTAATCCTTGTTGGAGACCGCAGGGGCCAGACCTTCATCGTCGGCCAGGAGTACGCCTTTCAGTACGAGTTCAGTAAGTTCCTCATCAAGCAAACTGCTGACGATGGCACAAGCGCAACAGAGGACATTGGGCGGTTACAGCTCCGGCGTGCCTGGGTCAACTACGAGTCTTCTGGTTTCTTCCAGGTCAACGTCAATAACGGGTCTTCTGAGTACATTTACCAGATGGCGGGGGGACGGTTGGGCACAGAAATCGCGCTCGGCTCGCTTGTACTCGGCACAGGTCAATTCAAGTTTCCGGTGACAGGAAACGCCAGGATGCAGCGGGTCATTCTCTACAGTGCAGCCCCGGTGCCTCTAAACATCATTGGCGCAGGCTGGGAGGGTAACTATACCCGCCGTTCCGCAGGCGTGTAGGGACTTAAAAGCCCTCACTATTACTGACAATAGGGAGGCCCAACGCATGTACAAAGTAAAGGCAACAGAAAGTGACCTATGGGCGGCGGCTAATGACCTCTCCCGTGGTGACCTCATGGAATTCCACTCGCTCCAATCAGGCCGAAACCCCCTCGACGTGATCCCTAAATACCTCGACGAAACGACTCACGCGATTAAGTGCGGGTCTCTCGTCCTGGCGGTTGGTGGTCACGCTGACGGAGTTATCTGGTTTGTGACTACGAACGTTGTAGAGATGCTCTCGAAAGGGGAGCGATTCCGGTTCTATCGGATTCTCAAGGACCACCTACGAGGCATCAAAGAGGCCGCTCCAGAGGTAGAACTCGGCAATATCGTGTCGGCTGATAACCACGCCCATATCCGCCTCTTAAATGCGCTCGGTGCGACTTTTGCGCGGGGCGTCGTTATGAGTCCCGCAGGGTTTCAATTCCGCCAATTCTGGATATAGGGAGGTAATCAATGTGTGAACCCGTTTCTATCGGTTTGGCGGTCGTTGCAGTTGCAGGGGCCGCTATGGGGGCATCTGAGCAAGCAAAGGCCAAAGGCGCGGCAACCGATGCTCAGCGAAAGAACCAGCAAGAAATCATCAAGGCAGCAAACGCCGCAGACGCGGATTCAAAGCTTGAGACCGTGGATAAGGCCGACGAGGCCCGCCGTCAGTTGACCGAAGTGAACCTTCAAGCGCTGCGCAACAAGGGGACCATTAACGCCGCAATTGGCGAGGCGGGTTTCTCTGGGAACTCAGCAGATCGACTACGCCGCTCGGTGGATAACGAAGCTTCAGCCGAGAAAATGAACATCCTCGACAACTACGAGCGCGACTATGCGGCCCTCTTTCAGAACCGTATCGGCGCCGCTGAGAACGCTCGTTCCGCTGTCCGTGGTGGAGGTGGTCAGGGGATGAAGATCAACAACGTAGCCAACGCGCTAAACATTGCTTCGGCTGGTTTTGGTGGGTACGCCGCAGGGGAAAGCTACTCGGCTTCTAAGGCAGCTAAGGGGGCAGGTACTGCAAAAGGAGGTTAATCGATGGCACAGAATGAAATCGCCCAGGCATTAGCCCAGGCACAGCAAACGACAGCAAGGCGCAAGGGGTTTCAACCAGGGCGTGGTGGTCTTGGCTTGAAGCCAGGTGTGATTCAAAGCGACTTCCAAGGTTCCGGTTTTGGCAACGCCATGGCCGAGTTTGTGAAAAGCTCCGGGGATGCCTATGGCGCCTATGAGAAAAGCGCTCAGCTTAAGGCAGACGAGCGTTCTAACGAGATCATCCGAAAGCTGACCCCCGAGCAACGGCGGGCGGCAATTGCGGACGGGACGCTTCTTTACAAGGACGACCCCTACGCTATGGACCAGCTGAGGCTGAAGTCTGGCCGTAATGCGGCTTACGAGGTCGATAACGAGATACAGCAAGAAATCCAGAAGGGAAGCTTCCGCACTCGCCAGCAGCTCGAAGAGTACCGCGCCACTCGCATGGAGATGCGCTCTAAGAGCTATGCCGAAGATGCTGGAATTGACCCTAACGACACGCTGTATCAGAAGGGTTTTAACTCGGACATTGTTCAGCGCAACGCGGCCCTTTACGACCTACACGGTCAATGGCTCTCAAAGAATTTTGAGGCCCAGGCAATCGTTGAGACCCAGGCGGACATGGCTCCGATTCTGGACGACCCTAAGGCACTCGGTAATCCGCAGTCGGCTGACTACTTCACCGGGTACATAAACACCGGCCTTGAGTCAGGTCTGTTCCCCAGCGATGGGCATGCCGTTAGGGCGCTCCAACAGATCACTTCTACAGCGGTCAATAAAGAGGGCGGTACGACCCTGTTAGACGCTATCGGTGACAAGACGATAAACGTCTACGGTGCGCAGCATCGGGTTAAGGACCTTCTCGGCCCAGAGGTCTACGAGAACCTTAGGGTTCGGGCTATGGAGGCGTCCTACACGCGGGACTCCAAGCGGAACGAGAGTTTCCAGCTCGGCCTGCAGAACGCTATCAATCAGGTCGATCCGGCTGCTGGCTGGCAGATGCTGAACAAGCTTGAGCAGGCTAACGACTGGGTTCAAGCAGGGCCCGAGATGACGCCGCAAAGGCAGGCGCTGATAACCGCAAAGGCTCAGCTCTCCAATAAGGTCGCCTTGGCATCCCAGCAGGGTCTACAGAAGCTTCAGCAAGCCGCACAGGCGGATAACAGGCAGCTTGTAATTGACGATGCCTACACCCGTCGAATCAACAAGGAAAACGTCGCCGTAGATCCTCGCTTTCTCCCAGTTAACGAAGTTACGGGTGAGTTCAAGTCGAGCGATATGGCGGCCTATGCAGCCAAGAAGCTGAACCAGATCGACGCCCTTCAGATTCCCGACCAGATGAAAGACCAGATGAAAGCGGCCTTACTTCGGGCGGACTACGACAAGGGGCCCTTTCAGGCTGCCTTTGGGGCGCTCATTACGGACGCCTCTCGTGAATGGCAAGGGGCCTTGTTGCAGCCCGAGACGCCCCAGGAGATGCCACGCCTGAGAGAGCTTCAGCGAGCTTATCAGGAGGACCCCGCGACCATCTCTCAGTTGTTCCCAGAGCAAGCGGGGCTATTGGAGAAGTTGCGCTACGCCGCAGAGTCTGGCCTTGAGCCGTCCGTACTGATCGACGCGGA
Organism: Pseudomonas sp. 3MA1; assembly: GCF_029237275.1. NCBI lineage: Bacteria > Pseudomonadati > Pseudomonadota > Gammaproteobacteria > Pseudomonadales > Pseudomonadaceae > Pseudomonas > Pseudomonas sp. 3MA1. The sequence continues at coordinate 131,388 of NZ_JAACFX010000005.1, read as the reverse complement.
GAAGTCCAAGAAAGGCTTGAGCCCCGATGAAACCAAATACCGAAACGAGCAATGGGCAGCCATTAAGAACGACAGCGGAGCCAAGGAATTGAAGTTCCTCCCAGGTTCGTTTGAGACCCAGGCCCGTGCAGTGTTTGACGCCGTTGTTCAGCGTTCCGGTGATTCTAATGAAGCCTCCCGAGCTGTGAGCGAGTACCTCAAGAAAACCACAGTGTCCTTCGTCGAGGACAACGGTTTCACCAGCTCGGACAGCTTCCACGGGATGGTATCCAAGCGGGACCTAATGACCGACCCAAACGACGTGGCGAGCTGGGAGACCGGCAAAGCCATCATTGACGAAACCTTGCAGACACTGCGCAAGGACTCCGACTGGTCAGCAGGCGGTTTAACCGTAGAAAGCAACGGCGGAAACCTGACTATCTCGAACCTTACGGGCCGTCGCTTGAGGATCTCGAAGGAAGCCTTGCAGAACATCGCACGAGACCGCGCAGCGGTTGCCCAGCACGAGAAACTCGAAGCGGGGATTAAGTCCGCCGAGAAGACTCAAGAACTCCACGAGCGCTGGATTCTGGGAGGTGGCCGCAAACAGTAAGTAACTAAAGGAGACCTATGAACACTAAAGAAGAATATGCCCAGGTACTGGCAAACGGCACCCCTTATGATGGTCTGATCCGCCAAGAGGCAGACCGCCAAGGCGTCCCCTATGAGTACGCCCATAAGCTGATCTTCAACGAGTCCCGGTTTCAGCCCCGAGCCAAGAGTAAAACTGGCCCGCTTGGCCTCGGTCAGTTCACAGAGGCGACTGGTAAGGCTTACGGCCTTATGACCCCTGAGGACCGTATGGACCCTAATAAGGCAGTCCCTGCGGTGCTTCGGGCTATTAAGGACCTGTCCAGCGCTTACGGCGGGGACCTTCTCAAAGCTGGCCTTGCGTACAACCAAGGGAACGGTCGGTTAGGTCGCCCACAGCTCGAAGCCCTGGACCGTGGGGACTTCTCCAAGATCTCCCCCGAGGGTCAGAACTACATGCGCAACTTGCTGGACGTGTCCGGCGATAGCCCTTCGCGCAAATACTTCGATGCCTTGGAGGTGACCGACCCAGGTATTCACCCAAAGGCTAAGGCTGTGTCCTTTGAGGAGGCCACCAGAGGAACCACAGCCACCAATCCGATACACGTAGGGGAGGGCTTGCCGGACCTCGGCGCAATGGGCCTCAAGGGTGGCGAAGCTCCCCAGACTCAACAGGACTTCATTACCCTCTCTAACCGTATCGGCAAGCCCGAGCGCGGTATCTTTGATGGCACCTGGGAGGCCACCAAGGCATCCGTCGCAACCTCTCCCGTGCCCTCCATTGCTCGCTATGTGACTCAGGAAGACGTTGACCCGCTTGAGTGGGTTAAACCACAGGATACGTCCGCATGGGGTCGGGAGGACTTCGAGAACATCGCCAAGGAAGGCGTTGACCCTCAGTATTTCAGCTTCATCGTTGATTACTCCAAGGGCAAGCGCGAGAACCTCCCCCAGGCTATCGCTATGGCTCTCGAAAACATGGCATACGACCGCCGTATCTCCCAGACAGGGGCCGGTGCGCAAATCGTTGGTGGGTTGATCTCCGCAGGCGTGGACCCTATGACCTATGCGCCCATTCCTGGGACTGGTGGGGCTCGCTTGGTCTCCCGTGCAGCACAAGGAGCAATGTACGGCGCCGCTGGTGCTGTGGCCTCTGAGGGGCTCCGTGAGATGGCTACAGGAATCGACGGGCACTATTCAACGGCAATCGTTGGGGGCGCTCTGTTCGGCGCTGGGGCATCTGCATTGTTCGACCGGGCAGCAGCAAGGGCGGTGCCTCAACGGGTCGATATGGACGACGCACAGCTGGCAAAGATTCTTGAGCTTCACGGAGAGTCGGCCTTGCCTAATGAGTTGATCCCACTTCACCCGGATATGATGCCGGACGGGAACGACTACTTCCCCACAGCTACCCGCCTGGAGGCCCGCGAGACGGCCAGACAGACAGGCCAAGAAGACCCGAGCCGTTTCCCTTGGCAACCTGGGGAGGAGCCTCAAGAAGCCTTTGGGGTCCCCTACGTTGATCATCCGAACGAGCCGGGAGCTGTACGCCTTCAAGACGGTTCGATCCTTTCAGCCAACAACCCGTTAAACCCCAGGACTCTTCAAGAGGCCGCTCAGTACATGCCCAGCGAGCGAGCCGCTAAGGGGGTCTCTATGGGTGGGTTTACTGAGATCGGCTACACGCTGTTGCGCTCTGAGAATGAAGCTGTTCGGGATATCGGTGGTCAGTTGTTCCGATCTCCCACAGGGACCCAATCAGGTTCTAACGGGAGGTTCGGGGCCACCGCTTCGGACATCATTGAGCGCATCCAGGGCGGAGACCATCTGACCTACAACAAGATGTCGGAACAGCTCTTAGAGACCATCAAAGACCCTCAGTACGCTATGGGGTCAGGTGGTCGGCAGGCAGCTATGGACTTGGTACAACGCCGGGTAGCTGAAGCCATTGAAGACCAGACGGGCCGCAAATGGGCGCAGTTGAGCCGCAAGGAGCAAGCTTACGGGGAAACAGTACGCGGTCACTACGATAGGAAGGCGGACATGTTGGAATTCCCGAGCCAGTTCGGCAACCACCGAGCGACCGCGATTCTCCCAGAGACCCGACACGCGGGCTCATATATCCCTAACGTCTACTCGACCGCCTCTAAGGCCCTGCATATTCAGCGCTTCGGTGATGAAGAGGGGCTTCAGACTGCAATCAAGGATAGCTGGCTGGCTTCCTACCAAAGCCGCCCTCATGTGAAGACCCGAGTGGACCGGTTCCTTACGGAGCAAGCCGCCAGGGAAGGGCGCACCTTGGACGCCGCACAGTTGGAAGCAGCCGTTCACAAGTACGCAACTGACAAAGCCTACGGCATCGCGAAGACTGACGACTTAATGAGTCCGAACCTCTACGATAACGCGGACGGCCTGACAGGTGCGGAGAACAACAACTTCCTTGAAGGGCGCCACCTGTTCGATTCTGACCTGTCTATTACGATGGCTGACGGTGCAGACTTTGCGGTCAATGACCTGCGGGAGTTTGATCTTTCCAGACTGACCCCAAGCTATGACCGGCGAGTTAACGGTGACATCGGAATCATGGGGGCAACAGGGCAGACCACCGAGGCACTCAAGGAGCAAATCCGAGCGATCAACACCAAGAGCCCCTTGGAGCGCAAAGCTCTGGAAGACTCCCTAAACATTCTCACAGGTCGGGCCCGGAGAGATCCCGAGGGGGCCTTGGCGACAGCTTCACGGGCTCTCACGGACATGAGCTTCTTCGCAAAGAATGCCTACATGGGCGTGCAGTCGATCACAGAGGTTGCTGGTATGGTTACTAAGGGGCATACCCGAATGCTTCTCAATGGCGTGCCGCTCCTCCGTGACATCGTGAATTATGGGTCGGCCATTAAGCCTAAGGATCTCGCTGAGCTGCATTCGCTGGTGTTTGGCCGTGAACTGGACAACTCCATACGACCACGGCGGACTGACATCGTGGACCGCTTGAGGGATCAGGCACAGGTATCACCATTGACGGCCCAGGTGGTCGGGTCCTTGAAGTACGCCACAGGTGAGCTGTCGGCGTGGTCCCCCTTCACCAAGTTCCTAACGGAGTCCTCGAACTACATCATGGATGCGGGCCGTTCGGGCGTCTTATCGGACCTTGTGAATCATGTACTGACCGGGAAGCCTTCGCGGCTCTTTGAGGTTGAGCGGCTGCGCTCTATGTCGATCACCCCGGAGCAATTCGAGGGAATCAAGGCGGTTGTCTCCCAGCACATCACGAAGAAGCGGGGAGGGGGCTACAAGATCATCGACAAGGAAGCCTTTCAGCGGGACCCTCGGGTTATGGACTTGTGGCGCATGGGGGACAAGATTGCTGATGAAGCCATTCTTCGACCACATAAGTTCTCGTCGGTTGATACGGAGTCCTACGGTGCAGGCGTCAAGCTCGCTATGCAGTTCAAGAACTTCACCATGCGTTCGGTTAACTCCAGGCTGGTCCGAGGGTTCCATGATGCGACGAAGAACGGGCGGTACATTGATCAGACGATGCAGGCCGTTTTGTCCTCAGGACTGGCTCTGTCCATGTACGCGGCGATGAAGTACACCCAGGCGGCGGGGATGCCCAAGGACCAGCGTGAGAAGTTCCTTAAGGCATCTCTTGATGAAAAGATGCTTGCCTATGCCGCGTTGTCCCGTAGCTCTCACATTGGCGCCCCGTTGGGCCTGCTGAACATCGTAGCGGCTCCTCTCGGGTTCGATCAGGGGGCTATGGTGCGCTCGTCGATCTTGCCTCGTGGGTCTAAGGAGAAGCCTCAAGATGGGGCCATGAAGTACGCCGCTACCAAGTCAGACGACTTTACGGGGTTCCTTGGCCGTGTTGCTGAACAGGTGCCCGCAATGGGCGTCTTAGCGAGCGGCTATCAGGTTGGATACAACGCTTTCGGGGCTGCTGGTACAGATTCCCGTAGGGCTGACCAAGAGTACATGACCGGGGTCTTTAACGGGCTTCGGGGTCTTGTGCCTAATGATCCGATCTCTCAGAAGCTCCTGTTGATGATCATGGAATCTCAGGGCGTAGAGATTCGCTAAAAGACAAAAACACTCACTATTAGGACCCGGCTTGCATAGCGGGTCTTTCTTTTGCCTATTGAAAAGGAGGACTTAATGGCCGCTCCGAAAACAGTCCTGACGTACCCGCTTGATGGTACGAACCGGGACTTCCCAATCCCCTTCGAGTATCTCGCTCGGAAGTTCGTTGTAGTAACCCTCGTGGGAGCTACTCGAAAAGTCCTGGCAGTTACTACGGATTACCGCTTTACCACACGATCCAACCTCACGACTTCTAAAGCCTGGGGGCCGGGTGACGGCTTCGAGACCATCGAGCTGCGCCGGGTGACTTCGGCTACTGACCGTCTGGTGGACTTCTCGGATGGTTCTATCTTGCGGGCCTACGACTTGAACACCTCACAGGTACAGTCCCTGCATATTGCCGAGGAGGCTCGGGACCTAACCGCCGACACCATCGCGGTTAACAATGACGGTGACCTCGATGCACGGGGGCGGCGTATCGTCAATCTTGCGGATGCCACTCAGTCAGACCACGCGGTTACCCTGCGGCAGGAACAGTCCTGGGCAGCTTCGACACTGGGAAACGCAAACCTTGCTGTGGAGCGAGCTGCGAACGCTAAGCTAAGCGCTGAGTATGCGTATGACCGCGCTAACGCCGCCGCTAAGTCTGAAACGAACGCAAAGGCGTCTGAGGACTCCGCTAAGGCGTCCGCTAAGGTCGCAACTGACGAGATAGCTAAGATCAACAATCAGGTTGACGTAGCGAAAGGCCACGCTGATGCAGCTCGTACCTCTGCGGAAAACTCTGAGGTTTCTTTCAGGGCATCACAACGGGCTGCTGCCGACTCCAACCAAGCAAAGGACTATTCAATTGATGCTATGAAGCGTTCCGAAGCTGCTGCACGACTGGCAGACACGGCAGGCCTCCAGTTGGGCATGTCCACCTGGGGTAACCGATGGAAGCCATTCGCGGGTTTTGGTCTGGATGACGGGCAAGAGTTGGAACGTGCACTGTTCCCAGACTTCGCGGCAGCATTGGATAGTGGGGCGTTCCCTACAGCCACGGAAGCACAGTGGCAGGCGGACCCTATGGTGCGCGGCTGTTTCGTGGCTAATTCAAGCCCCGGCAAGTTCCGCATGCGAGACTTAAACGGTGTAGCGCCTGGTTCCATAGGTCCGACTTTCCAGCGTGGTCATAACAAGCAAGATGGGCAGGCCGTGATTCACAGGGACCAGTTAGGGCCTATGCAGTACGTAAACAGTACGTTTGACGGAGTTGCTACAGGTAACGTGTCGAATGAGTCCCTGTCTGTGCTCGGCACTCCTGTGCTGTACCGCTTCAACGGAAACGCGCAGCGCGCGCCAGTTTGGGCCGCATCTGATGGGAAAAAATGGATCACTAACACCGGCCCTGAGACTGTACCTAAACATGTGACAGGGGCGTGGATGACCCGCCTTTTCGGTGTGATTGCGCCATTAGGTGCCGCAGAGGCAAGCTCATTGGCAACCTCTTATGCTGCCATCGCTGCCAGAGTCAGCGCCCTTGAGGCACGCACCCAACTCGGATCCGGCCAGAACTGGAGTGTTCAAACTCAATGGCGTGTTCCTGGGGGGACTTACCTCAATGACACCGGAAGCCCTATCCAAGTGAGCATTATGTGGGGACAGGGCTACAGCGATGCGTGCTCACTGTGGGTGGCCGCTCCGGGGTTCTCGGGTGTTGAGGTCGCTTGGGGTCAGCAGATGAATGTCGGTGGGGGAGGGACACTTTCTGCCATTGTTCCCGCTAACTATACCTACGGCATGACTTCTACCGGGAGGAATACAATACGGGCATGGCTTGAACTTAGGTAAGGAGGCCTTTGATGATCGAATTGAATTTTAATGAGGGAGTGGTGCGCGCTACTCCCGTAGTTGCAGCGGCTGGTGCTGACGTAGCAAGTCGCTTTGCCGGACTAACAATGTCCGACTGGTTCTATATGGCCGCAATTATCTACACGCTTACTCAGTGTATAGTTCTTGTGATGAAGACCGTAAAGGAGGTCAAGAAGAAGGAGAAAGAGTAATGAGTGAAAATGCACTTGAGCTGTTGCTTGAAGCAATCGACACCGAGAAAGCCCGCTACATGCTCGCGGATCTTCGCAATGAAGAGAAGCGTACCCCACAGCTTTACAACGCCATTGAGAAGCTCTTAGAGCGCCACAAGTTCACCATCCAAAGACTGAAGCCTGATGCGTCCCTTTTGGGCGACTTGGCGGAATCGCTGGATGCTGTCCGTGACCTCTCAGACGATGAACTCTACGGCACTACGCACTAACCCTTAGGAGTCCTTAATGAGCCCATTTACCAAGACACTCTTGGGGCTTGTGTGTGCCTGTCTGGTGGTCTTTGGGATTTATTCCAAGGGCTACCAAGACGCCTACTTAAAGGCATCCCACGAGAAGGCCCAGGAGCTTTTAGCCCTGAACACTAAACAGGAGGAAGAGCGTGCAGCAACCCAAAAGGCTCTCAACGAAGTCTCGAAGAACTGGCAGGCATACAGCGCTGAAAGTAAGGCGATGTCTCAACGCACTATTGATAAGTTGCGTGATGATGGTATCAGCCTGTCAGTCCAACTTGCCGACGCCACCGTCTGCAACGTCACGGGTAGTTGTAGACCCGTCCCTAATGGCCGAGCCGAATTACACCAAGACACTTCTCGATTTTTTGTCGAGCAAGCCCAACGCGCCGACGAGCAAGTAAAGGCGCTTCAACAAATTGTAAGGAGATTACAAGGGGAGAAATAGCAAGGAGGGAAATTGAATCAATCTGAAAAAGACATAGCATTAATGAAAAGGTCCTTTGTGGCCTTTCTTTTTGTCCTCTGGGCAGCCCTCAACTTACCCAAGCCGACTAAGTGTCAGATAGACATGGCTCGGGTCCTTTCCAGCGGTAAGAACAAGCGTTTCATTCTTCAAGCCTTCCGGGGTATTGGCAAAAGTTTCATCACTTGCGCATTTGTTGTGTGGAAGCTGTGGAACAACCCTGACCTTAAGTTCTTGATCGTGTCCGCATCCAAAGAGCGCGCCGACGCGAACAGCATCTTCATTAAGCGAATAATCGACCTCTTACCCTTCCTTCATCACTTGAAGCCAACCGCGAAGCAGCGGGACAGCTCACTAAGTTTTGACGTAGGACCAGCTAAGCCTGACCACTCGCCATCGGTGAAGTCGGTCGGTATTACGGGCCAGCTTACGGGCTCCCGTGCTGACATCCTTATTGCGGATGACGTGGAGGTTCCAGGGAATAGCGCAACCCAGGCAGCCCGTGAGGCCCTGGCGACTCTCGTTCAGGAGTTCGATGCGATCCTAAAGCCGCTTCCTGGGTCGCAGATTATCTACCTCGGGACTCCTCAAACCGAGATGACGCTTTATCGGTCCCTCGAAGACAAAGGCTATGTGACAACCATCTGGCCAGCGCGGTATCCCCGAGACCTTAAGGACCTGGAGAGCTACGCACACGGAGACGGTAGCCGCTTGGCCCCTATGCTCCTGGCAGAGCTGAATGCAGACGGCACACTGTTCTGGGCCCCTACGGACCCTGTTCGATTCGATGATACGGACCTTCGAGAGCGTGAGCTTTCGTATGGCAAGGGTGGTTTTGCCCTTCAGTTCATGCTCAACCCGAACCTGAGCGATGCCGAAAAGTACCCGCTTAAGCTGCGTGACTTCATCGTGGGGCTGTTCTCTATGGAGACGGCGCCTACTACGTTCCAATGGCTCCCGAACGCTAACAATGAGGTCAAAGGGGTTCCCAACGTTGGCCTTAAGGGCGACAGGTTCCACCGCTACGAATCTGCGGGAGCCTCTACGGCTGCCTACAGCGCCAAGATTCTTGTCATTGACCCGAGTGGTCGCGGTAAGGACGAAACGGGTTACTGCGTGCTGTACATGCTCAACGGCTATATCTACCTGATGGACTGGGGAGGTTTCCGTGGGGGCTACGAAGACAAGACCCTTCAGGCACTCGCTGACATCGGCAAGCGGTACAAGGTCAACGAAGTGGTCATTGAAGGCAACTTTGGTGACGGCATGTACGTCAAGCTCTTCAGTCCTGTGATGACCCGCACGCACCGTTGCGCTGTGACTGAGGTCAAGTCGAAGGGACAGAAGGAATTGAGGATTTGTGACGTATTAGAGCCAGTTTTGGGCAGTCACAAGCTTTGTGTGCATGAGTCGGTCATTGAGAAGGACTACCAGACCGCTCTGAATCCTGATGGCACCACAGACGTTAAATACTGTGGCTTCTATCAACTGACACGCATCACGAAGGAGCGGGGCTCGTTGCTGCATGACGACCGCCTTGATGCTCTGGCGATTGGCGTTCAGTTCTTCACTGAGGCAATGGAAAAGGATTCTGAGGTTGGCGCTCAGGAGATGGTTGAAGAGTTCCTTGAGGCGCACATGGAGAACCCATTACACGGCTTTGAGTCGGCCATGCAGTTGACTATAGGCGGTGACATAACGATGTCCTGGGAAGACGTGGAGGGCTCCGGCTCCTTCATAGACTGGGGCAGGTAAACCTTGAAGGGTCCTAAAGGGCCCTTTATTTCGTCTGTTGGTTACTTTCTGATCACCCTGGAGCCCTTGCAGGCCGGGGCCTCTAAAAGCCCTCACTATTAGGATAGGGGGCGTAAAGATACTCCTATAAACACTCACTAAAAGACCACTGAGAGAAGGTGATTAATGCTGATAAGCATCACCTCCCAAAGAGGCACATATATAGGAGCATCTTGGAATGAAGGTAGAAAGACTTAAGGCCGTTTGGCCAACCCTTCGGCTCCTGCTGACCCACCGTGTCACCTGTCGATTTCTTGGTTTATTGGCTGTTTCTCTCGGAGCTGTTCAGGCTGGTCCACTTGTCGGAACCTTTGGGGATGTCGTCTGTGTTCTACTTGGTGGCTGTGACGGGTGACTTATGTGGGATTCTTGCAGGAATCTTAAGGAGGCGTAGTGAAGCTAAGTAATGAAGAGCAATATTTCTTCCACTGCATGTACTTTAACGACTTCGAGGCCGCGCTTGACTCCCTAAGGCTGATAAAACGCTACCGGAGAGTAGATACTAAAGCGGCCTTGTTGCGTGATCTGACGGTAGCCTACATCCGCCCCTTCTCGAAGAACAAAGGGCGAGGTGGGTCAAAGAGCGAGTTGGACATGAAGGTGGTGCCTGCCCATCTGCGCGGCCTCCACAAGGAGCTTTATGAGCTACGCAACCAGCAATTTGCACATACAGACCTTAATTACTACAACCCCAAGTCAATCACATACGGAGACACGAGTGGGGGATTGGTCTATGCCGGTTTCAGCTATGAAGGGCTGTTGGAAAAGCTTCCAGAAATCAAAGAGCTTGTGGAAGCAGTAAAGAGAGTGGTTGATGCGCGGATACAAGAGTACGAATCAGCGGGCTTTGACCTAAAGCACACCGCAGCTATTAAGGTTGATCCAGTCAAGGCAGCGCTGTTGGGGCTTCTTTGAGAAAATGGCACAAAAATCTGAATGACCACCTCAACACTCGTGGCCGCCCAGGTCCCCCCGTGCCCCTCGCGCGCCTGAGCCTTATCGCGCACCCGCCTGAGCCTTATCGCACGCATGCGCGCCTCTGTAAGTCATGCTCCAGGGCTGCAACAAGCGCGGCCCAAGGCTGTTACAAGGGACTTTACCGGGCCCAATGATGCCGATAGGATGGCCTCCCAGCTCTTTCATTGCCCAGTTTTACCTAAATTGGATATGATACGCGGCCAAGATTTTTGTAAATCCCATCCAAATTCGGATATTCGCAATGAAAACTGGTAAAGAACTCAAACCCGGTACCGTGATCCGTATCGACAACGATCCTTGGCTGGTTCAGAAAGCTGAATTCACCAAGTCCGGTCGTAACAGCGCGATCATGAAGACCAAGCTGAAGAACCTGCTGACCGGTTACAAGACCGAAACCGTTTACGGTGCGGACGACAAACTGGACGACGTGATCCTGGATCGCAAAGAAGCGACCCTGTCGTTCATCAGCGGTGACACCTACACGTTCATGGACACCACCGACTACACCATGTACGAGCTGAACGCCGAAGACATCGAAGCGGTTCTGCCGTTCATCGAAGAAGGCATGACCGACGTTTGCGAAGCCGTGTTCTTCGAAGACCGTCTGGTTTCCGTTGACCTGCCGACCACCATCGTGCGTCAGGTTGACTACACCGAAGGTTCCGCTCGCGGCGACACTTCGGGCAAGGTGATGAAGCCTGCCAAACTGAAAAACGGTACCGAGCTGAGCGTTGCGGACTTCATCGAGATCGGCGACATGATCGAGATCGATACCCGCGAAGGCGGTTCCTACAAAGGCCGCGCCAAGGTTTAAACCTGGCCCGACCCTGTAGACCAGAAAGCCCGACCTTGAGTCGGGCTTTTTTATGCCTGGAGTTTGCCGTTTCAGACCGTCACGTGCAGGCGTACATCCACATTGCCACGGGTGGCGTTGGAGTAGGGGCAGACCTGATGCGCCGCGTCCACCAGGCTTTGCGCTTCATCCTGGGCCAGGCCGGGCAGGCTCACATGCAGATCGATATCCAGGCCGAAACCGCCAGGGATCTGACCGATGCCGACGTGAGCGGTGATCGAGGCGTCGTCCGGAATCTTGCGCTTGCTCTGGCTGGCCACGAACTTCAGGGCACCGATAAAGCAGGCCGAATAGCCGGCAGCGAACAGCTGTTCCGGGTTGGTTGCCTGCCCACCGGCGCCGCCGAGCTCCTTGGGGGTGGCCAGTTTGACATCGAGGATCTGGTCGTTGGAAACAGCACGGCCATCACGGCCACCGGTGGCGGTTGCAACGGCGGTGTAGAGAGTCTGCATGGTAGAAACCTCGTTTTAGGTGATTTTCGCGCTAATAGTTTGCACGCTAAGTAAGTGCGAAATAAATGTATCGCTCAAATATTTAGTGCGCAATATAAATTTTCGAGGAAAAACCTTCCTGAATCCTTAAATAAAGGTCAACTCGTTGATTTTAAAAAGGATATTTTTATCGATCAGCCAGTCTCCTTTGCAGGAGCTGGCTTGCCCGCGACGGGTCAAAGACTGTCTTGCAGATGCCCGCGCAGCACCTGCAAATCTTCCTGCAACTGACGCAACTGCTCCACGCTCCGGCCGCTGGCACCGAGGATGCACTGCGGAATGTCCTGGGCCTGTTCCCGAAGCTTATGGCCCTGTTCGGTCAGCTTGACGATCACCACCCGTTCATCTTCCCGGCTGCGGGTCCGAGTCAGCAGGCCCTCGGCCTCCAGGCGCTTGAGCAGCGGCGTCAGCGAGCCCGGATCGGTCAGCAGGCGCTGGCTGATCTCGCCGACGGTCAGTTCATCCCGTTCCCAGAGCACCAGCATGGCCAGGTACTGCGGGTAGGTCAGCCCGAGTCGCTGCAGCAACGGCTTGTAGACCTTGGTCAGCAGCAGCGATGTGGAGTGCAGGGCGAAACACACCTGGTTATCCAGCAGCAGCTGTTCGCAAGTGTCCGCGGTAGAGGGGTTGGTGGTCATGACGGTGGCCTTGATCATTAATGGTCCTGAATCTAGCGGGCGAGTCTTTAATGCGCCAGATAATTTTCCGCCCAGGCTCAGCCCATGGCGCTTTGCAGCGCCAGGTCCCAGGGCGGAATCGGGCTGAAGCGGCTCTTCAGGTATTCCAGGAGCAAACGGCTGCGGGCATTGGGGTGTTGTTCCATGCGCAAGGCGTAGATGCCGGCGGTTTCCGGCTTGGGCAGGCCGCCGTCGCAGAACAGCGGCACCAGCTCCCCCCGCAGCAGGTATTCGCTCACCAGCCAGGTCGGCAGATGGGCAATCCCCAGGCCGGCCAGGGCTCCGGAAAGCAGGGCTTCGGCATTGTTGGCGCTGAGGCGGATGCGTTGCGGGCGATGGCTCTGCACCTGGCCATCCCGCTCGAATCGCCAGGCAAACAGCGGCGCCAGCCCGTCCCAGTCCAGGCCGTCGTGCTGGCTGAGTTCGGCGGGATGGCGGGGGATGCCACGGCTTTTCAGGTAGGACGGGCTGGCGCAGGCGATGCGCACGATGCTCGCCAGGGAGGTGGCGACCATTCGCGTATCCACCCGCTGGCCTGCGCGCAGGACCAGATCGACCTTGCCCAGATGCGAGCCCTGCATGTCGACGAAGCTGTCGATCAGGTGCAACTGCACATCCAGCCCCGGGTAGAGCGCCAGGAAATCGGCAATGGCCGGCGCCAGGTGGCGGCGACCGAAGGCGGCCGGGGCATCGATACGGATCAGGCCTTCCGGGGCATGGCTCAAGGACACCGCTTCGGCGCGGGCCAATTGCAGTTCGGCGACGATACGCCGTGCCCGTTCAGCAAAGGCCAGCCCGGCCGCCGTGGCCACTACCGCATGGGTGGTGCGCATGAACAGCGTGGTGCCCACGGCGCTTTCCAGGTTGTCGATGCGCCGGGCCACGGCGGAAGGGGTCAGGGGATGACGGCGGGCCGCGGCGGAAAAGCTCCCGGCTTCCAGCACATCGAGAAACAGCCCCAGTTGTTCGGTGAGGATATTGGGATTCATGATCAGGTCGCTTATGCGAAAACGGCACAGCCATTGTGCGTTGCTGTGCGTTTCCGAGCCAGGGCCGACTGCGTAGCATGCAGCTCTCAGGTGAGGAGAGACGCTTTGATCGAGTTAGTGATGTATCTGCTGTTGGGCGCAGCCCTGGGCACTGTGGGCGGTTTGTTCGGCATCGGTGGCGGTTTGATCGCCATTCCGGTGCTGGGGGTCATGTTCGGCCTGGATCAGCAGATTGCCCAAGGCACCGCGCTGGTGATGGTGGTGCCCAACGTGATGCTGGCGTTGTGGCGTTATCACCAGCGCAACCGCATCGAATTGCGCCACGCCCTGCCGCTGGCGCTGATGGGCTTCTGTTTCGCCTGGCTCGGCTCGATCTGGGCGGTGGGCATCGACGCGCAGAAGATGCGTATCGGCTTTGTCGCCTTTCTCCTGGTGCTGTCGGCCTACAACCTGCTGCGCATGTTCATGAGCAGCGCGCCGGCCAGCACGCAGATGCGTTATGCCTGGCCGTGGCTGGGGGTTCTGGGCGCCGCTTCCGGGGCCATGGGCGGGTTGTTCGGCGTCGGCGGCGCGGTAGTGGCCACGCCAGTATTGACCAGTGTCTTCGGCACCACCCAGGTGGTGGCGCAAGGCCTGTCCCTGGCCCTGGCGCTGCCGAGCACCGGGGTGACCCTGGTGACCTACGGCGTGCATCAGCAGGTGGACTGGATGATCGGCCTGCCGTTGGCGGTCGGCGGTCTGTTGAGCATCAGTTGGGGGGTGAAGGTGGCCCACGCCTTGCCCGAGCGCCTGTTGCGCGGGCTGTTCTGCGGTTTCCTGGTGGTCTGTGCAGTGATGCTGGCCTTTAAAGTGTGAAGCCTTCGACGATGTGCTCTGCCAGGCACTCGGTGATCGGCGAAGGCTTGTTGAGGTTGCGCACCAGCATGATGCTGGCTTCCGGCAATTGCGGCAGCCCCTGTGCCTCGCCGAGGATGCGCATGTCCGGGGTGATCAGGCTTTCCAGTTGGGCGGTGACCGCCAGCCCGGCGCTGACCACCGCCATGATCGCCGACAGGCTGGAACTGTTGTAGGCAATGCGGTAGTCGAGGCCCGCGGCGTCAAGAGCGTTGCAGGCCCAGAGCCGGCAGAAGCAGTCACTGTTGAACATTGCCAGGGGCAAAGGGGTTTGCTCGTGGGGATTGAAGCCCTGGGCCACGGCCCAGACGAAGCGCTCTTTGCGCAGCAGTTGGCCGATCTCGCTGCCCGGCTCGCGGGTGACGATGGACAGGTCCAGGTCCTGGCGTTGCAGCAGCTGTTTGCTCGACTCGCAATGCACCTCGATCTGGATCAGCGGGTAGCTTTGGGCAAAGCGCGACAGAATCCCCGGCAGAAAGCGCATCACATAGTCATCCGGGGTGCCGATGCGCACCAGGCCCACCATATGCGGCTCGCGCAGGGTGTTGAACACCTCGCTGTGCAGTTTCAGGATGCGTCGGGCGTAGCCCAGCAGCACCTGGCCCTCGGCGGTGAGCTTGACCTGGCGCCCGTCGCGCTGGAACAGCTGGCGCTGCAGCACGTCTTCCTCCAGGCGCTTCATCTGCATGCTCACCGCAGATTGAGTGCGATTGACCCGCTCGCCGGCCCGGGTAAAACCGCCTTCATCGGCGATGGCGACGAAGGTGCGTAGAACGTCGGTGTCGATGCTGGGGAACTGGGACATTGCATCAAATCCTGAGATGGATGGCATAAGAAACATTCGTTGGATTGATCTTAAGCCCGAGCAGACACTGGCGTCATCCCCACTGGAGGGCAAGATGATGAAAGGTCAAAAGGGTTATGTGCTGGTCCACAAACTGTCATTTCAGGCGCTGTCATTGAGCGGTTTATGGCGCAGGGTCGTGCGCTGGCATGAGCTTGGACGCGAGCGCCGGATGCTCGCCGGGCTGAGCGATGCGGCGTTGAAGGACCTGGGCCTGACGCGGGCCGATGTCGAGCATGAGCGGGTCCGCCCGTTCTGGGACGACCCGATGCATAAATAAGCGCAAGCGTGCTACCCAAGCCGTTTCCCGGTGCGCTAGCGTGCGGGCAGACAAGGAGACTCCCCCATGCCCGCAGAATGCTCTTTCTCACTCAAGCAAGCTCGACGACTGGCGCTGGCCGCCCAGGGTTTTGGCGGGCGTCGGCCGCCGGCAACGATCAAGGCCGCGGGGCTCAATCGACAGATCGAGCGCCTGGGCCTGCTGCAGATCGATTCGGTCAACGCCTTGGTGCGGGCGCATTACCTGCCGCTGTTTTCCCGCCTGGGCAGTTATCCACAGGCCTTGCTCGACCAGGCCGCCTGGAGTCAGGGGCGGCAACGCACCTTGTTCGAATACTGGGGGCATGAGGCGTCGTTGCTGCCCATGTCCATGTACCCGCTGCTGCGCTGGCGGATGCAGCGGGCGCGGCAAGGGCAGGGCATCTACTCGCAGCTGGCGCGTTTTGGCCAGGAACGCCAGATCACTGTCCGTCGGGTACTGGAGGCGATCCAGGAGCAGGGCGCGCTGGGGGCCGGCAGCCTGTCCACCCGCGAGGAGCGCGCCGGGCCCTGGTGGGACTGGAGCGATGAAAAGCATGCCTTGGAATGGTTGTTCGCCGCCGGTGAAGTGACGGTGGCCGGGCGTCGTGGCTTTGAGCGCCTCTACGATCTGCCGGAGCGGGTGCTGCCGGCGGCCATTCTCCAGCAGCCTTTACTGGACGAAGCCCAGGCCCAGCGCGGTTTGCTGGTGCACGCGGCCGGGGCCCTGGGTGTGGCCACGGAGAAGGACCTGCGGGATTACTTTCGCCTCGATCCCGGCGATAGCCGTGCGCGGCTGGCCGAGTTGCTGGAGTCCGGTGAGTTGTTGAGCTGCGAAGTGCAGGGCTGGCGCCAGCCGGCCTATTGTCTGCCGCAGGTCAGGGTGCCGCGCAAGGTTGCAGCCAGTGCCTTGCTCTCACCGTTCGACTCGCTGATCTGGGAGCGCAGTCGCACCGAGCGGCTGTTCGACTTCCGCTATCGGCTGGAGATCTACACGCCAAGGCACAAGCGGGTCTATGGCTATTACGTGCTGCCGTTCCTGCACCGCGAGCGGATTGTCGCCCGGGTCGATTTGCGCGCGGAGCGGGCCATGGGCTGTCTGGCCGTGCACGCGCTGCATGAGGAGCAGCCGGGCCTGGACGAGGAGGGGATTG
Source organism: Pseudomonas sp. 3MA1 (assembly GCF_029237275.1). Classification (NCBI taxonomy): domain Bacteria; kingdom Pseudomonadati; phylum Pseudomonadota; class Gammaproteobacteria; order Pseudomonadales; family Pseudomonadaceae; genus Pseudomonas; species Pseudomonas sp. 3MA1. The sequence continues at coordinate 114,984 of NZ_JAACFX010000005.1, read as the reverse complement.
TGGCGTTGGCCAGGCAGCTGCGGCACATGGCCGACTGGCTGGGCTTGGAACAGATTCAGCTCCATTGCCAGCGTGATGGCGCGCGCCGTCTGCGTGAGGTCATGGCGTGAAGAGCTTCGCGGGCAAGCCCGCTCCTACGCTGCCCTTGTAGGAGCGGGCTGGCCCGCGAAAGCGCTTCTTAACGCTTGACCTGCTTGAGCGTCTCGGCGATCAGGAAGGCCAGTTCCAGCGACTGGTCGGCGTTCATCCGCGGGTCGCAATGGGTGTGATAGCGGTCCGACAGGCCGTCTTCGGTGATCGGCCGGGCGCCGCCGATGCATTCGGTGACGTTCTGCCCGGTCATCTCGATATGGATACCGCCGGCATAGCTGCCTTCGGCCTGATGCACTTGGAAGAACTCCTTGACCTCGGTGAGGATCTGCGCGAAATCCCGGGTCTTGTAGCCGCTGCTGGCCTTGATGGTGTTGCCGTGCATCGGGTCCGAGCTCCACAGCACCTGCTTGCCTTCGCGCTCCACCGCGCGAATCAGCTGCGGCAGGTGGTCGCCGACCTTGTGGGCGCCCATGCGCACGATCAGGTTCAGGCGCCCAGGATCGTTGCTCGGGTTGAGGATGTCGATCAGGCGGATCAGTTCCTCGGTGTTCATGCTCGGGCCGACCTTGACCCCGATCGGGTTGTTCACCCCGCGCAGGAACTCGACGTGGGCACCGTCGAGCTGGCGGGTGCGGTCGCCGATCCACAGCATGTGCGCCGAGCAGTCGTAGTAGTCGTTGGTCAGGCTGTCGCGACGCACGAAGGCTTCTTCGTAATTGAGCAGCAGCGCTTCGTGGGCGGTGAAGAAGCTGGTTTCGCGCAGTTGCGGCGAGCTGTCCATGCCGCAGGCGCGCATGAAGGCCAGGGTTTCATCGATGCGGTCGGCCAGTTGGCTGTATTTTTCGGCCAGGGCCGAGTTGGCGATGAAGTCCAGGTTCCACTTGTGCACCTGGTGCAGGTCGGCAAAGCCGCCCTGGGCGAAGGCCCGCAGCAGGTTCAGGGTGGCCGTGGCCTGGTGATAGGACTGCAGCAGGCGGTCCGGGTCCGGTACCCGGCTTTTTTCATCGAAGCCGATGCCGTTGACGATGTCGCCACGGTAAGCCGGCAGAGTCACACCGTTGATGGTTTCGTCGTTGGCCGAGCGCGGCTTGGCGAACTGGCCGGCCATGCGTCCGACCTTGACCACCGGGCAGCCGGCGGCAAAGGTCATGACGATGGCCATCTGCAACAGCACCTTGAAGGTGTCGCGGATCTTCGCCCCGGAGAATTCGGCAAAGCTTTCGGCGCAATCGCCGCCCTGCAGCAGGAAGGCCCGACCCTGGGTGACTTCGGCGAACTGGCGGCGCAACTCCCGGGCTTCACCGGCAAACACCAGCGGTGGATAACTGGCCAGGGTCTGCTCGACCTGCAGCAGATGCGCGGCGTCGGGGTACTGGGGTTGTTGCTGGATCGGCAGGGCGCGCCAGCTGTCGGGGCTCCAGGGTTGGCTCATCGCGGACTCGAGTGCTTTACGGTGGGAGGGGCATGTTAGCAGCAAATTAGTGCGTGACCTGCTCCTCTCGCTTGGCCGACAATCGCGCCTTTCCCGCTCGCTGCCGAGCGGTTGGTTTCTCGCGCCGGCCTGATTGCGGGCCCCGCGACTAGGAGATGAAATGACTGAGGAGCGCGTCGAGCGTGTGCTCGCCGAGGTTCATGACCAGTTCGGCATGATTCGGGTATTGGAAGTGGCGGACTACCGCTTCCTCGAATTTGGCGACGCCATCGAGCAAAGCTGCGTGTTCACCGCCGACCCCAGCTGGCTGGAGTACGACTACACCCGAGCCATGCTGATCGGTGCCCTGTGTCATGAGGCGCCGGAGAGCGCGCTGTTTCTCGGCCTGGGCGCCGGGACCCTGACCCAGGCCTGCCTGAAGTTCCTGCCGCTGGAAGACGTCGAGGCCATCGAACTGCGTCCGGATGTGCCGCGCCTGGCCATCGAGTACCTGGGGCTGGACGACGATCCGCGTCTATATATAAGAATCGGCGATGCCCTGGAGCTGCTGGACAGCGCAGAATCCGCCGACCTGATCTTCGTCGACCTGTATACCGATGTTGGCCCCGGCGTCGGCCATCTGGCCTGGGGCTTTCTGGAAAACTGTCAGAAGCGCCTCAACCCCGGTGGCTGGCTGGTGATCAACCAATGGGCCACCGATGATGGCAAGCCCCTGGGTGCCGCTTTGTTGCGCGGGCTCTATCACCGGCATTACTGGGAACTGCCGGTGAAGGAGGGCAACGTGATTTTGATCGTGCCTGCCGATCTCGATCAGCAGCTCGACCTGCCAGCTCTGAACGCCCGGGCCGAAGCCCTGGCCCCGCGCCTGGGCTACTCCCTGCAACCGCTGATCAAGGCCATTCGCCCCGCCACGTAAGCCCTTGGCAGGAAACCGCTGGCCGGCGAAGACAATCGCCGGCCGGCCTGTTCAACAGCCCTTGAACACCCCGGGGCGTTTCTCGATCATCGCTCGCACCCCTTCCTTGGCGTCCTCGCTGTTCATCAGCTTGTGCACCAGCGGTGGCAGGCCTTGAGCGGCCAGGGTTTCGCCCTCAAGCCGGGCCTGACGCGCCGACATCAGCGTCGCCTGCACTCCCAGCGGTGCCTGCCGGGCGATGCGCTCGGCCAGCTCGACGGCCCGGGGCAGCAGGTCTTCACTGGCCATCACCTCCTGCACCAATCCCAGACGCAGGGCTTCGTGGGCATCGAACTCGTCACCGGTGAGCAACCAGCGCATGGCATTGCCCCAGCCGGCCAGTTGGTGCAGGCGCAGGGTCGCGCCGCCGAAGGGAAATATCCCGCGCTGTACTTCCATCTGGGCAAAGCGGGTATTGCTGGCGCACAGATTGATGTCCGCCGCCAACATCAGCTCGATGCCGATGGTCAGGCAGTAACCCTGCACGGCGACGATCACCGGCTTGCTCACCCGCGGTCCGGCGAATACGCCCCAAGGGTCGCAGCCGCCGGGTGGTGCCTGCCAGCCCTGGGCCAGGGTGGCACCGACATTGGCCAGGTCCAGCCCCGCGGTAAAGTGTTCGCCGTGGCCGAACACCACGGCGATCCGCGCTTGGCTGCTGGCTTCGAACTCGCCGTAGGCCAGGCTCAGCTGGTTGAGCAGCTCCAGGTCGAAGGCATTGCGCTTGGCGACCCGATCCAGGCCGATCAGGAAGAGATGACCGCGCAGTTCGCGGCTGACACGGCTGGCACTGGGCTGATTCATGGGCGCGATCCTCAAGGGGGGAAGAGGGAATGGGCGAGACGGCTTTCAAGCACCAGGGTGAATCGTTTTAGCGGCGGCGACCAACAGCGGCGGGCCCAAGCAAAATAGCGCGCCCTTCGAGTCTGCGCAAAGCCCGTGACCATCGGGCGTTCAGCGGATTTTTCCGATAAAAAAAACTCCCTTTTTTGAGTAATTCCGGTATAGTGCGCGCCGGCCTTTAGCCGGGCCACGTTTAGGTAATGCAATTCCCCGAAGTCAGCTTCGGCTGCTTGTCCGCTGCGCGGACTATCCTTGACGATCCATTCATCCAATCGTTTTCGCAAATCCCCGCCGACAAAGCTGCCAGGGTGACTCTTGAGTCTTACACGGCATGCGCAGCTTTGGAGCATGGGTCTTTGCGGATGCACTTAGAGGCAGACCCATGACCCAGGAAATCGGCGGCTTCGCCGCTCTTGAACTTCATCCCAATATTGTTGCTGCAGTAGTCGCTACCGGCTATGAAGAGCCTTCGGCTATTCAGCAGCAGTCGATCCCGATCATCCTTGCCGGGCACGATATGATTGGCCAGGCGCAAACCGGTACCGGTAAAACCGCTGCCTTTGCCCTGCCTATCCTGCACCGCATTGATCCGTCCAAGCGCGAGCCGCAAGCTCTGATCCTGGCCCCAACCCGTGAGTTGGCGCTACAAGTTGCAACCGCTTTCGAAACCTACGCCAAGCAAATGCCGGGCGTGACTGTTGTGGCCGTCTACGGCGGTGCGCCGATGGGCCCACAACTGAAAGCAATCCGGAATGGCGCACAGATCGTTGTCGCCACGCCGGGCCGTCTGTGCGACCACCTGCGTCGCGACGAAAAAGTGTTGGCCACCGTGAACCACCTGGTTCTCGACGAAGCCGACGAAATGCTCAAGCTAGGCTTCATGGATGACCTGGAAGTCATCTTCAAGGCCATGCCTGAGTCCCGCCAGACCGTACTGTTCTCGGCCACCCTGCCGCAGTCGATCCGGGCCATTGCCGAGCGTCACCTGAAAGACCCGAAACACGTCAAGATCCAGAGCAAGACCCAGACCGTCACCGCGATCGAGCAGGCGCACCTGCTGGTTCACGCTGACCAGAAGACCTCTGCCGTTCTGAGCCTGCTGGAAGTTGAAGATTTCGACGCCCTGATCATGTTCGTGCGCACCAAGCAAGCGACCCTGGATCTGGCCAGTGCCCTGGAAGCCAAAGGCTACAAAGCCGCTGCGCTGAACGGTGACATCGCCCAGAACCAGCGTGAGCGCGTGATCGACTCCCTCAAGGATGGCCGTCTGGACATCGTTGTGGCCACCGACGTCGCCGCTCGTGGTCTGGACGTTCCGCGCATCACCCACGTTTTCAACGTGGACATGCCATACGATCCGGAATCCTACGTGCACCGTATCGGCCGTACCGGCCGTGCCGGTCGCGAAGGCCGCGCGCTGCTGCTGGTGACTCCGCGTGAGCGCCGCATGCTGCAAGTGATCGAGCGTGTGACCGGGCAGAAGGTTGCCGAGGTTCGCCTGCCGGACGCCCAGGCTGTTCTCGATGCGCGCATCAAGAAGCTGACCAACAGCCTGTCGCCGCTGGTGGCTGACGCTGAAGCCACCCACGGTGAACTGCTGGATCGCCTGACTGCCGACATCGGTTGCAGCCCGCGCGCCCTGGCCGCGGCCCTGCTGCGCAAGGCCACCAACGGCCAAGCACTGAACCTGGCAGCCATCGAGAAAGAGCGTCCACTGGTGCCTAACAGCGCGCCACGTGGTGATCGTCCTGAGCGTTCCGGCGATCGTCCTGATCGTGGTGACCGTGAGCGTCGTGCGCCAATGCCTCTGGGCGAAGGCCGTGCTCGCTGCCGTACTGCGTTGGGTGCCCGTGACGGTATCGCTGCCAAGAACCTCTTGGGCGCGATCCTCAACGAAGGCGGCCTGGCCCGTGAAGCCATCGGTCGCATCCAGGTGCGTGACAGCTTCAGTCTGGTCGAGCTGCCAGAAGACGGTCTTGATCGTCTGCTGACCAAGCTCAAGGACACTCGCGTTGCCGGCAAGCAGCTGAAGCTGCGTCGCTACCGCGAAGATTGATCCGCCCTCGGGCTGATTGATCAGGCATAAAAAATCCCCGACTGGTTCGGGGATTTTTTTTACCTGGAGTTTGGGCTGGGACTGTTCGCCGGCAAGCCGGCTCCTGCAGGGTTTTGTAGCTGCCTGCCGGTCAGGCATCAGCCAAAGCGGTAGATGTCCATGCCCAGGGCGCCCAGGGTGAAGCCCTGGTGGGCCACGCTGAATTCGCCACCGGCGCCGCGGGCGAAGTACAGCGGCAGCAGGTGCTCATCGCTGGGATGGCTGCGCACGGCATTCGGTGCCTGCTGCCGGTAATCATGCAGGGCCGCTTCATCATTGGCCGCCAGCTTCTCGATCATCCAGTCACGAAAGGCCTTGGCCCAGGGCTCGACGCTTTCTGGACCTGCATGCCAGTCCAGCTCCCGCAGGTTGTGGGTGATGCTGCCGGAGCCGATCAGCAACACGCCCTGTTGCCGCAGGATCGCCAGGGCGTGGCCGATGCGAGTCTGCAACGCCGGGCCCAGGCGGCTGGGCAGCGAGAGCTGGACCACCGGGATATCCGCCTGCGGATACATCAGTGACAGCGGTACCCAGGCGCCATGGTCGAAGGGGCGCTGGCTGTCCAGTTGTGCCGACAGGCCATCGGCCTGGAGCAGTTGCACCACCTGGGCGGCCAGTTCCGGGCTGCCGGGGGCCGGGTATTGCACAGCGAACAGCGCTGCGGGAAAACCGCCGAAATCGTGCCAGGTTTCCGGGTGCGGGCTGGCGCTGACCCGCAGGTCCTGGCTTTCCCAGTGAGCCGAAACCACCAGGATCGCCTTGGGTCTTGGCAGTTCGGCGGCCAGGCGAGCCAGGGCAGGGCCACTGGCGCCGGGTTCCAGGGCCAGCATGGGAGAACCATGGGAGATGAACAGGCTGGGGAGCATGAGGAAGGTCCTGAAGGTTAAGATGCGCCATCTTCAATCAGATCATTGATCTAAATCTAATATAAGTTTTAGCGCTTTTTGATCGAATTTTAAGGACTTCTCATGCAAGCGGACTTTTGGCAAAAACGCTGGGAGCGGGATCAGATTGGCTTTCACCTGGCAGAGGTCAACCCTTACCTGCAGCAGTATTGGCCGGCCCTGGGCCTGGCGCCGCAAACCCGAGTGCTGGTGCCGTTGTGCGGCAAGAGCCTGGACCTGATCTGGCTCGCCGACCAAGGGTTCGAGGTGCTGGGCATTGAGCTTGCGGAAAAGGCGGTGGAGGATTTCTTTCGTGAGCATCAGCTGCAGCCGCAGATCAGCCAGCATGGGGAGTTCAAGGTCTACGCCAGCGGGCCCATTCAGCTCTGGTGCGGCGATTTCTTTGCCCTGACTGCCGAGGACGCGGCGGGTTGCACAGCCCTGTACGACCGTGCGGCCATGATCGCCTTGCCGCCGCCGATGCGGCAGCGCTACAGCGCCCACCTCAATGGCCTGTTGCCGGAGGGCAGCAAGGGGTTGCTGATAACCATGGACTACGCCCAGGAGCAACTGGACGGGCCGCCATTCGCGGTGCTCGACGATGAAGTTCGCCAGCGCCTGGGGGATGCCTGGCAACTGCAGGTGGAAACGGAGCGCGACATTCTGGGAGAGAGCTGGAAGTTTCTTCAGGGCGGTGTGACCCGGCTGGTGGAGCGGGTCTATCGCCTGAGCAAGCAGGGCGCGGCGGGATAGGTTTTTAGCGGCCAAGCAAAAGGGCGACTCGCGTCGCCCTTTTGGGTAGTGCCTTGCAGTGGATCAGCCGCGACGACGCAGGGCGTCGATACGCTCTTCCAGCGGCGGGTGGCTCATGAACATGCGAGCCAGACCCTGTTTGATGCCGCCATTGATGCCGAAGGCGTTCAGGGTGTCGGGCATATGCACCGGCAGGCCTTGTTCCGAACGCAGGCGCTGCAGGGCGCCGATCATGGCGTTGGTGCCGGCCAGGCGGGCACCGGCTTCGTCGGCACGGTATTCACGCTTGCGCGAGAACCACATGACGATGGCGCTGGCCAGGAAACCCAGGACCAGCTCGGCGAAGATGGTCGCCACGTAGTAGGCAATGCCCTGGCCTTCTTCGTTCTTGAAGATCACCTTGTCGACGAAGTTGCCGATGATCCGCGCGAAGAACATCACGAAGGTGTTCACCACGCCCTGGATCAGCGCCAGGGTCACCATGTCGCCGTTGGCAACGTGACCGATCTCGTGGGCCAGTACGGCTTTCACTTCATCGGGCGAGAAACGTTCCAGCAGGCCCTGGCTGACCGCCACCAGAGCGTCGTTCTTGTTCCAGCCGGTGGCGAAGGCGTTGGCCTCGTAGGCCGGGAAAATACCGACTTCGGGCATCTTGATCCCGGCTTCGCGGGACAGTTGCTCAACGGTTTGCAACAACCATTGCTCATGGCGGGTGCGCGGTTGAGTGATGATCTGTGTGCTGGTGCTCATCTTCGCCATCCACTTGGAGATGAACAGCGAGAACAGCGAACCGGCAAAACCAAAGACGGCACAGAAAATCAGCAGCTGATTGAGGTTGAGATCAACCCCATTGGCCGCCATGAACCCGTTGAAGCCGAAAAGGCTCAGGGTGATGCTGGCAATCAGCACGACCGCAAGGTTAGTGGCCAAAAACAGCAGGATTCGCATCATGGTTGTAGAAATCTCCTCAAGCTAAAGATGTAGCGTACTGCGGGGTATATAAGGTGCGGCAACGGCCTATTCAATACGGCTTCTATTTCAAACTGTGTCGTCTAGCCCCGGGGCTAGACGCATGCATTGGCGCTGCGCGGGCGATTGTCGGACGGGGCAAGCAACCGGCTGCGGTGCAGACTTTGTGACAATAGGCCAGGCGGAAAGTGCAAGCTTATAGAAGGGGCGTGGTGCAGGGCAGCGAAGATGTGTTGCTGAATTAATCGCAGTGCGACCGGGTAAGGATCGCACTGCGTGATTCGGATTATTGGCGGTAGGACTTGAGGAAACTTCCGATCCGACCAATGGCCTGTTCCAGGTCGTCGACCCGCGGCAGGGTGACCACGCGGAAGTGATCCGGCCAAGGCCAGTTGAACGCGGTGCCCTGGACCACCAGGAGTTTTTCCGAAAGCAGCAGGTCGAGAACGAACTTCTCGTCGTTATGGATCGGGCAGACTTTCGGGTCGATCCGTGGGAAGGCATACAGCGCGCCCATGGGTTTCACGCAGCTGACCCCGGGAATGTCGTTGAGCAGCTCCCAGGTGCGGTTGCGCTGCTCCAGCAGGCGGCCGGGCGGCAGCACCAGGTCGTTGATGCTCTGGTAGCCGCCCAGGGCCGTCTGGATCGCGTGCTGGCTGGGCACGTTGGCGCACAGGCGCATGTTGGCCAGCATGTCGATGCCTTCGATATAGCTCAGGGCATGCTGCTTGGGACCGGAAATGGCCACCCAGCCGGAACGGAAACCGGCCACGCGGTAGGACTTGGACAGACCGTTGAAGGTCAGGCACAGCAGGTCCGGTGCCAGGGAGGCGGTGCAGATGTGCACGGCGTCATCGTAGAGGATCTTGTCGTAGATCTCGTCCGAGAACACCACCAGGTTGTGCTGGCGGGCCAGTTCCAGCATGCCCAGCAGCACTTCCTTGGGGTACACGGCGCCGGTGGGGTTGTTCGGGTTGATGATCACCAGGGCCTTGGTGTTCGGGGTGATCTTGGCCTTGATGTCGGCCAGGTCCGGCCACCAGTTGGCCTGCTCGTCGCACAGGTAGTGCACCGGGTTGCCGCCGGCCAGGCTCACCGCGGCGGTCCACAGCGGATAGTCCGGGGCCGGTACCAGCACTTCGTCGCCGTTGTTGAGCAGGGCCTGCATGGCCATCACGATCAGTTCGGAAACACCGTTGCCCAGGTAGATGTCTTCAATGCCGATGCCTTCCACCTGCTTTTGCTGGTAGTACTGCATCACCGCCTTGCGCGCACTGAACAGGCCCTTGGAGTCGCTGTAGCCCTGGGCAGTGGGCAGGTTGCGGATCACGTCCTGGAGAATCTCGTCCGGCGCCTCGAAACCAAAGGGCGCCGGGTTGCCGATGTTCAGCTTGAGGATGCGATGGCCTTCCTCTTCCAGGCGTTTGGCGTGCTTGAGCACTGGGCCGCGAATGTCATAACAGACGTTGGCGAGCTTGTTCGATTTGCTGACCTGCATGGCGATGTGTTCCCGAAAATGAACGATCCAGGCGGAGGGTGAACTACCGTACTGGGAATCCTGCCGTGTCACACCGGCCTGTAGCCCGTACCGGTTGCGGCAAAATCCGTTTGAATGGGTGTAACGCGGCTGCCAGACTGGCGTCTGACGAGGCGCAATCATACGTGCCGCCCGATCCGTGGAAAAGACACAGATCGGGCTTTTTCCGTTGCAGAGGAAGGACCATGGAAAAGCTGGAAAAAACCCTGGAAGAATGGCGGGCGATGCTCGATCCGGAGCAGTACAACGTCTGCCGGCTCAAAGGCACCGAACGCCCGTTCTCGGGCAAGTACAACGCCACCAAAACCGATGGGGTCTATCACTGCATCTGCTGCAATGAGCCTTTGTTCGACTCCCGGGCCAAATTCGACTCCGGTTGTGGCTGGCCCAGTTTCTACGAGCCGATTGCCGACAGCGCCATGGTCGAGATCCGTGACATGAGCCACGGCATGATCCGCACCGAAGTGGTCTGTGCCAAATGCGATGCCCACCTGGGTCATGTCTTTCCGGACGGTCCGCCACCCACCGGCCTGCGTTACTGCATCAACTCGGTGTGCCTGGATCTGCTGCCGCGCTAGGCAGCAAGGCGACTCGTGCAGTCGCCTTTTCATCAATTAAATTGCACGCAATTTAATTGGGCGCTATTTTTATCGGCTCTTATCTTGAGTGGAATTGCTGCCATGACCGACTCGCTGCTGACTATTCCCTGCACCACCATCAAAGGCGAACACAAGACCCTGGCGGACTTCGCCGGCAAGGCCGTGCTGGTGGTCAATACCGCCAGCAAGTGTGGCTTCACCCCGCAGTACAAGGGGCTTGAGGAGCTGTGGCAGACCTACAAGGACCAGGGCCTGGTAGTGCTGGGTTTTCCCTGCAACCAGTTCGGCAAGCAGGAACCGGGCGACGAAGGGGCTATTTCCGAGTTCTGCGAGCTGAACTACGGCGTCAGCTTCCCGCTGTTCAAGAAGATCGATGTCAATGGCGCTGCGGCCCACCCGCTGTTCGTCCAGTTGAAGCAGCGCGCGCCCGGTGTCCTCGGTTCCCAGGGCATCAAGTGGAACTTCACCAAGTTCCTGATTGGTCGGGACGGCAAGCTGGTCAAGCGCTTCGCTCCGGCGACCAAGCCCCAGGACCTTAGCCGCGAGATCGAAGCCCTGCTCAAATGAACGATTTGCCCGTGGATTCTTCCCTCCAGCTCGACCGCCAGCTGTGCTTCAAGCTGTACGCCGCTTCGCGGGCGGTGGTGCGTGGCTACAAGCCGATGCTCGACCGCCTGGGCCTGACCTACCCGCAGTATCTGGTGATGCTGGTGCTGTGGGAGTGGCAGGCGACGCCGGTGCCGCAGCCGACCGTCAAAGCGCTGGGGGAGCGCCTGTTGCTGGACTCCGGAACCCTGACCCCGCTGCTCAAGCGTTTGCAGCAATTGCAATTGGTGCAGCGTCAACGTTCCGGGCGTGATGAGCGCGAAGTGCACCTGAGCCTGAGCGAAGCCGGACTGGCGCTGCGTGATCAGGTGCCGCCGCTCAAGGCGGCGCTGTTGTGCGACAGCGGCGTCAACCTCGACAACCTGGATCCCTTGCGCGACGGCCTCGATCACCTGTTGCGGCAGATCAGAGCCGTGTCGTAGTCGGCACCCACTGGTCCAGCAGGGCGATCAGTTCCTCGCGGCGAAACGGCTTGGCCAGGTAGTCGCTCATGCCCGCGGCCCGGCAGCGTTCACGCTCCTCGGGCATGGCGTTGGCGGTCAGGGCAATGATCGGCAGGTCCGGCCAGCGTCCGCTGCGACGGATCTGCCGGCTGGCCTCGTAACCGTCCATGACCGGCATGTTGCAATCCATCAGCACCAGATCGAAGCGGTTGTGCTCCAGCTGGTTGAGGGCTTCGGCACCGTGGGCGGCCACGGTCACCGCACAGCCGAGCTTGCTCAGCATGCCCTTGGCCACCAGCTGGTTCACCGGGTTGTCTTCCACCAGCAGAATCTCGGCCCGGCGGATCTGCGTCGGCATGTCCAACTGGGCGTCATTGAGGGTGATGGTTTCCGCCTGCAACGAGCGGCGCAGGGTCTGATACAAGGCATTGCGCGCCAGGGGGCGGGCCTGTTGCTGCAGTGGCGCCAGGGCGCTGGCCTCTTCGCTGGGCAGGAAGCTGCCATAGGCGGTCACCAGCAGGATCGGCGCGGTAATGGCCGGGCGCAGGCCAAACAGGCATTCCGGGCAATCGGTGATCAACAGATCGGGATTGACCCCGGCCAGGGAGGTTTCGATGTCGTAGCGCCGGTAGTCCAGGCCCCAGGTCGGCAGCAGCGAATCGAGCAATTCGGCCAGGCCGCTTCCGGCCTCGGTAATGCCCACGACCTTTCCGGACAAGGCCGGCGGGGGGGCTGAAGGGGTATGGCAAGGCAGCGGCAAGTCGGCGCAGAACTGACTGCCAAAACCGACCTCCGAACTGATGCTCAGGCGCCCGTTCATGGCCTCGCACAGGTTGTTGGTCAGCGCCAGCCCCAGGCCGGTGCCTCCGTACTGACGGGTAATGCCGGCGCCCGCCTGGGTATAGGGTTGGAAAATCTTCACCTGGGCTTCCTGGGCGATGCCGATGCCGGTGTCGCAGATCTCGATGCGCACCCCGTCACCCAGGGTGCTCAGGCGCACATCGACCCGGCCGAAGCGCGTGAACTTGAGGGCGTTGGACAGCAGGTTGCTGACGATCTGCCGCACCCGCATCGGATCTCCCAGCACCAGCGCTGGAAAGTCCGGAGCGATCAGGCAGGCCAGTTCCACGCCGGCCGCCGCGTTCTGCGACAACAGGTTGGCGGTGTCCTCCACCAGCACCCCGAGGTCGAAGGGAATGCGCTCCAGCTCCAGCTGCCCGGCGTCGAACTTGGACATGTCGAGAATATCGTTGAGCAGTTCCACCAGCACCTTGCCGGAGTCGTGGGCGATGGACAGCTGCTGGCGCTGTTCGGGGTTCAGAGGACTGTCCAGGGCCAGGGCGATCATCCCCAGCAAGCCATTGAGCGGGGTGCGGATCTCGTGGCTCATGTTGGCCAGGAACGCGGCGCGGGCCTGGGCCATGTCCAGGGCGGTGCGTCGGGCAAGTTCCAGTTCCTCGTTGGATTGGCTGAGCCGGGCGTTGCTCGCCTTGAGCTCGGTGGTGCGCGCCGAGACGATGTTTTCCAGCTGCCCCAGGTACTCGGTCAGGCGGTTCTCGGCAATGCGGCGCTGCTGGATTTCCGTGGCCATGATCTCGAACTGCTGGTTGGCGACCTTGACCAGCACCCCGACTTCATCGTTCTCATGTCCCGGGGGAAACTCCAGCGGCGCCTGTTGCGGGCTGCGCGGGTCGCGGCTGCTGAGCTCGCGGATCACCCCCACCAACGGCTTGGTCAGCATCACGTAGAACAAGGCCAGGAGAATCCCGGTGAGGATCAGGCTGCGGGCAAAACCGTTGATCAGGGTGACTTCGGCGCGGCGCAGGAAGCGACTGCCGAAGGCATAGGTGTCCACGTCCAGATGCAGGGTGCCCAGGGATTCGTCCGGCAGGTGGCTCAGGTACAGGCGGTCCTCGAACTGACGGTCGGCGCCGAACAGGAAGTCGCTCAGGGCCCGGTAGCCGCTCTGTTGCGGCGGGCGCTCGACGTTGGCCAGCAGGGTGTTGTTGTTGTCGATCAATTGCGCGCGAATGATCGCCGGTGAGCGCAACAGACCCAGGGTCAGCTCCTGAGCCAGTTCGGCGTCGATGTTGTAGGCAATGCGCGAGGCCGGGTTGTGACTGATTTCCAGCAATGACTGGATTTCGCGATTGATGGAGGCGTCTTCACTGGCATAATCGATGCCGATTTGCAGCAGACTGAGCGCGGTCCCCAGAATGAAACCCACCAGCACGGTGAGCCGGGCCTGTTTATAGGACAGGCGGTTGGTGAACTTGATATCCATGGGGGGCTGAACCACTTTCGTTTCCCTTCGCTGCGCAAGCATAGCTGATCATCTTTGGTTGCCGGTCGGTTCGGCAGCAGCTGACAAGGCGATAGACCCTTTGATCAGGACGGCGTTTGGTCTGTGTGCCGCATCATTACCTTGAACGTGCCTGAGGAAAAGCCGTGGATGCCCGATTGAATGCATTTCTTGAACGTGCCGACGCCGTGCTGGCCCGGATCGAACCGCTGTTGCCGACCCTGCGCCAGAGCATCGACTGGAACCAGTGCCTGGCCGCGCGCTGGCAGCGCGAAGGCCGCAGCGGCTTCCTGCTGCCGCTGGAGGTCAGCCTGGACATGCGCTTGAGCGATCTGATCGGGGTCGACAAGCAGCGCGAGCAACTGGCGCGCAACACCCGGCAGTTCCTCGATGGCCTGCCGGCCAACCATGCGCTGCTTTGGGGTTCGCGTGGCACCGGTAAATCCTCCCTGGTGCGCGCCTTGCTGGCCGAACATGCCAAGGGCGGCCTGCGCTTGATCGAGATCGAACGTGATCACCTGGCGGACCTGCCGCGGGTGGTGGAGCAACTGGTCAAGCTGCCCCAGCGTTTCGTGCTGTTCTGCGATGACCTGTCGTTCGAGGCCGGCGAGGGCGATTACCGAGTGCTCAAGAGCGTGCTCGACGGCTCCCTGGAACAGGCCCCGGAAAACGTGCTGTTGTACGCCACCTCGAACCGTCGGCACCTGGTGCCGGAAAAAGAAAGCGACAACGAGAACTGGAAGCGCGTCGATGGCGAGCTGCACCCCAGCGAAGCGGTGGAAGACAAGATCGCCCTGTCGGACCGCTTCGGCCTGTGGCTGTCGTTCTATCCCTTCACTCAGGAACACTTTCTCAATGTGGTGGAACACTGGATCGGCGAGCTGGCGCGCAAGGCCGGCTTGAGCTGGCAGCGCACCGAGGAGCTGGACATTCTGGCGGTACGCTGGGCCACCGGGCGGGGCAACCGCAACGGCCGGTGTGCCTATCAATTTGCCCGCTATTGGGTGGGCTTGCAGTTGTTGGAGCAAAAAGCATGATCGATTTGCAAAGTGCCGGCCAAGGTCTGGACGGCTATGGGCTGCTGTGTGCCCAGTTGGAGTCGCTGCTGGCCGATGAGCGCGACTTCATCGCCAATGCGGCGCAGTTCTCGGCGTTCCTGTTCAGCCAGCTCGACGACCTGAACTGGGCCGGCTTCTACCTCAACCGCAACCAGGAACTGGTGCTGGGCCCGTTCCAGGGTCAGATCGCCTGCGTGCGGATTCCCTTCGGTCGTGGCGTCTGCGGCACGGCCGCGGCCACCCTGCAGACTCAGCGGGTCGAGGATGTGCATGCCTTTGCCGGACACATCGCCTGTGACAGCGCGTCCAACAGCGAGCTGGTGGTGCCCCTGGTCAAGGACGGCCGGCTGATCGGCGTGCTCGACCTGGACAGCCCGAAGCTGGCCCGCTTCAGCCCGGCGGACCAGGCCGGTATCGAACAACTGGCGGCGATCTTCCTGCGCCTGAGTGACTGCTGACCGCCATCAGGCGGTCAACCCTGCCTTTTTCAACAGCGCTTCCCGATCCACGGCATCGATCTGCTCCGGCACCAGGAAGCGCTCGGCGTAGCGCTGATAGATCTGCTGCTGGAGAAACAGCTCGAACAATTCGGGATCGATGTGGGCGTCGCGGCACATCATGGCCATGATGTTCAGCGCTTCGCTGAGGGTCTTGCCCTTCTTGTAGGGGCGGTCCGCGGCGGTCAGGGCTTCGAAGATATCGGCAATGGCCATCATCCGCGCCGGCAGGCTCATCTGTTCGCGCTTGAGCTGCTTGGGGTAGCCGCTGCCGTCCATTTTCTCGTGATGGCCGCCGGCGATCTCCGCCACGTTCTGCAGGTGGCTGGGGAAGGGCAGGTGGTTGAGCATGATGATGGTCTGCACGATGTGGTGATTGATCACATAGCGCTCCTCGGCGGTCAGCGTGCCCCGGGGCACGCTCAGGTTGTACAGCTCGCCCCGGTTGTACTTGTGGGCCGGCACCTGGAGCTTGAACCCCCAGGGATTGTCCGCGGTCATGACCTCCACGGCGCTGCGCTCCAGCAGGTGTTCGGGCTTGTCCGCCAGCAGCCGTTCCTGCACCGGCAGGCTGGGCGCCGGGGTGCGCTCCTGGCGCTTCAGCTCTTCCCAGGAAACCCCCAGGCGATCATCCAGGGTCCGGCTCCAGGTGCGCTGGGCGATATCCCGCAGGCGCTGCTGGTCGGCGTCGGCCATGAACTCGGCCCCCAGGTTGCAGCGCGCGACGAAGGCGAAGTCGTCGTCCAGGGCGCGCAGGCGCTCGTCGCGCTCGGCGGCCCGGGCGCTGGCTTCGGCCCCTTCGGCCACGGCCCGCCAGTAATCGATCCAGGCATCGCGCTTGAGCACTTCGAAGCGGGTGCGGATTTCATGGATCCGATCGTTCAGGGTTTCCAGCTTGGTGGCCTTGTCCACCACGTATTCCGGGGTCGTGACCTTGCCGCAATCGTGCAGCCAGGCCGCAATATGCAGGGCTTCCCACTCGTCGTCGGTGGGCTGGTAGGCGGCGAACCGCGGGTCGTCGCTGGCGGCCGCAGCCTCGGCCAGCATCAGGGTCAGGGCCGGCACTCGCTGGCAGTGGCCGCCGGTGTATGGGCTCTTGGCGTCGATGGCCCCGGCCAGTAGTTGAATGAAGGCGTCCAGCAACTGCTTCTGCTTGTTCTGCAGGCGCTGGCTCTCGATGCACAGCGCGGCGGTGGCGGACACCGCCTGGATAAAGGCGATCCGATCCGGACTGAGTCTGTCCAGGTCCGCCTCGGCACCGCTGTCTTCCAGAAACAGCAGGAGCATGCCCACCATTTCGTGATGGCGATTGCGCAAGCGCAGGCCCAGCAAGTGGGCGCTGGGACTGTCCAGGGCCAGCAGCACGCTTTGCAGGCTGCCGGCCTGTTCAAAGCCCAGGGTGGTGACCACGGTGTCAGTGTCGGTGAGTTGGCGCAGCCAGTCCGGAAGCCTGTGGTCGGTCAGGTCCTTGGTGGCGATATTGAATCGCGGTAGATCCTGATGTTCGCCGTCGATGATCAGGCCATGGGGCTCCAGGCGCGCGCCCTTGCTTTCAGAGAGGTAGATCAGGCCGGCCTTGGCCTGGGCCAGCTTGACGGTTTCCGACAGCACTCGTTGCAGCAGCGGGTCGAAGCGGGTTTCCGCCGACAGGCTGGCATTGATCTCGAAAAAACTCGCCAGGGTGTCTTTCATCCTGGCCATGGACACGCTCAGTTGATCCACTTCCAGCACCGGTGAACGGCGTGACATCGGCGCCTTGAAGTCGAAACTGCGGATGGCATCGGCTTCTTGCACCAGGGCGCGCAGTGGCCGCACCAGTACGCGGGAGATCAGCCAGCCCAAGGGCAGGCACAGCAGCAGAATGGTCAGGGTGATCAGTGCGCCTTGCCAGCGCAGGCGGTAGGCATCGGCCAGCAGTTCATCCTCGGGCACCAGCAAGGCCAGTTGCAGACCGCCCGGTCCGCCCTCGGCGATCCGGTTGCTGGCGACGATCCAGCTGCGCCCCTGGGACTGCAAGTGGCCGTTCTGCGCCTGGCCTCGCAGCAGCGCGCCGAACACCGGGTTCAGGGCATTGGCCTTGATCAAGCGTGCGCTGTGTTTCTCCAGGACCAGTCTGTCGCTGTCGGGATAGGCCACGACGTTGCCCTTGTCGT
This sequence comes from Pseudomonas sp. 3MA1, assembly GCF_029237275.1. Taxonomy (NCBI): domain Bacteria; kingdom Pseudomonadati; phylum Pseudomonadota; class Gammaproteobacteria; order Pseudomonadales; family Pseudomonadaceae; genus Pseudomonas; species Pseudomonas sp. 3MA1. The sequence continues at coordinate 97,765 of NZ_JAACFX010000005.1, read as the reverse complement.
CGAGCAGGGCTATCTCGGTGCCGCGGGTGACCCGGTGCTTGGCCAGGGTCGAGGACAGTTGTTCCAGGGTCAGGTCGGCGCCCATCACTGCCAGATCGCCGCTGCTCAGGGCCAGGGTGGTGCCGACGTTGTTGGTGGAATAGAAGACGTAGGGTTCGGTGGTGATCTGCTCGGTTTCGCTGCGGGCGTTGGAAAACCAATCGCGGTTGCGAGGGTCGTAGCCGTCCTGCGGGTGCTCCAGGCGGCCGATCATGGACAGCTGCGAATCGAAGAACAGTGATTGCGAGTGCGTCTGCCCGATGCTGGCATTGCGCTCGATGCTCCAGACCTCGTAGGCACTGTTTGGCGGCGCCTGGCGCTGATTGCGGATCGTGTCGTCGCGCAGGGGCCGCACCATGAAGAAATCGCCATTGGCATACCCCAGGTACAACGAGGCCAGGTTCGGGTTGTCCTGCAGCGACTGGCTGAAGGGCCTGAGCAGAGCCAGGCGCTGTTCAAGGTTGCCGCTCTGGGTCGCCGGGGCCCCGGCCAGCAGGCGCAGCAGATGGCGGATGGGCTCGTAAGTGGACTTCAGGTCGCCTTGCACATCCTGTTCGATGCGCTGGAAGAGCTTTTCGCTGCTTTGCAGGATGATGCGGGTGGTCTGCCGGTAGTTGTAGATCCCCAGGATGACTCCGGTGAGCAGCATCAGCAGGGTGAACATCACACTGATGTGTATATGAAGAGGAAAGCGACGTAGGGCAGGCTTTGGCGTGCTCGGCATTGCAATTCTCTCCAGAAGCTCATGAGGCTGAGGGTCAAGGCCCAAGCATAGTTAAGGCCGGCTGTTCCTGCCTTGGCCTGGCGGCTGCAGGTGACGGGTTTGGTCTGCTGTGACGGGTGGCGAGGCAATACTGGCCTTTTGCTATTTTCCTGGCAAGCGCAGGCTTCACGGCGGATTCGTCACCTGTGGGGCGGTGGTTTTCTGCTCCCCGGATTGCGCCTTCAGAGGCTGAGGTGCCGGGTTATCCAGGTGAAGGTGCAAGGACTGGGCGAAGTGCACCAGGTCCCGGTCCAGGCGGCGCACGGCAGCGTTTATCGCCTCCCGTGCAACAGGTTGCAGGCACGCCTGCTCCAGGGCCTCGCACCCGGCCTGCAACGACTCGGCCCTGACCATCAGCGCCGAGCCCTTGATCTTGTGGGCCAGGGCCACCAACGCCCGGGGATCACTGGCCGGGAGCCGTGCGAGTTGGCGCCGGTCTTCCTGGCAGCAGCGCAGCAGCTCGTTGAGCATGCGCCGGGCGAACAGCGGCTTGCCACGGGTCAGGGTCCGCAAGGTGCGGATGCTGAAACTGTCGGCCCGCGGCCGGGGCTTGAGGCTTGCCAGCCGGCGGCTCAAGCGTTCCAGGCTCAGGGGCTTGGCCAGACAGTCATGCATGCCGGCGTCCAGGCCGCGCTGGAGCGCTTGCGGGTCGTTGTCGGCGCTGCAGCCGATCAGGGTAATCGCCGGCCTCTGCTCGCGGGTTTCGTGTTGGCGTATGGCCTCGGCCAGCTGGTAGCCGTCCATCGATGGCATGTTGCAGTCGAGAATCAGCAGGTCGAAGTCGCCCTGGCGCCACAACTCGAAGGCCTGGCGCCCGTCTTCGGCGCAGGTGACCCGGTGTCCGAGGTACTCCAGCTGGCCCTGCAACAGGGTCAGGCTGGCGCGGTGATCGTCCGCCAGCAGCACATCCAGCGGCACCGTGGAGGCGGGGAGCGGCTCTGCGGCGTCCGCATCAGGCTGGGCGGGCCGTGCGCCACGGCCGCTCAGGGGCAGCCTGACCCGCGCTTCGCAGCCCGGGCCGCTGCGCCCGTGCAGGCTCAGGCTGCCGCCCATCTGCCGGCACAACTGATGGCTGATGGGCAGGCCAAGTCCGGCGCCGTTTCGCGGCGACTGGCTGTCGGGGTTGATCTGGGCAAAGGGCTGCAACAGCCCCTGGCGTTGCGGCTCGGGAATGCCGATGCCGCTGTCTTGCACCTGCAACAGCAGCTCGTACCGGTCCTGGGTTGTGGTGGGCTGCAACGTCGCCCTGACCAGGATCTCGCCCTGCTGAGTGAACTTGATCGCGTTGCTCAACAGATTGCCCAGCACTTGCTTGAAGCGCAGAGCATCGATCAGCACCTGGGGCTCCGGGCTGGGGGCGTTGAACTCCAGCTCCAGCGCCAGGCGCTTTTGCCGGGCCTGGGCGTGGAACACAGCGATCTGCCCCTCGACGCAATCGCGCAGGTCGACCCAGGTCGGGTTCAGGCGCAGGTGGCCGGATTCGATCCGGCTGATGTCCAGCAGGTCATCCAGCAGTTCCTTGAGGTCCCCCGCCGCGCCCAGTGCCAGCTCCAGCGGCGCGTGCTGGGGCGAACGGCTGCCGGTGCGGCGCAGCACCAGCTCCAGCAAGCCGATCAAGGCGTTCAACGGGGTGCGCAGTTCGTGGCCAAGGTGCCCGAGGAAGCGGTTCTTGTTGCGATCGGCCTCTTCGGCGTGCTGCTTGTCGGCCTCCAGGGCCTCCGCCGAACGGGCCAGCGCCTGCAATTGCCGGCGTTGCTGGCGCAGTTGCCGATAGAGCCGGGCCTGGTTGAGCAAGGCAGCCAGCAACACAAACATCAGGGACATGACGCCAACGGGCTGGAGCAGGGTGTTGATCATCGCCGGGCCGCTCGCTGCGACCGTGGTAGCGGGAACCGGGGCTTCATATCAGTTCATTGCGCTTGGCCATGTCCACCAGTTCATTCATCGAGGTGGTGGCCAGTTTCTGCATGATGCGCTTCTTGTAAGTGCTGACGGTCTTGTGGCTGAGAAACATGCCCGTGGCAATTTCCTTATTGGTCTGGCCCATGGCGAAAAGTTGCAGAACCATCAACTCCCGATCATTCAAAGAGTTGAATTGGGCCAACTCCAAAGTTGCGCCCAGGGCGGGCCGGTCAAGGTGCAGGGCCTGGCTGGGAAAGTAGTTGTAGCCGTTGCAAATGGCCTTGATGGCACTGAGCAGTTCACTCAGGTCTTCGCGCTTGCACACATAGCCACTGGCGCCGGCGCGCATGCAGCGACTGGCAAACAGCGCCGCGGACTGGGCCGTCAGCACCAGGATGCGCAGGGGTTGATGCAGGTTGCTCAGGCGCTCCAGCAGCTCCAGGCCATCGAGCTTTGGGATGCAGATGTCGAGGATCACCAGGCTGGGTTCGCATTCGCGGACCATTTGCAGGGCATCCACGCCGTTATCGGTTTCACCAATGATCTGATACCCCTCGTGCTCCAGCAGAATACGCACCGCCATGCGAATCACGGGATGATCGTCAATGATAAGTACTGAGCCCATGTTGGCCTCCTGCCGATAAAGGAAAGTCCGAACAGTAGCCCAGCGGCGAGAGCGGAAATAGTTGCGAAAGTGTTGAAAAACCCAATCTAAGACAGGTCTTACAACGAATAAGGGGAGGTATTACAGCCGATTGGCAGTCACGTGAAGTTAAGGCGGGATCTATGGGGCGCAGGATGCCCCTGAAGACGCGACCAAGGCCCCGCCACAAGTCTATGCAGGCCGCCCCCGGCGAGGAGGGCGGCCCGGGCCTCATGGTGTTTGCTGATCGATGCCGGCTTGCAACAGCTGGCTGTCGGTGTGGCCGCCGATCCGCAGCGGCCCGAGGTTGAACGCCTGGTCCTTCTGGGTGGCGTCATCCTGTTTGCGGGTCAATTCGGCCACGCTGCCCGTGGCAACGTTGACCGGTGACTTGGACAGGTTGGCGCCGACGTCCACGCGCAACTCCGAGCCGGCCAGGTCGGTTTTGCTGACCTTGGAACCCCCCAGTTCGACGCGACCCTCGCTGGCCCCGATGCGCGCCCCGGTGAGCCGGGTTTCGCCGCTGACCTTCAGGTTGACGCCTTGCTGGGTGCTGATCCCCGAGGCCTGTTCCACGCGGTTCTTGCTCTCGTGGCTGACGTTCAGGTTCAAGGTCGGGGTATAGGAGGTCTGCCCGCTCTTGTCGCCAAACAGCACGCCTTCAGCGGTATTGGCCACTTTGCTGCCGGCGGTGTTCTTCTCGCTGACCGAATAGCTGTCGCTGGTTTTTGGCCAGAAGCGCTCTTTCAGGCTGGAGAGACGATTGCCCACGGCGTCGGCCTTGTCGGCCAGGTAGTGCTTGGCCTTGTCCACGCCGTTGCCAATGGCGCCGCGTGGTTCAGGGTTGACCTCGTAGCTGCCGCTGCGGCTGAGTTTCTCCCCCAGGCGTTCCTTGGCGTCACTGGCCTTGGCGACCACGCTGTCCTTGGCCGAGCTGACCTTTTCCACCCCTTTGTCGACGGCGTTTTCCAGCTTCTCGCGGTGTTTGTCGAAACCTTTCTCGGCCTTGGCCTTCAGGTCGTCCTTGAGCGGACCGGCCGGCTTGGCCAGCTTGTCCACCAGCCCTGGCTGGTTCTTCGCCACTTCCAGCTTGGCGTCGATGTTGACCTGGGTGTTACGCAGCCGGTCCTGACGGCTTTCGATGTTGAGGTCGCCACCTATGGCCCCGTCGAGCCGTTGCGCGTCGATGTTGGCGCCGGCCAGATGCACGTTGCCGGCACTGTTGAGGGTCACCTGATCGGCCTTGATCAGGCTGTTGTGCTGAGTCGTGTTCTGGCGCTGATCGACGTCGATCTTGACCCGGGCATTGATCCCACGATCGACTTTCGGCGTGTCGTGCTCACTGGCGTCGGCCAGGGTGGTCTTGCCCATGCTGCCACCGGCGCCCAGGGTCAGGCCCCAGTTGTTGTGGGCCTGGGTGGATTGCGCCGACTCCTGGTAGATGCCGCCCTGGGCCGCATCCAGCACCACCTTGGCGGCGTCGATGCGCGTGCCCTGCAGGTGAATGGCGCTGTCGCCCTCGGCTGCGCTGCCCAGTCGCACCAGGCCCTGGCTGTAGAGCTGGGCGCCGCGCTGGCTCTGGTCGTTTTCATTGACCCGGCCGATGTTGAAGTTGGCGCTGAGGTTGACGCTCTTGCCGCTGCTTTGCTCGCTGCTGGTCTTGCTGCCACCGGCCGTGAGGCCGCCACCCAGGTTGCTGCCCTGGCTGTGGTGGGTGTCCACCGCGGCTTGCAGGTCGAGCTTGCCGCCGGCGTCCAGCGTGATATCGCCGGTGGGACGCGCGGCGTTGCCGATCTGCGTGCCTTGCAACGTCAGGTCGCCGGCGCTCTTGAGGTTGACCGGCCCCTGGCCCTGAATGCTGGCAACCCGCGCCTGGCTGTCCTGCTGCTCGAGGCTCTTGTGATCCAGTTGCAAGCCGGCGCCGACATTCAGGTTGGTGCCGCTGCTACCCGGAGTGGTGCCCAGGCTCAGCGAGGCATCGCCACGCAGGCTGGAGTTGCTGCTGCTCTGGCGGTCATTGGCTTGATTGAGTGCCAGCTGGCCGTCGGTCTTGATGTTGACGCCGCCCAGGCCGCCATTGAACTGGCTGCCTTCGAAGCTGGCATCGCCACCGACCTTGATGTCCACGCCCTGGCTGCCGGCGTAGCTGCCGACCTGGGCCTTCTCGGTGCTGCTGGTGACGTTGCTGCTGCCACCGGCACCACTGCCACGGATGTTCAGGTCTTCACCGGTGTTGGTGTAGACCCGCACGCCAACCTTGGCGTCCACCGCCTGTTCGCTGCTGCTGTGGGTATCGCTGGCGGCACTGGCCAGCAGGCTTCCGGCGTTGATCTGCACGGCGCCGTCGGTGGCGCGGTACTGGGTGCCCTGGTCCTTGAGTTGGCCGTCGGCCTTGACCGCGACCTGGGCGCCGCTCAGCTGGCTGACCACGGCGCTGCTGGTGCTTTCGCTGCGTTGGCGGTTCTGGTGGCTGACGTCCACATCGAGCCCGACATTGGGCTGTTCCAGGGCATCGAGTACCCCGGGCTGGTGGAACTTGCGCTGGGCCACGCCCTGGATGGCTTTTTCGATGGGCCGGGTAACGCCCTTGTATTCGACGTTGGCGCCCACATCCACCGCCCAGTTGTTTTCCTTGTGGCTGCTGTTTTCGCTGTTGTGTGCGGCCTGGTTGTCGATCTCGGCGGCATTGACCTGCAATGCACCGCCGGCCTTGACCTGGGCGCCTTCGGTGCTCAGGCGGTTGCCGGCGTTGATGGTCAGGTTGCCGCTGGCCGCGATGTTGCTGGTCTGGGCAGTGCTCTTGCTGCTGCTGTCCTGGCTGCTGGTGTGGGCCACTTCCAGGCCATTGCCGGCGCGGTCCAGGCCGCCGGTGTAGTAGAAGCCGCCACCGGTGGTGGTGCTGTCGCTGTGCTTCTGGGTTTGGTTGTCCGCAGCCAGCAACTGCACATTCTTGCCGCTCAGGCTGGCATCGCCGGCCGTGGCCGCAAGGTCGCTGCCTTGCACCTTGAGGTCCTCGCCGGCAGTGACCACCAGGGTGCCGCCAGTGAGGCTGGAGGCCTGTTGCCGGGTGCTGTCGCTGCTGTCGTTGCGCTGCTCATCCTGGTAACGCACCCCGGCCCGGTACTGGCTGGTGCCCGGGGCGTTTTCCTTGGCGTAGGCGTCGAAACCGCGCTTCTGGGTGCTGCTGCTGTCGTGCTGGGTGTCTGCGGCGGCCGCGACCTTGATCGTGCCCTTGGCGCTGGCGTCCAGTGCTCCCGCAGCGGCGACCTGGGAACCGCTGATGGTCAGGTCCTCGGCACTTTGCAACTTGAGGTTGCTGTCCGAGCGCACCTGACTGCTGACGGTGGTGCTGTCCTTGTGCTGCTGACGGCTCTCATCCTTGGTGATGCCGAAGAACTTGCTGTCCTTGCTGTGGCTGTTGCGGTGGGAGGTGTCCTGCACGCCGTCGATGGTCAATGAACCCTTGTCGCTGATAACGCTGGCCTGGGTGCCGCCCCGGGCCTGGCTGCCGCTGATGCGCACGCTGTCGGCGCGCACGATCAGCTTGCCGTCGGCGTTGACCTTGCTGCCCTGGTTCTCGGTCTTGCCCTGGTCGCCGTCGGCGTTCTTGCCGAAGAAGCCACCGCCCACCAGGTCGCCGGAGTAATGCTGGTTGCTCTGGCTCTGCTGGCGGCTGGCGCTGGTGATGTCGACGTCCTTGGCGGCGAGCAGGATGTCGCCCTGGCTGTGCAGCTCGGTGCCCTCAAGGCGCAGGTTCTGCTGGCTGTCGAGTTGCAGTTGCTGGCCGCTCTTGAGCTGGCTGGTGACGCTGCGCTGCTGGCTGCTGCTGTTGTCCCAGTTTTCCTTCCACAGGTGCTTGCGGTGCTGGCCCTGGTCGCGCTGGGTTTGGGTTTCGGTGGCGGCGGTCAGTTGCAGGTCGCCGCCGCTGCGGGCGCTGAGGTTATGACCGGCTTCGACGCTGCTGCCCTGGATCCGGGTATCGGCGCCGGATTTCAGCTCGGCGTCATGCTGGGCCAGCACCTTGTTCCCGTGCTGGCGTGTTTCGCTATCGGTCTGGGTGGCGTCGTAGGTTTCCCAGGTGATGCCGATGGTGCTCTTGTCCCACTGCTGGCGTTTTTCCTGGAGCTTGCGGCTTTCGATGCTGCTCAGGGTCAGGTTGCGCCCGGCATCGAGCTTGACGTTGCGGCCGCTGACGTCGGTGGCGGCCAGGGTCAGGTCCTTGGCGCCGTGCAGCTCGATGTCGCCCTGGCTGCGCACCCCGGCGCGGATCGCATCGAGGCTGTTGTCCACGGCCTGGCCGCGGATGTCCAGATCACCGGCGGAGCTGAGCTTGACCCCGTCGCGGCCGTCCACCTGGACTGCGCCGACGCGCACCCCGGCACCTTCAGCGGTGCTGACGATATTGATCCGTCCGGCCTGCATGGCGCCGAACAGGCTGGCGTCGATGCGCTGCTCCTGGGTGCGGCTCGCAGGGTCGACGTTGCGCACCTGGCCGCTGGGGTAGTCCAGCTGGTTGCGGCCAACGGTGACATTCAGCTGATCGCGGGCGCTGAGGGCGCCCTGGCTGTCGATGCGCGGGGCGATCAGGTTGATCGAACCCTCGGCGTTGCGCAGGCCGCCGCCGTGGATATCCAGCTGGCCCCGGGCATTCTGGGTGTTGAGCCCCTGCAGCTTGCCGTCCTGCAGTTCCGGGCGACCCACCACCAGGCTGGCGTTGGGGGTGTTGATGAAACTGCCGCCATTGACCGAGATGCCGTTGGGGTTGGCCAGCACGAAGTCGGCGGCGCGGCCGAAGATTTCCTGGGCGCCATTGAGTTGCGAGGCGTTGCGGCTGATCACCTCGTTGAGGATCACGCTGGCCGCCTGGCCGTGCAGTTGCGCGTTGGCCGCCAGTTGCCCGGCCAGCTGCGACTGCCCGGCCTGCAGGGCGTTGTTCAGCACCACGCCCTGTTGCCCGACGTTGTAGTCCAGGAACTGGTTGTGGGACAGGCCGCCGGCATTGGGCGCGACGATGTTGACGATGGGCACGCCGCCCTGGTTTTGCAGTTGCGGGGTGCCGCCGGGGCCTTCGACCACGGTGATCCCGCCGGCCAGGGCCAGGGGCAGATGGGACGCCAGCAGCAGGCCGGCGATGGTCCAGCGCAATTTGCCCTGGGGTGAAAGGTTGAATCTATGAGTGTTGTCAGGCATGAGAACCTCGTGCTGAGTAGGTGAGCCGGGCGTTGCCTTCTAGAGGGGCGACGGCGCGTTGTGCTCAGGTTCATCGGGTATTTCAGGCTAATCGGCGGTTGATCAAATCTGCAGGCTGAACCTGGCCAGCCAGACTTCCGGCTCCGTTCGGAACCCCTCTGGCGTGGTGAGGCTGCGTTGGTAGTCCAGGTCGACCTGGAGGTTTTTCCAGGCCAGGTTGAGGCCCAGGCTGGCGCCACTCAGGTGCTTGCTTTGGGCCCCGTGCTCGGCCTTGATCCAGCCGTTGTCCAGGCCCAGACGCGGGGTGATCTTGAGCGGCAGGTCGCTGTTGAGCGGCAGGCGCAGGGTGTTGCGCCACACCGCGCCGATGGCGCCGGAGGCACTGTTGAGGCGGTAGCCGCGTACCGCCGAATCGTCAGTGCCCAGCAGTTGTTCGATGGCCGGCAGCGGGTCCGGGCTGTACTGCGCCGAGAGCTGGCTCTGCCACTGCCAGCGCTGGTTGCCCAGCTGGCCGTTGCGCCACTGGCTGAGGCCGGCGCGGTACTTGCGAAACTGCGCCTGGGGCAGGTTGCGCTGCACCTGCTGCGAGTCGCGGTCGGCGCCGAACCAGGTCAGGCCCTGGGCGTAATTGACATCCAGGTTCCACACTGCGCTGTTGAGCCAGAACAGATTGAGCCCGGCTTCGGCCACGGTCAGGGTCGGGCTCTGGATCTGCAGGTGGGCCTTTTGCAGGTAGCTGTCGACGTCCTTGTAGGCCAGTTGCAGGTTGGCGCTGAGCTGGTGGCTCTGGTCGCGCCACAGCACCCGGTCGGCGCGGCCGCTGAGCATGTCGGTGCGACCGCTGTTGTACAGGGTGGTGCGGGCCAGCTTCAGCGGCGCGCGGTATTCGGCGTGGCTGGCGAACAGGCTGTAGGTCCAGTAGCCGTAGGGCACCGAGTAGAACAGGCTGCTGCTGCGGCTGTAGCGCGGGCCGTGGTTGAGGGTGTCGCTGTAGTTCAGGTTCAGCGCGTCGTTGATCTGCAACGGGCTGTCCAGATTGAGGTTGATCGACTGCCGGTCACGCCCGGTGCCGGCGCTGCCGAGGTTATCCACACCCAGGCCGAGGCCCCAGCGCGCGGCGCTGCTGCGTGAACGCAGGATGATCCGCGAGGCGCCGGGCTGGCTGCCGGGGGCGATGTCAGCGGTCAGGTCCAGGGAGCGCAGGCGGTTCAGTTGATCCAGGCCCTGTTCCAGGTCCCGCAGGTACAGGGGCTTGCCGAGCATGCCGGGGAAGGCTCCGCCCAGGGACACCGGCAGGCTCTGGTCGGCCAGTTCGATGGCTTCGACATAGCCTTCCTCCACCAGGATATCCAGGCTGTGCCCGGCGGCTGGGGTGCTGGCCAGGTAGGGGCGGCTGGCGATATAGCCGGCCTCGACATAGAGGCGAGTGATGGCCGCCAGCAACTGGTTGATCTGGTTGACCCCCATGCACGGCGCGACATACGGCTTGATGTAGTCATTGAGCCGGGCCTTGTCGAACAGGCTGACGCCGCCGATGCGGGTGCCGCTCAGGGGCCAGCAGCGCGCGTCGCTGGCGGGCTGCTGGGGCAGGTCGGGGCTAGCCGGGGTGCTGCTGAAGCTGCCGCGCTGCATCTGCCGCTGGCGCTGTTCCAGTTGCAGCTGTTGCAGGTCGCGTTGCTGTTGCTGCTGCAGGCGCAGGGCTTCCTGGCCCGGTTGTACGTCGGCCAGGGCCTGGGCCGGGGTCAGGCAGGTCAGGCCGAACCACAATCCCAGGCACCCGTTGCCCATAAGGGCGAAAAGGGAGCGGTCAGTGCGTGATGAATAGGGCACTTGGCATCCTTACTGTAAAAAGACCAAGTGACGAACAACAGAAAAGCCGATCGTTGAGGCTCAACTAGTGACGTCGCTTTAAGTTCTGCACGGTGAATATGAGGTGCCGTCGATTGCTATATCGGTGGCCTATGTTCAAGTGCTCGCGAGTGACAATTCCTGAGTGAGAGCCGGGTGCTTCAATCTAGATTCAGGTATGACAAAAGGGTTGAGTGAGTTGCAGTGAAAACGTTACAGCGCAGTGTGAAATTAATTGATCCGGGGGCGGTCAGCGGGGAATTAGCTTGTTGAAATCGAGACTATCCGAAACTAAAAACTCGATTTGTACGTAAATTGTAAATGCATAGAAGGCTAACAAAATTTTCCTGTTGGCCTTGATTGGCAAGGGGTCCAGAGATTTTGTGAGAATCTGCAAAGGTAGGATGTTTGGTTGAATCAGGAACAGGTGTTCGATTTTGTGAATGCTGCGCAATATCTAAGACCTGAACACTGAGTGTTTACGGCTAGTTGCTCTTTCTACCTGAGTAGTTGCTCTAATCCTGTTATTGGTTAATTGCAGTCATGTTGCTCGGGGAATACCTTAGAGTCGGACTTTTGAATCCGAAGCCCGTACTGCCGAGTATTTTCTCCCCTGCTATTGGCGTATGTCCGGAGTGTGTCGGCCGCTGTTGCTGCGGCCGGGCTAGGGGAATCCCTTAGTTGCGGATTGGATGTTGCCGGTCATATCAAGTGCCTGGCGCGGGCGCCAGGCACTTGCGAGGCGAGGGTCATTGCGGGCTTGAACGCCCGGTCATTTCCCGGGCCATTTCACTGGCGTAGCTGTCGGTCATGCCGGCGATGAAATCGATCATGCGCAGGAAGGAGGTGTGCAGCGGCCAGTTCGGGTCCGGCGCGTTGTTGCCCAGCAGATCGAGGATCCGCCGGTTCTTGAACGACGGGGTCTTGCCGCCATGCTGTTCCAGTGCCGCGCCGCAGAACGAGTTCAGCAGGATCTCCAGGGTGGTGTAGGCGCCGATCTCGTGCAGGGTCTTGCGCTTGTCCTGGAAGATCTTGCGCCGCGCCACGTCCTTGGCATTGAGCACGCAACGCTTGGCCGGGCCATGCATGTGCTCCACCAGATCGCCGTGCAGGGTGCCGGCCAGCAGGGCGTCCTGCTGTTCGACAAAGGCCCGGGCGGCGGCGTTGGTCAGGTGCTCGATGGCCTTGCCCCGCAGGATCGCCAGGCGCCGCCGGCGCGAATCCCCCGGGCCCAGCTGGCGATAGGTTTCCGGCAGGTCGTCGCCCACCAGCCCCAACAGCAGGGACTCGACTTCGGCGTACTCCAAGAGGTCCATCTCCAGGCCGTCTTCCAGGTCGATCAGGGCGTAGCAGATGTCGTCCGCGGCTTCCATCAGGTACACCAGCGGATGCCGGGCCCAGCGCTGGTCTTCCAGTTGCGGCAGGCCCAGCTTGTGAGCGATCTGTTCCAGCAGCGGCAGTTCGCTCTGGTAACAGCCGAACTTGTGCTTTTTGTAGCCCAGGGAGTCTGCGTGGCGCGCGGTCCAGGGGTACTTGAGGTAGGTGCCGAGGGTGGCGTAGGTGAGCCGGGTGCCGCCGTCGAACTGGTGATATTCCAGCTGGGTCAGGACCCGGAAACCCTGGGCATTGCCTTCGAAATTGAGGAAGTCCTGGCGTTCGGCCTCGCTCATCGCGTCCAGCCAGCCACGCCCGGCGGCCTGCTGGAACCAGTGGCGGATGGCGTCTTCGCCGGAATGGCCGAAGGGCGGGTTGCCGATGTCGTGGGCCAGGCAGGCCGACTGCACGATCATCCCCAGGTCGCTGGGATCGCACCAGTCGGGCAGGGCGTCGCGTAGCGTCTCGCCAACGCGCATGCCCAGGGAGCGACCGACGCAACTGACTTCCAGGGAGTGGGTCAGGCGGGTGTGGATATGGTCGTTGCTGGACACCGGGTGCACCTGGGTCTTGCGCCCCAGGCGGCGGAAGGCGCCGGAGAAGATGATGCGGTCGTGGTCTTTATGGAAAGGGCTACGGCCGAGTTCTTCCGGGCTGTGCACTGGCTTTCCGAGGCGTTCGCGGTTGAGCAGGGTCTGCCAATCCAAGGCGGGGTCTCTCCGAAAAAAAAACTGAAGGGCAGAGCTTCCGGGTTCCCGAGCGTGGCCGCAAGAGGCGCATGGCCTGCGCTCATGTATCAACCTGGCCGACGCTTTCGCTGGCAAGCCAGCTCCTACACGAAAATGGTCTGGCCTGTGCCCCCAGCTGTAGGAGCCGGCTTGCCGGCGAAAGGGCCCGCAGCCCGTGCACCCATCGTGTCGCTGCGCTTGCCGGCAAGCGGGAGGGGGCTACAGGCCGGCGGCGTCGATGTCGATCAGCAGCAGGCGCTGGCCGTTGTCGAAAAATTGCCCGGCGGTCAGGCAGTACTGGTTGCTGGTGGCGTCGCGGTAGGTGCTGGACAGGGTCAGGCGCCGTTCCTCCCAGCCTTCGGCCAGCAGGTGATAGAAGTACGGGCGCCACGACCAGTTGTGGCCGACGTAGCTGCTGTCGGCCTGCCAATGGTCATGCCGCCATTCCAGGTTCGGGGTCAGTTGGGTGCCGTGGCGGTCGCACTGGTAGAAGCGCAGCAGCCAGGGAAAGGCCTTGACCTCGGGCAACTGGCTGATGGGCGCCCGGGCCTGGGCCCAGGCCTGCAGCAGGTGCATCAGCTCCGCCAGTTGCTGGCGCATGTGCATCAGGCGGTTGCGTTCGGCCAGTTTGTGCCGCACATAGCGCTCGCGCAGGCGGGCGAAGGGCTGGACGAAGGCATCGCTGGCGAACAGTCGCTCTTCGGCCCGGGCAAACAAAAAGCCCTGGACATAGCGCGAACCGCACTCCAGGGCGAAATCCAGCTCGGCCTCGGTTTCCACCCCTTCGGCGATGATCCAGCAGCCGGTTTTTTCCGCCATCAGGGCCAGGGCCTTGACCACGTCGCTGCTGGGGCCGCCGCGGGCCGCGGCCTGGAACAGGCGCATGTCGAGCTTGAGGATGTCCGGTTGCAGGGCCAGCACCCGGTCGAGCTGGGAGTAGCCGGCGCCAAAATCGTCGATGGCGATCCGCGCTCCGGCCTGGCGGTAGCGCGCCACCACTTCGCTCAGGCGCTGGCTGTTGCCCCCCAGCTCGGTGATTTCGAAGACGATGCGCCGCGGGTCGACACCGTTGTGCTGGATCTGCCTGAGGCTCGGCAGGGCCTGTCCGGGGCGCAGTCGGCTGATCCAGCGCGGGGAAATATTCAGGCTCAGGAACCAGTCCGCCGGGGCCTCGTGCAGGCGCCGCAGGGCGTCATCGCGGAGCTGGCGATCAAGGCGCCGCAAGGCACTGGAAGGAGTACGCGGATCGGCGAACAGCGGTCCCACCGACGTCAGCTGGCCATTGCTCTGGCGCAGGCGGCCCAGGGCTTCGACCCCGGCGATCCGCCCCGTGGCGGTATCGATGAACGGCTGGAAGCAGGCAAGCGGTTGCCCGTCGATCACAGGACCTCCTTATTGGATTCTTGTGGGTAGGGAGTCGTGGCTGCCGGGTGGGCAGGTAGCAATCGGCCCCTGGGTAAAGGGGCCGATCGGGGTTGCATAGCAAGAATGCAGCCAGATGTGGAACCGCCAGTGTCAGGTCGGTTGCGCGGGGGCGGTCAGGGTTTGCGCGAGGTGCCTTGCATCGCCAGCCGGATCAGCGGCAACAGGCTGGTGCCCAGGCGCACCAGGCGCGTGAGGCTGCCGGTGCCGCCGCTCTTGGCGCCCTTGCCGGTGAGGAACCCCAGCAGGGTCACCACCGCCACGCCCCAGAGTGGTGCGTGCTTGATGCCAAAGCCTTCCTGCCAGCTTTGTCCCAGGCCACGCACCCGCTGCAGCGGTTGCAGCAGTTGCTGGGACTCGTGGCGGATTTCCTGGCGATGCATTTCCATGCGCAGGCGGATCAGTACCTTGCGCATCTCCCGGCGTGAAGTGTTCTGCGGAATGTCGGGCAGGTTCATGGCAGCAGGCGCTCCCGATCGTTGGCCAGCTCTTCGAGCGTGGCGTGGAAGGGCGAGGATTCATCGAAGATCGCCGCTTTCAGGCGCAGGCCGCAGAACAGCGCCGCCAGGGCGTAGAACACGCACAGGCCGATGATCCCGGCCAAGCGGTAGCTGTCCCACAAGAGGATCAGCACCAGCGCCGACAGCCCCACCAGCAACAGCAGGGCAAACACCAGGGCCAGCCCGGCGAACAGCAGCAGGCTGACGGTGCGTGCCTTCTGCTCCTGCAATTCGATGCCGAACAGTTCTACGTGGCTGTGCAGCAGGCCCAGGACCGCGGCGCCCAGACGCCGGGAGGACGCGCTTGGACCGCTGCCGGACGAAGTGGATTCGCCGATAGCCATATCAGCGCCGCGTCGCCAGCAGGCCGATCAGAAAGCCCACGCCGGCAGCGATCCCGACCGACTGCCAAGGGTTGCTCTGCACGTAGTCCTCGGCGGCGGTGACGGCGGCCTGGCCGCGCTGGCGCAGGGATTCCTCGGTCAGTTGCAGGGTTTCCCGGGCCTTGAGCAGGCTTTCGTGGATCTGTTCGCGCAGTTCATCGGCCTGGTCGCCGGCCAGGGTCGCGGTGTGTTCCAACAGACGCTCCGTGTCGCTGACCAGTGCCTGAAAATCCGCCATCAGTACTTCTTGAGCCGTCTTCGCCGTTTTGCGGGCCATGGTTGTTTCTCCGTTGTTTGCGTGTGTGAGCTATGAGTGTGAGCCCTGAGTGAAGGTTCACTGTAATTGCCTGGTACAGCTTTTGCTTTGTCCTGGTGCGCAAGCCGTCAGGCTTGCGCCGAAAACGAGCGAGGGTGGCGCGCTAGCCCGCGTAAACCCTGGCCGAAAAAATCCCAACCTCAAGGTCAATCTACTTTCCGTGGTCTTGCGTCCGCTCCCTGGCGCGCCAAAACGGTTCACTGGCAGCGCGGATCGCGCGCCCGGGAGCCAACATGGTGCAAGGGCGGCGGCAGGGCCCGGGAGATGATGGCCGATTTCGGATCTGCCTACTCCATGGAAAATCTGCAAAGCGCTGTGGACACCCTGGTCCACGGTTCCAACACCCTGTTCATCCTGATCGGGGCGGTCATGGTCCTGGCCATGCACGCCGGTTTTGCCTTCCTTGAAGTGGGCACCGTGCGGCAGAAAAACCAGGTCAATGCGTTGTCGAAAATCCTCAGCGACTTCGCCGTCTCGACCCTGGCCTATTTCTTTATAGGCTATTGGATCTCCTACGGCGTGAGCTTCCTGCAACCGGCGGCGGTGATCAGCGCCGATCACGGCTATGGCCTGGTGAAGTTCTTCTTCCTGCTGACTTTCGCCGCGGCGATCCCGGCGATTATCTCCGGCGGCATCGCCGAGCGCGCGCGTTTTGTGCCGCAATTGTGCGCCACGGTGCTGATCGTGGCCTTCGTCTATCCGTTTTTCGAGGGGCTGGTGTGGAACGGCAACTTCGGCGTGCAAGCCTGGTTGCAGCAGCGCTTTGGCGCCGGGTTCCATGATTTCGCCGGGTCGGTGGTGGTGCATGCCATGGGCGGCTGGCTGGCGCTGGCGGCGGTGCTGTTGCTGGGAGCGCGCAACGGGCGTTATCGCGATGGCAAGCTGGTGGCCTTCGCGCCGTCGAGCATTCCGTTCCTGGCCCTGGGCTCGTGGATCCTGATTGTCGGCTGGTTCGGCTTCAACGTGATGAGCGCCCAGACCCTGCAAGGGGTCAGCGGGCTGGTGGCGGTGAACTCGCTGATGGCCATGGTCGGCGGCACCGTGGCGGCATTGATCGTCGGGCGCAATGACCCGGGCTTCCTGCACAACGGGCCATTGGCCGGGCTGGTGGCGATCTGCGCCGGTTCGGACCTGATGCATCCGGTGGGCGCCTTGGTCACCGGGGCGATGGCCGGGGCCTTGTTCGTCTGGTGCTTTATCGCCGCCCAGAGCCGCTGGAAGATCGACGACGTGCTCGGGGTCTGGCCGTTGCATGGCCTGTGCGGAGCCTGGGGCGGGATTGCCTGCGGGATCTTCGGTCAGAGCGCCTTGGGCGGCTTGGGCGGGGTCAGCCTGGCCAGTCAGTTGTTCGGCACCGGTCTCGGGGTGCTGGTGGCGCTGCTGGGTGGCTTTGCCGTGTATGGCCTGATCAAGGCCGTTTGCGGGCTGCGCCTGACCCAGGAGCAGGAGTACTACGGCGCCGACCTGTCGCTGCACAAGATCGGGGCGGTGAGCCAGGACTGAGATGCGACTGGCCCTGGCCGCCAACGGCTCAGGGCCAGCACAGGGCCGCTTCAACCGCCCTGCAGGCGGGCTTCGCAGGCCTCGATCGCGGCCTGGGAGCCGGACACCAGCACCCGGTCGCCGGCCTGCAGGCGCGGTGCCGGGTTCAGCGGCAGGTCGCTGCCGTTGCGTTGCACGCCTTGCACATCCACCCCCAGGGCCTCCAGGCCGAGCTCTTGCAGCAGCCGGTTGCAGGCGTGGGCGTCGGCGTCGAGGTTCACCGCATGCATTTGCACCGCCGGTGGTTCGTGATTGTCCTGGGTGTTGCTTTGCGCGCCATGGTAGAAGCCGTGCAGCAGGCGATAGCGGCTGTGGCGCACGTCGTCCACGCTGCGTTGTACCCGCTGTTCCGGCAGGCCGAGCATGATCAGCGCATGGGAGGCCAGCATCAGGCTCGACTCCAGCAGTTCGGGCACCACTTCGTTGGCACCGGCGGCCTTGAGTTCGGCCAGCTGGCTGTCGTCCCGGGTCCGCACCAGGATCGGCACGTTGCGATCCAGGCGCCGCGCGGCCTTGAGCACCGTCAGGGCAATGTCGGTCTTGTCCACGGCAATCACCAGCAGGCGGGCCCGCTCCAGGCCCACGGCGGCCAGCAGATCGCCACGGCGGCAATCGCCGTAATGCACGCAGCTCTCTGCCGCCGAGGCCTCCTGGACCCGCACCGGATCATCGTCCAGGGCGATGAATCGCAGTTGCTCATGACGCAGGAAGCGGCCGATGGACTGGCCGACCCGGCCATAGCCGCAGATCACCACATGGCCCTGCAGCTCGGCGTTCTGCGCGCTGATTTCCTCCAATTGGGCGGTTTGGTTGGGTTTGCGGTGCAGGCGCGCGGTGATAAGCGGCGCGGCGCGCAGCAACAGGGGGGTCAGCAGCATGGAGCTGAAGGTGGCGGCCAGCAGCAGGCCGCTCAGGTGCGACGGGATCATCTGGGTCAGTTGCATCTGCGCCATCAGGGCGAAGCAGAACTCGCCGCCCTGGGCCAGGGCCAGACCGCTGCGCCAGGCCGTCTCGCCGTCGCTGCCGCGCAGCTTGAGCAGGATCGCCACCACGCTGCCCTTGATCAGCAGCAGGGCCAGGGTCAGGCCGAGGATCAGCAGGCTGTGATCGATGAACAGTTGCAGGTCGATGAGCATGCCGATGCTGACGAAGAACAGTCCGAGCAGGATGTCGCGGAACGGGCGGATATCGGCTTCGATCTGGTGCCGGTAATGGCTTTCTCCCAGGAGCATGCCGGCGAGGAAGGCGCCCAGTGCCGGCGACAGGCCGAGCAGGTGGGTGAGCCAGGCGGTCAGCAGCACGATCACCAGGGCCAGCAGCACGAACAGTTCGGCGGAGTGGGAGGCGGCAACTTCATGGAACAGTCGCGGCAGCAGCCAGCGGCTGGCCAGCAGCAGGCCGAAGAACAGCACCAGGGTCTTGCCCAGGGTCGCCGGCAGGGCCCAGTACCAGGCGTGCTCGCTGTTGCCGGCGAAGACCGGGACCAGGGTCAGCAACAGCACCGCCACCACGTCCTGGAACAGCAGCACGCCGATGGCGTTCTGCCCGTGGCTGCTGAAGATCTCGCCGAGGCTGGTCAGCTCCTTGCTGACAATCGCGGTGGAGGACAGGGCCAGCCCGGTGCCGAGCATCAGCGCCGAGGTCAGCGGCATGCCGAACAGGGCCAGCAGCACCCCCAGGATCAGCCCGGTGCACAACACTTGCAGGCTGCCCAGGCCAAACACCACATGGCGCAGGGCGAGCATCTTCGACAGGGAGAACTCCAGGCCCAGGGAGAACAGCAGGAACACCACGCCCATTTCCGCCAGGTCCGGCAATTCTTCACTGTCGTTGACCCAGTCCAGGGCGGTGGGCCCGACCATCAGTCCAACGGACAGGTAGCCCAGGACCGGCGGCAGGCTCAGGCGCCGGAACAGCGCGATGACCACCAGTGACGAGGCGAGAATGATCAGCAGATTGGCAAACAACGGGCATCTCCGGACAAGGGGGCGGGCAGGCAAAGCCTAGAGGCAAAAAAGCCGCGAGGATCGCTCGGGCGGCAAGAAAGCACCCTGACGCACGTCATTTTTCGTTGAGAATGTCTCATATTCGCGAGCCACGGAAACGGTCTTTCCGAGGGCTGTCCGCCAGGCGGAGCCTTCTCCGAGCAGAGCCGTGGAGGGGCACGGGGCCTGGGCATGCCTGGACAGGGGCAGGTCGACGGCTTGCGCGCTCGCGCCTAAAATAAGCGCCTGTTCTTCTCACGGTTGCCCTGTCATGCCCCCTGAATGCCAATTGTTCGGCACCCTTGGTTGCCATTTGTGCGAACTGGCCGAGGCCGAGTTGATGCCGCTGGTGGAGCACGGCCTGATGGTCGAGCTGGTGGATATCGCCGAGAGTCAGGAGCTGTTCGAAACCTACGGCCTGCGTATCCCGGTGTTGCGCCGTGTGGACAATGGCGCCGAACTGGGCTGGCCCTTCGATGCCGAGCAGGTGGTGGCGTTCCTGCGCTGACCCCGGGGTTGCCAGGGCGCGACTTCCGCCTGTCGCCCGTCCCCGGAATTCATTGGCGAGATCCTTCGATTCGTTTACTGTATGCATATACAGCTATCGAGGAGTCTCGCCATGTCTCTCACGTTCCTGACCGGTACCGAACGCTCACAGCCGTTGCCAGCCCGTTTCCTGGAGCAGGGTGACGCTGACTGTGCCGCCCCGGCCAGTGAGCCCATTGGCAGCGGTTTTTCCCTTGACCGGACCCTGGGTCTGGGGGCTCCGCAGATCCATGGCCTGCTGGTGGATGACGACAACCTGCTGGGTTTCGGCCTCTACCCCGGAGACCGGCTGATCGTCGATCGCTCGGCCACGCCAGTGGTGGATCAGTACCTTGTGGTAAGGCCCCGGGGCGCCGCTGAGTACTCACTGCGCCTGCTGGCGCCCGATCCCCGTGGCGGCCTGTTGCTCAAGGCGGCGCGGCCTTCCATTCCCTCCCTGGCGCTGGATGACCCGGACTCGATCGAGATCTGGGGCGTGGTGCTGTGGGTGGTCAGTTATGTGGGGCGCAAGCAGCCCTGATGGATGTGGCGCACGCTTCAAATCGTTAAAGGAATACATGATGGTCAATGTCGAACAACTGAAAAACAGCGTGAACAGCATGTCTGCCGATGTGGTCCGCGAGGCGGTGCTCGAGTTGCGCCTGGACGGGCTGGTCACCGAAGGCAAGACGCCCTTCAACAAACTGCATTTCAATACCTGCTTTGCCGAGATCGAGGCCCTGTTCCAGCGGGCCGGTTACCACCGGCAACTGGATGTGGTGGGTTACCAGGGGCTGCTGTACGCCCTCTATGATCCGGGCCGCTGGGAGGCGGTGGATGTGTTGCGCTGGCTCAAGGAGTTCACCGAGGCCGCCGCCCAGGCCCAGCATTCGTGCGCTTGAGGGCGGGCAAACTGATCCTAGGTTTCCCGGGGGCTGCTGTTGGATAATGCCGCCTCGCAACGAACCCTCGAGTCCTGTCATGTCCTGCGCGAGTTTTTCTGCTGCACAGCATCAAGCCAGCACCTTGTACCTGCCCCCCGGCTCCTGGCCGACGGTGCTGGATTGCCTGTGTGATCACTTCAAGGCCATCAGCCGCGAGCAATGGCTGGATCGGATCGCCCGGGGGCGAGTGCTGGACGGGCAGGGCCAGCCCATCCGTGTGGATCTGGCCTATCGCGAAGGCCTGCGGATTCATTATTTTCGCGAGGTGCCGGACGAGAAGGTGATCCCGGTGCAGGAAACCATCCTCTATGCCGACGAGCATCTGGTGGTGGCGGACAAACCGCATTTCCTCCCGGTCACACCGGCGGGCGAGTATGTCGAGCAGACTTTGCTGCGTCGTCTGATCCGGCGCCTGGACAACCCGCACCTGGTGCCCTTGCACCGTATCGATCGGCACACCGCCGGGCTGGTGCTGTTTTCCGCCGATCCCGGCAGTCGTTCTGCCTATCAGGCGCTGTTCCCCACCCGGCAGATCGAGAAACGCTACGAAGCCATCGCCGGGGCCTTGCCGCACCTGAGCTTTCCCCTGGTGCACAAGAGCCGTCTGGTGGACGGCGAGCCCTTCTTCCGCATGCAGGAGGGCGCGGGCGCCAGCAACACCGAAACCGCTATTGAGGTCAGGGAAAAGCACGGCGATCTATGGCGTTACGCGCTGTACCCGGTGACCGGCAAGAAGCATCAGTTGCGCGTGCACATGAGCGCACTGGGGGCGGCGATCTGCAACGACCCCTTCTACCCCGAGGTGCTCAAGGATGCCGAGGACGATCATGCCCGGCCGCTCAAACTCTTGGCCCAGGGGCTGCGTTTCATCGATCCGTTGACCGGGCAGGAGCGAGAGTTCGAAAGCCGCATCCGCCTGCAGTGGTGAAAACCGTTTCGCAGAAACAATAAAACCCGCACTTGGCGGGTTTTATTGCATGCAGATCGGTAACCGTCGGGCTTACAGCTCCTTGACGGTGCGGACCTGATCCTTGTTGATACGGGTGCGCTTGCCGTCCAGCTGTTCGAACTCGTAGAAACCCGAGTCCTTGTCGTATTTGGGGGTGTCGACGGCTTGGATTTCGCGACCGTCATTCAAGGTGATCACTGATGGCGACGCGCAACCGGCGAGCGTTGCCAGGCCCAGTGCGAGCATGAAAGTGGCGAGGGTCCGATGAGTCATTGTGTGTCTCCGAAATGAGTACTTTAAAGTGCTGGTCTTCAGACGTGTGGCACGTCTGCAAGTTCCTTGGCCAGGTGCATTCTGCCACGTTGCCAGACAGATCGTAGGCGTTCAGCGAGTTATCTTGACTGGTGTCAGGTGCGAGCGCCGTCAGGCGGATGCCCGGTCCTGGCGGCCTGTACAGGCCGGGCCCGGGCGATTGCCGGCCGCCAGGGGCAGCGGATCGGGGCGCTGTGATATAACACCGGGCTGTTTCTCTTACCTCAGGATCGAGCCTATGAAAGCCAAGGCTGATGTACCTTTTGTTCCCCTGAATATTGCGGTGTTGACCGTCAGTGACACCCGCACCCTGGAAACCGACACCTCGGGACAGGTCTTCGTCGAGCGTCTGGGCGCCGCGGGCCATCGTCTGGCCGCGCGGGTGTTGCTCAAGGACGATCTGTACAAGATCCGCGCCCAGGTCGCCACCTGGATCGCCGACGAACAGGTGCAGGTGGTGCTGATCACCGGTGGCACCGGCTTTACCGGTCGCGACAGCACCCCGGAAGCGGTGGCCTGCCTGCTGGACAAGCAGGTCGACGGTTTCGGTGAACTGTTCCGGCAGATCTCGGTGGCCGATATCGGCACCTCCACCGTGCAGTCCCGCGCACTGGCCGGGCTGGCCAATGGCACCCTGGTGTGCTGCCTGCCGGGCTCCACCAATGCGGTGCGCACCGGTTGGGATGGAATCCTCGCCGAGCAGCTGGATTCGCGTCACCGGCCATGCAATTTCGTTCCCCATCTGAAACAGGCAGCGGCTTGTGAATCCCGTGGGTAAGCCGGGCAAGCTCGGCGCCTTGATGCCGGTTGAGGAGGCGCTGGAACGTCTGCTGGCCATGGCCGCGGCGGCGCCGATTGTCGAGCGTGAGCAATTGCCCCTGGCGGCCACTCAGGGCCGGGTGCTGGCCGAGGCGGTGATCTCCAGCCTGGACCTGCCGCCCTGGCCCAACAGCGCCATGGATGGCTACGCCTTACGCCTGGAGGACTGGAAGGGCGAGCCCTTGCCGGTCAGCCAGCGGATCTTCGCCGGACAGTCCCCCGAGCCGTTGCAACCGGGAACCTGCGCGCGGATTTTTACCGGCGCGCCAGTACCGGCCGGCGCGGATTGCGTTGAGATGCAGGAAAATGCCCAGGTTCAGGACGATCTGCGGGTGCTGTTCAGCCAACCTTTGAAGATCGGCCAGAACATCCGTCCCCAGGGGCAGGAAACCACGGTGGGCGAGCAGGTGCTGGCGGCCGGGACACGCTTGGGGCCGATCGAGCAGGGGCTGGCGGCTTCCCTGGGATGCGCCGAACTGGCTGTGGTGCGGCGGGTTCGAGTGGCGGTGCTGTCCACCGGTGACGAGTTGGTGGAGCCGGGCCAGGCCCTGGGCCCCGGGCAGATCTACAACAGCAACCGGGTACTGCTGTGCAGCTGGTTGCAACGCCTGGGCTGCGAAGTGCTGGACGCGGGCATCCTGCCCGATGATCTGCCCGCGACCCGCGAGCGCCTGGCGGAGTTGGGCGAGGTCGATCTGATCCTCTCCACCGGCGGGGTGTCGGTGGGGGAGGCGGACTTTCTCGGGATGGCCCTGCGGGAAGCCGGCGAACTGACGCTGTGGAAACTGGCGATCAAACCCGGCAAGCCCCTGACCGTCGGCCATTTTCGCGGTGTGCCGGTGATCGGCCTGCCGGGCAACCCGGCTTCCACCCTGGTGACCTTCGCCCTGCTGGCGCGGCCTTACCTGCTCCGGCGCCAGGGCGTGCAGCAGGTGCAGCCATTGCGCTTCCAGGTGCCTGCCGGTTTTGTCTGGCCCCAGCCGGGCAATCGTCGCGAGTACCTGCGTGGCCGCCTGGAGAACGGGCGAGCGATCATCTATCGCAACCAGAGCTCGGGGGTGTTGCGCAGCGCGGCTTGGGCGGAAGGTCTGGTGGAAGTGCTGGAAGGCCGGACCCTGGAAGAGGGCGACTGGGTCAGCTTCATTCCCTTGAGCGAGGTGCTGGATTGATCGAGCGCGGGCCCGGTTCGGTGCCGGGCCCGCGCCTCGCGGTTCAGCGCAGCAGGAGCAACAGCAGCAGGCCGAAACGACTGTGCAAACCCCAGCTCACCAGCCCCGCCAGTATCGAGGCCGCCAGCGTCAGCCAGCCCACGCGCTTGAGTATCGACAGCAGCCTGGAGTGAGGCGCGTGCACTTCGTAGGAGAGCGGCAGATCGAACTCCGGTGACGGGTGCCCCGTCAGCCAGGAGCTGTCCTTGATGTGGGTGAAGGGTGCATGCCCACGTGGATAAAACCCCTTGTCGTTCATGACGATTCACTTCCTTGTATGAGGCGTCAGCGCCTGGCATGCACAGTCACTGATTGGCTCGACAGGGTCAATTCAGGCAATTCTCATTCTGCAGTCAGAAAATTTACTTTAGGTCCTGCACCTTTTTTCAGGGGCTCCGGGCTGCCTCTTCCTGCTGGGCCAGACTCATGGAATCGACGCTGTTCTAGCGAGTGTCGGGGGCGATCGGGGCCCGGCCATACAGGTCGTTGAAGCGCACGATGTCGTCTTCGCCCAGGTATTCGCCGCTCTGCACTTCAATCATGACCAGGTCGATGACCCCGGGATTGCATAACCGGTGCGGGCGCCCGGGTTTGATAAAGGTCGACTCATTGGTGTCGAGCAGGAGTTCGTCTTCTCCATTGGTCACCTGGGCCATGCCGCTGACCACGATCCAGTGCTCGCTGCGGTGGTGATGCATCTGCAGGGACAGCGAGGCGCCGGGCTTGACCTCGATGCGCTTGATCTTGAAGCGTGGCCCTTCCTCGAGCACGGTGTAGGCGCCCCAGGGACGGTTCACGGTGCGGTGCAGCCGGTAGGCATCGTGACCCTGGCGCTTGAGCTGCTGGGCGATCAGTTTGACGTCCTGGCTGCGCTTGCCATCGGCGATCAGCAGGGCGTCCGGGGTGTCGACGATGATCAGGTTGTCCAGGCCGATTGCACCCACCAGACGCTGGCGCGAATCGATGTAGCAATTGCTGACCTCGTGCAGCACGGTTTCGCCGGTGCACTGGTTGCCCTGTTCGTCCGCCGGGATCAGCTCGCGTACCGCCTGCCAGGAGCCGATGTCGCTCCAGCCCAGCTGGCAGGGCACCACGGCGACTTTCTTCGAGCGTTCCATCACCGCGTAGTCGATGGAGATGTCCGGCGCTCGGGCGAAGCTGTCGCTCTCCAGCTCCACTTGCAACTCGTGCGGGCCTTCCTTGCGGTAGCTGCGCTCCAGGCAGTGCTCGACGGCGTTGAGTACCTGCGGTGCGAACTCTCGCAGTTCCTGAAGCATCACGTCGGCGCGCATGCAGAACATTCCGCCATTCCACATGTGCAGGCCGCCATCGACATAGCCCTGGGCGGCGGCGGCATCGGGTTTCTCGACAAAGCGCCTGACCTGGAAGCTGTGGTCGTTCAGGGCCTGACCTTTCTCGATATAGCCGAAGCCGGTTTCCGCGTGGCTGGGCATCAGGCCGAAGGTTACCAGCCAGCCTTGTGCGGCCAGTGGCCGGGCTTGGTCCACCGCGGCGGCGAACGCCGCGACATCCTTGATCAGGTGGTCGGCGGGCAGTACCAGCAGTTGTGCGTCAGCGCCATAGTGCTGGCTGACGTGCAGCGCCGCAGCAGCGATGGCCGGGGCGGTGTTGCGACCCACGGGCTCGAGGATGAAGTCCAGCTCGACCCGGCTTTGGTTCAGTGGGCGGTAATCGTCCAGGGTGCGGAAGAACACCTCGCGGTTGGTCACCGTCAGCAGCCGCTCCACGCCCTTGAGGGCCTTAGCGCGGGCGAAGGTCTTCTGCAGCAGGCTGTCGCCGTCGGGTAGACGCATGAAGGGTTTGGGCACGGTCTCGCGGGATACCGGCCACAGGCGGGCGCCGGCGCCACCAGCAATGATGCAGGGAATGAGCGTGCTCATTAAGCAGGTCTCGCGGAACATGATCAGGGGCGCAATGGTGCATCACCGGCTGCGTGGATCAAAGCGGATTGATCAGTTTTCGCTGTGGCGCGGGTCGAATTCGATATGGAGTGCGATTGTTCCAGGCTGTCGGTTGAGGCCGGTCGGCCATGGGGTTGCGCCAGGCCAGCGGAAGGCGGCTGGAGCCGGTCAAGGTGCGGCACCTGGCTTATCCTGATGAAGGGCGGGCAGCCCGGACAGATCTGTGGCCGGTAAAAATGATCCGACGGGACAGACTTTTTTTGCCTTACCCGGGGTCAACATCCTTCAAGGATTCAATAACCGGAGTCATGGCTGATGAGTGAGCGCAAGGCACTGTTGATACTGCACGGCAAACAGGCCCTCAACGATGAGGTCCGCGCTGCGGTCGAGGCCAAGCGGGCCGAAGGCTGGGACTTGTCGGTGCGGCTGACCTGGGAGGCGGGGGATGCCCGGCGCCTGGTGGATGAA
This sequence comes from Pseudomonas sp. 3MA1, assembly GCF_029237275.1. NCBI lineage: Bacteria > Pseudomonadati > Pseudomonadota > Gammaproteobacteria > Pseudomonadales > Pseudomonadaceae > Pseudomonas > Pseudomonas sp. 3MA1. The sequence continues at coordinate 71,983 of NZ_JAACFX010000005.1, read as the reverse complement.
GGGCTGGCCGCCGGCCACACGCGGCTGATTGCCGGCGGCGGTGATGGCACTTTGCGCGACATCGCCGAGGCCCTGGCCAACGCCCAGAACCCGGCCAGCCTGGTGCTGCTGCCACTGGGCACGGCCAATGACTTTGCCCGGGCCGCCGGGGTGCCGCTGGAGCCGGCCGCCGCCCTGGAACTGCTGGAGGTTGCTCCCCGGGCCGTCGATCTGGGGGAGGTGGGCGGGCAGATTTTTCTCAATATGGCCACCGGCGGCTTCGGCAGTCAGGTGACCGCCAACACTTCGGAAGACCTGAAGAAAGTCCTCGGCGGTGCTGCTTATCTGTTTACCGGGCTGTCGCGTTTTGCCGAGCTGAGCGCGGCCTATGGCGAGTTGCAGGGGCCGGATTTCCACTGGCGCGGCGAACTCCTGGCCCTGGGCATCGGCAATGGCCGGCAGGCAGGAGGCGGGCATGAACTGTGTCCGGGCGCCCTGGCTGATGACGGTTTGCTGGATATCAGCATTCTGCCGGCCCCCCAGGAACTGGTGGGGACCTTGAAGAACCTGCTGGCTGGCGGCCTGGGGATCGACAACATGTTTGTTCGTGCGCGTCTGCCTTGGGTCGAGATCAAGGCTTCACGGGGGCTGGACATCAACCTCGATGGCGAGCCGCTGCAGGGCGACACCTTGCGCTTTCACGCGCGTCCGGCGGCCTTGCAGGTGCACTTGCCGGTGGACTCGCCGTTGCTCGGCGGTCGGCCTTCGGTCAGTCGTCGAGGCTGATGATGTGTTCGCGCACGGCGAACAGCACCAGGCCGGCGACATCGAAGATCTGCAGGCGTTTCATGATCTGCGAGCGGTGGGTTTCCACGGTCTTGATGCTCAGGCCCAGGCCCAGGGCTATCTCCCGGGTGGACTTGCCGCGCACGATCAGCCGCAGGATTTCCAGTTGGCGAGCGGTCAGGTTGTGGTTGTCCACCGGCTGCGGCGTGTGTTTCTGGGCCCGGGTCAGGGCCTGGGTGATCACTGTGTGGGCGATTGCCGGGCTCAGGTAGCGCTCGTTGTTGCGCAGGGCCTCCAGAGCATGCTCCAGCTCGGTGGCGGTGGTGTCCTTGAGCAGGTAGCCGTGGGCGCCGGACTCCAGGGCCTGCATGATCAGGGCCGGGTCGGTGTGCATCGACAGGATCAGGACCTTGCTTTGCGGGTGCAGCGCCTTGAGCCGGCGCAAGGCGTCGAGGCCGCCGATGCGCTTCATCGACAGGTCCAGCAGGATGATGTCCGGGCGCAGCTCCTCGACCATTTCCAGCAGGTGCGCACCGTCGTCGGCCTCGCCGATCACCGCGTATCCGGGAATGTCCATGACCAGGGCGCGCACGCCTGCCCTGATGAGCGAGTGGTCATCCACCAAGAGTAAATTACAGGTCAATGGGAAACCTTATTCGTGCTGGCCCGCTCCAGAGTGCGGGGGGCCCAGGGAAAGAGTGCTTCGATCTGGGTGCCTTGGCCGGCTTCGCTGGTGACTTTCAGCAGGCCGCCCAACTGGCTGATTCGTTCTTGCATCCCGGCCATGCCGCGTTGCCCCTGGGCTCCTGGATCGCTGGCCGGGGCGAACCCCTGGCCGTCGTCGCTGATGAACAGCGAGAGGCCTTCGGGCAAGCGCTGCAGGCGCACCAGCAGATTCCTGGCCCGGGCGTGACGCAGCATGTTGGTCACGGCTTCCTGGGTGATGCGAAACGCCGCCACCGCCATTTCCTCGGGAATTCCCGCCAGGTGCTGGCGGCATTCCAGGCTCCAGTGCACCGAGGTGTTTTCCAGGGTCTTGAGCAGGTGGGCGCGCAGGCTGGCTTCCAGGCCTAGGCTGGTCAGTTGCCGGGGGTTGAGAATGGCGGACACGTCGCGGACTTTGGCCAGGGTTTCTTCCAGGGTGGTGGCGAGCACGGCGCAGGGGGGCTGCAAATCTTCCGGCAGGCGGCGCTTGAGCCAGTCGGTCTGCAACTTGGCCGCGGTCAGCAGTTGGCCGATGTCGTCGTGCAGTTCCCGGCTCAGGCGGTGGCGCTCATTCTCCTTGACCTTGAGCAGGCGCTCGGCGAGCTCCTGAGGCTGGAACCGGATAGACTTTCGCGAATAGCCGTATTGCATCCAGATGCAGGCCAGCGCCGCAACATTGACCACCAGCAGGGTCATGGGCACGGGCCTGTCCAGACTGTAGATCAGCACATTGCCCAGGCTTGAGCAGGAGCACAGCAACAGGCTGAACCAGCGCAGGTGATCACGGGAGGGAGGCCAAGAGAAGAATGACTTGAGGCTGGCGTACATAGCGGATGGAGCCAATGAATGTTCGCTGCGAAGTGCCCGGTCAGGTATGGATGACAAGGCTTGTTTGAGAAACAGTATTATTTGAATTTCCGGCTTCGATCAATGCAGTGTGTTGGTATTGCATAAGCCGCGTAGTGACGGTCGACATTGGAATCAAAGTGCCATTATCTGGGTCCGTTTATGCGCCGCATAATACCACCGAACATACCGTTGGTCGCGTTTATACTCGCAGGTATATATGTCTTGAAAGTCAGGAATAGCGGGCCCAGGCACGCTTGTGCCATTTGCTCTGCGGGCCTTTGAGAGTCAATCGCTAATAGAACTTGTCGTTGAATTTGCGTGGGCAAATATGGGCTGGAACAATAAGTCCGGACCCTGCACTAGTTGGTTTTTTTGGCAATGGTGCTGTCGTTCTTGAGTATGAAATATTCAATAACGACCCATTACTTGTCCTTGGGCCCTATGCTGTATCGATGTTCTGTGTTGGCGATCGTTGATAGCGGCTTTATCGGCCATCGGTCGGTGCAAGTGCGATTTCAATGGCTGCAGGACGGGTAGGTGCAGGTGCAGTTCTGTGTCACTTGTTGGGTCAGTTCGCCAATCAGCATGAGCTGTTCGCTGTCATCCAGATTGAGTTGGCCATTGTGCGGATCGATCAGCTCCAGTTGCCAGGCCATCAAGGTCAGGCAGCTCCTCAAGGCATCGAGGATCGGGTCGTTGAGGTCCACTGGGTGCGCGGTGCGTTTGAGCACGCCGTGGATATGCAAGGCGAATTCAGACAGCGGGCTGATGGCGTGGCGCGCTGCGACCTGGGCCAGGGACTGCAGGCTGGCGAGCAGGCAGTTGATCGCCTCTTCGTCGTTTCTGATCAGGTGCAGATGGCTCAGGCAATCTTCCGATTTGGCCAGCAGGGCCTGGGCTTCGAGCAGGAACTCAGGCAGGGGGGGGGCGCATTCGTGGCTGTCCTTTAGCATGCTTATCTCCATGACTTCGTGTCCGATGAGGGGATAGGGCTCTGGCTGAAGGGGGTTAAGGTATGGTGCGCTTTTTCAAATTGTATATAGGATAAATCTGATTTTATTTCCCGGGTTGCAGCCGCACGCGAGAGACGATTTTCATCGTTTCCGAACGCTGCCCAAATACCGGCCACAGCCATGCGGCGCATGGGCGCTGGGGCGTGATGGGCAAGGGGGTTTAGGCTTGAAAGGGTGCTGGGCCACCTTTCTGCGGTCACAAACAAAAGCCTGACTCCGTTCATGCAATGAGAATGGCGTCACATTAATGGCTATTGGATATCGCGAATATCAGGATGGTCCTGATTGTTACTAGGGGAAACCCTTAGGTGCGGGAACTTCACGCCGCGAATAAGGTCGCGCCGTCGGAGACTGGTGTCGCTGAATTGACGGCCTCAGTAAAGCATGATGTTAATGTGACATCAATGGCTTTCATATGGCAATTTGCATGTGGGTCAAGATACGGCGCAGGCCGCCGATATCTGTCTTTAAGTGAATTCATCAGAACAAGCCCAGGAGTCATTAATGGCCGGCATTCTCGACACGGTAGATCAACGCACACAGCTGGTGGGCGAGAATCGCCTGGAAATCCTCATGTTCCGCCTGGCCGGTCGGCAGCTGTTCGCCATCAACGTTTTCAAGGTCCAGGAAGTCCTGCAACTGCCCAAGCTGACCCTGATGCCCCAGCGTCATCCGTTTGTCTGCGGTGTGGTCAACCTGCGGGGCCAGACCCTGCCGGTGATCGACCTGTCCCAGGCCATCGGCATGCGCCCGCTGGTTCCGGGGCCCAACAGCACCATCATCGTCACCGAGTACAACCGCTCGGTGCAGGCGTTCCTGGTGGGCGGGGTGGACCGCATCGTCAACATGAACTGGGAAGCCATCATGCCGCCGCCCACCAGCGCCGGGCGCCAGCATTACCTGACCGCCATCAGCAAGGTCGACGAGCAACTGGTGGAGATCATCGACGTCGAGAAAGTCCTGGCGGAAATCGTCCCCTACAACGCCAAGGTTTCCCGGGACAAGCTCGAAGATCCGGTGCTGGAGCGTGCTCGCGGTCGTGAAGTGCTGCTGGTGGACGACTCCAACGTGGCCCTCTCCCAGCTGCGCGATACCCTCGGCCAGCTCGGGGTGAAGATGCATATCGCCAGTGACGGCCTCAAGGCGCTGAACATGCTCAAGGCCTGGGCCGATACCGGGGTCGACATGACCGACAAGCTGCTGATGGTGTTCACCGATGCGGAAATGCCGGAAATGGACGGTTACCGCCTGACCACCGAAATTCGCAACGACCCGCGTCTGCGTGGGCTGTATGTGGTACTGCACACCTCCTTGTCCGGCAGTTTCAACGAATCCATGGTCAAGAAGGTCGGTTGCGACAACTTCCTTTCCAAGTTCCAGCCGGACAAGCTGGTGGACGTGGTCCGTCAGCGCCTGATGCTGGATGAAGTCAGCGCCTGAACCCGGGCTCGCGCCGACAGCGCTCACCCTGTGCCTTTGTTTGCTCCGAGCGCTGGTATAGGGTGAGCCTTTTTGCTCACACAGGGAGCTGGACATGCGTCTGAGCGCGCTTTACCGATACCCGTTGAAATCCGCCCGGGGCGAAACCCTGCAACAGATCGGCCTGGACAAGCTCGGGCTGGAAGGGGATCGCCGCTGGATGCTGGTGGACGAAGCCAGTGGGCGTTTCCTCACCCAGCGTGCGGTGGCGCGCATGAGCCAACTCTCGGCCTTGTACAACGACCAGGGCGGCCTGACCCTCAGCGCCGCCGGCTTGGCCAGCCTTGAAGTGCCCCTGCCGGACGCCGCGGCGGCACTGCGTGGCGTGACCATCTGGCAGGACAGCCTGCGGGTGCCCGATGCCGGGGATGAGGCGGCGGCCTGGGTCAGCGAGTTCGTCGGCAAGCCTACCCGCCTGGTGCAGGTGCCACCGGAGCGGGCGCGGAGCACCGCCGCCGGCTACGGCAAGGACGATGATCAAGTGGCATTTGCCGATGGCTTCCCCTTGCTGCTGATTGGCCAAGCGTCCCTCGACGATCTGTCCAGCCGGGTCGGGCGGCCGCTGGAGATGCTGCGTTTTCGCCCCAATCTGGTGATCGAGGGCAGCGCTGCCTTTGCCGAGGACCAGTGGCGGCGCATCCGCATTGGCGACCTCGAGTTTCGCGTGGTCAAGCCGTGCTCGCGCTGCATCCTGACCACCATCGACCCCCAGACCGGCGAACGCAGCGCCGACCGCGAACCCCTGGCGACCTTGCAGAAGTACCGGGCCCAGGCCGACGGGGCGATGTTCGGGCAGAACCTGGTCAACGATGGCTCGGGTCATCTGCAGGTGGGGATGCCGGTAACGGTGCTCGAATAACCTTTGACCGGCGCCAAGAAAAATGCCCGTCTCTTGAGGAGACGGGCATTTTTTTATCGCTGATAAAGCCGCAGTGGGTCGATCAGCCGCGGTATTCGCACAGATAAGCGGTGTCCACCGCGACTTTCAGCTGGAACTTGCTGTTGGCCGGGACGTTGAACTGGCTGCCGGCAGGGAAGGTTTCCCAATCGGCACTGTCGGGCAGGCGCACGGTCAGGGCGCCGGACACCACGTGCATGATTTCCCGCTGTGCGGTGCCGAATTCGTATTCGCCCGGGGCCATGACGCCAATGGTGGCTGGGCCTTCGGCCGTGCCGAAGGCAATCGACTTGACGGTGCCGTCGAAGTACTCGTTGACTTTAAACATGGGCGATTCCTCAAGAAAGGGTCAAAAAGGCTGGCCAGTATGCACAAGGCCTCAAAGGCCGTCACCTGCCGCCATCAAGGAAGAATCAGGGGCAACAGGCGCGCGGTATTTCGCGCATCTTCCAGGGCCCGATGCTGTTGGCCGTTGAACTGCATGCCGGCCAGTTGCAGGGCGGCATTCAGGCCCAGAGGGCGTTCCAGGCGCCGGGCCTTGGCAAAGCGCTGCTTGAGGTTCATGTGCGGCACTTCATTCAGCAGGCTGTGCAACTGCTGGTTGTGCCATTCCAGCTGCAACTGCTTGCGGTCGTAATCGCCCCAGCTGGCCCAGCCCTCCAGGCGCGGCCGATGCTGGCCCAGCCAGCGCTCGAACAGGTTCCAGACCTCGCTCAGGGGCGCGGCGCTGTCGATGTTGGCCTGGGTGATATGGGTCAGCTCGCGACAGAACGGCGTCAGCCTAGGGCGTCGCAAGGGGCGGACGAAACGCTGGAAGTGGTCTTGTTCCCGGCCTTGGCGGTTGACCAGGGTGGCGCCGATTTCGATGATTTCCATCTCGCTCACCGGCCAGCCCCCTTCATCCGTCGTGGCTTCCAGATCTATTACCAGCCAGTGGGGCATCGCGAATTCCAGCCTTCAACATCCTGATGAGGCTTGAGCGTAGCCAAAGCTGCAGCATCCGCCTAGTGCTCCATTTCCGGGTCGCAGCCAAGCGATTGCACCTCCAGCAGGATTTGCCTGTTCTTGACCTGATCCCCAAGGTTGACCTGCAGCCGGGTGATCACCCCATCGATCCCGGCCTTGAGCGGGTGTTCCATTTTCATCGCCTCCAGCACCAGCAGCAGTTGGCCCTGGCTGACGCGCATGCCTTCGCTGACCTGCACATCGACGATGGCCCCGTCCATGGGCGCCTTGAGGGTGCCGCTGTGGGCGTTCGACTGGTTCTGTACCGGCGCGTGGCTCAGGTCCTGCAGGTGCAGGCTGCCACTGGCGCTGCCCAGCCACAGCTCACCGTCCTGCAGACAGTAGGCGTAGTGGCGCCGGATGCCATTGACCTCCAGGCTGGCCCGGCGGCCATCGGCGGCGCAGATTTTCACCTCGTGCAGCCGATCCGCCTGCCGCACCTGCAACCGGCCGGTTGCCGAAGCGCCCAGTTGCAGCGACCACTGCCGCTCACCCAGGCCCAGGCGATAGTGCAGCGGCACGCCGGCCTGATTGCGCCAGGCGCGAAGGGCCGCGCCGTGCTGGCTGGCGCTGTGCTGATAGAGCAGTGCCGCGGCGATCGCCAGTTCCTCGTCGCCGGGCACCTGAGGTTGCAGGCTCGGATCCTCGGCAAAATGTTCAGCGATAAAGGCAGTGCTGAACCGGCCGCTGGCAAATACCGGGTGCCGCAGCAGAGCGGCCAGCAGCCGGCGATTGCTCTCAAGCCCCAGCAGTACGCAGTCTTCGACCCCGCGCAGGAGCTTGCGCCGGGCTTCCTCGCGGGTGGCGCCGTGGGCGATCAGCTTGCCCAGCATCGGGTCGTAGAACGGGCTGATCCACTGGCCTTCCTGCAAACCATGGTCGGTACGCAGCCCTGGCGCCGGCTCCCAGCGCAGGATCTGGCCGGTCTGCGGCAGAAAGTTCTGCGCCGGGTCTTCGGCGTACAGCCGTACCTCGATGGCGTGCCCCTTGAGCTGCACCTGCTCCTGGCTCAATGGCAGCGGCTCGCCGGCGGCCACTTGCAGTTGCAGGGCCACCAGATCCAGGCCGGTCACCAGTTCGGTCACCGGATGCTCGACCTGCAAGCGGGTGTTCATTTCCAGAAAGTAGAACTGGCCGCGGGCATCCAGCAGAAACTCCACGGTGCCGGCCCCGACATAATTCACCGCGCGTCCGGCCTGGAGCGCCGCCTCGCCCATGGCCCGGCGCAGTTCCTCGGTCATCACCGGGCAGGGCGCTTCCTCGATGACCTTCTGATGGCGGCGCTGGATCGAGCAGTCCCGCTCTCCCAGGTAGATCAGCTGACCGTGGTGGTCGCCGAACACTTGCATTTCCACGTGCCGGGGTTCGATCAGCGCCTGTTCCAGAATCAGCTCGTCGCTGCCGAAGGCGTGCAGGGCTTCCGAGCGCGCGGTACGGATCTGTTCCAGCAGGTCTTCATGCCGCTGCACCAGGCGCATGCCGCGCCCGCCACCGCCGGCGCTGGCCTTGATCATCAGCGGATAACCGATGCGCTGGGCTTCACGCTGCAGGGTCGGATCATCCTGGTCTTCGCCCTGATAGCCCTGGATGCAGGGCACACCGGCTTCGAGCATGGCGATTTTTGAGCGGCGCTTGCTGCCCATCAATTCAATGGCGGCGGCGCTGGGGCCGATGAAGGTGATGCCGGCGGCGGCGCAGGCGGCGGCGAATTCGTGGTTCTCCGAGAGGAAGCCATAGCCCGGGTGGATGGCATCGGCGCCGCTGCGACGGGCAGCGTCGAGGATCGCCTCGCCGTTGAGGTAGGACTGCTGCACCGGGGACGGGCCGATGTGCAGGGCTTCGTCGGCCATGTGCACATGCAGGGCCTCGGCGTCGGCGTCGCTGTACACGGCCACGGTGCGATAGCCCAGGGCCTGGGCGGTGCGCTGGATGCGGCAGGCGATTTCGCCGCGATTGGCGATCAGGATCTTGTTGAAGGTGGGCATACAGGCTCCCGGGAGTCGGTGGGGGGCGTTGGCCGGCGAGCCGGCTTCTACACGGTGTCAGCTGGCCCAGGCCGGTTGGCGCTTCTGCACGAATGCCAGGGTGCCCTCGACGCCTTCTTCGCCCATGACCGCATTGGCGAAGTCGCTGGCGGCCTGATCCAGCAACGGGCCCCGGGGCTGTTCGACACTGGCCAGCAGCAGGGCCTTGGTCGCCGCATTGGCCCCGGGAGCGCAGCGCAGTACCTGGGCCAGTTGCTGCTCCAGGCGCTCCTGCAGGGCCTGGGCATCGGGCTCGACAAAGTGCACCAGCCCCAGGCGCAGGGCCTCGGCACCGTCGAAGCGGGCGGCGGTCAGGGTCAGGCGCCGGGCCTGGGTCAGGCCGATGCGCTGCACCACGAACGGGGCGATTTGCGCCGGCAGCAGACCGAGGCTGGTTTCCGGCATGCCGAACTGCGCCGATTGCTCGGCAATGGCGATGTCGCTGACACAGGCCAGGCCGAAGCCGCCGCCCAGCACCGCCCCTTGCAGCAGGCAGATCAGCACCTGGGGCACCCGTTGCGCTTCTTCCAGCAGGGCGCCGAAGGCCCGGTTCAAGTCGCGGTAGGCGCTGCTGCCGTGGGCGCGGGCGCCGGCCATGTCCTTGAGGTCGCCGCCGGCGCAGAAGTGGCCGCCAACGCCACGCAGGACCAGGGCGCGGATGTTCCTGCGGTCACGGACCGCGGCCATCACCGTGCGCAGTTCCGCAACCATCTGCAGGCTCATGGCATTGCGGCTCTCGGGGCGGTTGAGGCGGATGGACAGCACGCCGTTGTGCAGCTCCAGCAGCAGGGTCTGGCAGGTCGGCAGCGGGCTCATTTCTTTTTCCCCGGCAGGATGCCCATGAGTTTGCAGATGATCCCCAGCATGATCTCGTCGGCGCCGCCGCCAATGGACACCAGGCGCACATCGCGATAGGCCCGGGCCACCGGGTTGTCCCACATAAAGCCCATGCCGCCCCAGTACTGCAGGCAGCTGTCGCTGATCTCGCGGCCCAGGCGCCCGGCCTTGAGCTTGGCCATGGAGGCCAGGCGGGTCACGTCCTGGCCGCGCACGTACTGCTCGGTGGCCTGGTAGACCAGGGCCCGCAGGCACTCGATCTCGGTGGACAGTTCGGCCAGGCGGAAGTGGATCACCTGGTTGTCGATCAACGGGCTGCCGAAGGTCTTGCGCTCCTTGCAGTATTCGATGGTGCTGTCGACGCAGTACTCCAGGCCCTTGAGCATGTTCGCCGCGCCGAACAGCCGTTCCTCCTGGAACTGCAGCATCTGCATCATGAAGCCCGCGCCTTCATGGCCGATGCGGTTGCGCTGGGGCACCCGCACATTGTCGAAGAACACCTGGGCGGTTTCCGAGCTGCGCATGCCAAGCTTGTCCAGGTGCGAACTGAGGCTGATGCCCGGGGTGTTCATCGGCACCATGATCAGCGACTTGTTGATGTGCGGCTTGTCGTCCGAGGTATTGGCCAACAGGCAGATGAAGTCGGCGCTGGGGGAGTTGGTGATCCACATCTTGCTGCCGTTGATCACGTAGTCGTCGCCGTCCTTGCGCGCATGGGTCTTGAGCCCGGCGACATCGGAGCCGGCGCCGACCTCGGAGACGCCGATGCAGCCCACCTGCTCGCCGCTGATGGCCGGGCGCAGGAATTGCTCGCGCAGCTCATCGGAGCCGAAGCGTGCCAGGGCTGGGGTGCACATGTCGGTCTGCACGCCGATGGACATGGGAATGCCGCCGCAATGAATGGTGCCGAACTCCTCGGCGGCGACGATCGAGTAGCTGTAGTCCAGGCCCATGCCGCCGAATTTTTCCGGTTTGGAGATGCCCAGCAGCCCCAGCTCGCCGGCCTTGCGGAAAATCTCGTGGATGGGAAAGCGCCCGGCCTTCTCCCATTCCTCGACATGGGGGTTGATCTCGCGGTCGACAAAATGGCGCACCGTGCGCCGCAGTTCTTCGTGTTCCTGGGTGAAGATCATGGGGTTCTCCTTCAAGTGGGGTCAGACCGCGAAAGGCTCTTTTAAAACCGCGCCACGCCGAAACTGTTGGGCTGCAAGGTGCGGGCGTCGGCCTCATGGCAGATATCCAGCAGGTAGCCCAGCAGGGTGCGGGTATCCCGGGGGTCGATCAGCCCGTCGTCCCACAGGTTGGCGCTGCCGTACAAGGCCGTGGACTGGCTGTCGAGTTTCTGCGCGGTGACCTGCTCCAGCATGTCGAGCATCTTCGGGTCGGCTTCCTGGCCGTTCTTCGCATGCTTGGCCTCGGTGACGATGCGCAGCACCTTGCCGGCCTGGGCGCCGCCCATCACCGCGGTGCGGCTGGTGGGCCAGGCGAAGATGAAGCGCGGATCCAGGCCGCGACCGCACATTGCGTAGTTACCGGCGCCGTAGGAGCCGCCGACGACGATGGTCAGCTTCGGCACCCGGGCATTGGCCACCGCCTGGATCATCTTCGCCCCGTGCTTGATCACCCCTTGCTGCTCGGATTCGGTGCCCACCATGAACCCGGTGGTGTTGTGGAAGAACAGCAACGGCGTGCGGCTCTGGTCGCACAGCTGGATGAACTGCGCGGCCTTGCTCGCACCCTGGGGCGTGATCGGGCCGTTGTTGCCGATAAAGCCGCAGGCCCGGCCCTGGATCTGCAAATGGCCGCACAGGGTCTGGGCGTCGAACTCGCCCTTGAACTCCAGAAACTGCGAACCGTCCGCCAGGCGCGCGACGATTTCCCGGGCGTCGTAGGGCTTTTTCGGGTCAAAGGGAATCAGCCCCAGCAACTCGTCGATGGGGTACAGCGGTTCGTTCCAGGTCCGCGCCGGCTGCACCGGCAATTGGGCATTCCACGGCAGCAGGCTGACGATCTCGCGGACGATGCGGATGCCGTCGGCATCGTTCTGCGCCAGGTACTCGGCGGTGCCGGCGACCTGGGCGTGCATCTCGGCGCCCCCCAGTTGTTCGTCGGTGGCCACTTCACCGGTGGCGGCCTTGAGCAGCGGCGGCCCGGCGAGAAACAGCTTGGCCTTGCCGCGCACCACCACCACGTAATCCGAGAGCCCGGGCTGATAGGCGCCACCGGCGGTGGCCGAGCCGTGGACCACGGTGATCTGCGGCAGGCCCATGGCCGACATCCGTGCCTGATTGGCGAAACTGCGCGCGCCCTCGACGAAGATTTCCGCGGCGTAGTTGAGGTTGGCGCCACCGCTTTCCGCCAGGGTCACCACCGGCAGCTTGTTCTCCATGGCGATCTGTTGCAGGCGCAGGGACTTCTTCAGGCCGCTGGGGGAGATGGTCCCGCCCTTGATCGCGCTGTTGTTGGCCACCACCAGCATGCGCACCCCGCACACATAACCGATGCCGGCGATCAGCCCGCCGCCGGCCTGGCTGCCGTCCTTGTCGTCGTGCAGCTTGTAGCCGGCCAGGCTGGCCAGTTCGAGAAAGGGCGCGCCGGGGTCCAGCAGCAGGTTGAGGCGCTCCCGGGGCAGCAACTGGCCGCGCTGGTCGAACTTGGCCTTGGCCTCGGCCGCCTTGTTCAACAGGTCTTGCTGCAATTGCTGCACCTGTTGCAGGCCCGCCAGCATCGCGTCGCGGTTCTCGGCGAACGACGGGCTGTGGGGATCGAGCTGGGACTGGATCACCGGCATGACTTATTCCTCGCCCTTGAGCACATCGGGCAGGTAGGCCCGGTGAAAACCGTTGTACGACTCACTGTTGCGCGCCTTGCTCAACGGCCAGGCCCGGCTGCCGAGGCTGGCTGCGCCATCGATGCGCAGGGTGCTGCCGCTGATAAAGGCCGCGCCGGGGCTGAGCAGAAAGACAATGGCTGCGCTGACTTCCGATTCCGTGCCAATGCGCTTGAGCGGCACGTGCTCGCGCAGGGTGGGGATCACCGCCTTGAACGCGCCTTCATACGTGTCCATGCCGCTGGAGGCGATCCAGCCCGGCGCCACGGCGTTGACCCGAACCCCGGCATGGCCCCATTCGTAGGCGGCAGTCTTGGTGAAGTTGTCCATCCCCGAGCGGGCCGCGCCGGAGTGGCCCATGCCGGGCATGCCGCCCCACATGTCGGCGAGCATGTTGACGATGCTCCCGCCGTGGCGACTCATGGACTGGTTGAACACTTCCCGGGCCATGAGGAAACCGCCCACCAGGTTGGTGCGCAGCACGGTTTCGAAGCCTTTCTGGTTGATCGAGGCCAGCGGCGCCGGGTACTGGCCGCCGGCATTGTTCACCAGGCCGTGGATCGGCCCAAAGTCCTCGATCAACTGCGCCACCAGGGCCTTGACCGCGTCCTCGTCGCGAATGTCGCAGGCCTGCCAGTGGGCCAGGCCGCCGTCTTCGGCAATCTCGCCTGCGACCTTCTGCAGTTTTTCCGCCTTGCGCCCCACCAGCAGCACCCGGGCGCCGAGGGCCGCCAGTTCGTGGGCGGTGCAGCGGCCGATGCCACTGCCGCCGCCGGTGACGATGACGGTCTGGCCGGCAAACAATCGGTCTTTGAAAATCGAGTCGTACACCACGGCCACTCCTTTAATTGACGGCGTCGGCGATGCGCTGCGGCACCGGGATCTGGATCTCCAGCAATTGCTGGGCGAAGGCCTTGCCTTGCGGGTCGATGCGCAGGCTGGCGACACCGCCGCCGCCCAGGGCGTTTTCCAGCAGGAAGTTGAGGCTGTGAGTGCCCGGCAGGTACCAGCGCTGCACGCGGCCGTGAACCGGGTCCAGCACGTGGCCCATCCAGTCCGCCAGCACCTCCGGAGTCAGGGCTTCGGCGATCCACGGCAAGTAGTCGGGATGACGCGCCAGCACGCCGATGTTGCTGTGGTTGCCCTTGTCGCCGGAGCGCGCCACCGCCAGCTTGATCAGGGGCACGCTGGCATCGGGGCGGCCTTGGGGCTTGGGCAGTGAATGCGCGGCGGGCAGGGCGCTGGCGTCCAGGCGGTCGACTTCGGGCAGGGCGCAGGGATGACGCTGGCCGGCGAGGTCGATTTCCAGGTGGCAGGCGTCCTTGTCCAGCAGGAACGAGAACAGGCGGATGACCGGATAGACCGTGGGCCGCCCGCCGACAATTCCGGTCAGGCCGGGGGCCATGCCGGTGGCGGCCTGGGCGATTTCCCGGGAGAACAGCACCAGCGCCGCCTTGTGCGGATGGCGCACCGCCAGCTTGATCACCACTTCGCGGCTGTCCTGGCGGCGGCCGTGGGGACCGTAGGTGGCTTCGCTGCCCAGCAGCTCGATATTGACTTCGCTGTAGTCCGGCCAGCCACGCTGGGCGAACATCTCGCGGGTCTTGTCGATGATCGCCCGGCTGACCCGGTGCGCCTTGGCCACCGCATCGATCCCGGCCATCAGGCAACTGGCGGTGCAGCGGAAGCCGTCGGGGTAGGTGGCGCTGACCTTGTACTGATGGCTGGGGGGCAGGCCCTTGGCGCCCTGGACCCTGACCTCGTTCGGCGCCTGCTGGTGCAGTTGCACCTCGGAGAAATCGCACACCACATCCGGAAGCAGGTAAGCCTGTGGATTGCCGATTTCGTACAACAGTTGTTCGCCAACCGTCAGCGGGCTGATCAGCCCGCCGCTGCCTGGCGCCTTGCTGACCACGAACTGGCCGTCGGCGTCGACTTCGACGATGGGAAAGCCGATGTGCTCGTAGTCCGGCACCTCGTGCCAATCGGTGAAGTTGCCGCCGGTGCACTGGGCGCCGCATTCGATGATGTGCCCGGCCAGGGCGGCCTGGGCCAGGCGGTCGTAGTCCTGCCAGGACCACTTGAACTCGTGGACCAGGGCGGCGCTGACCACCGCGCTGTCGACGCCGCGCCCGGTGATCACGATATCCGCCCCCAGGCCCAGGGCTTCGACGATGCCCGGGGCGCCAAGGTAGGCATTGATGGAGACGCACATCGGCGGCAGGGGCGCGCCGCTGAACATTTCCTCGATGCCGGCGCCGGCCAGTTGCTTGAACTGTGGTTGCAGGTCGTCCCCCAGCAGTACGGCGATCTTCAGCGGCACCCCGGCCTGCTCGCAGGCGGCGCGCAGGGCACTCGCACAGGCTTGGGGATTGACCCCGCCGGCATTGCTGATGACGCGGATCTTCTGTGCATGGATCGAGCCCAGCAAGGGCGTGAGCACCTCGACGAAGTCCGTGGCGTAACCGGCGTTCGGGTCCTTCATGCGTGCCCCGGCCATGATCGACAGCGTGATCTCGGCCAGGTAGTCGAACACCAGGTAATCCAGGCGTCCGCCTTGCACCAGTTGCGCGGCGGCACTGCTGGTGTCGCCCCAGAAGGCGCTGGCGCAGCCGATTCGTACGGTCTTGGTCATGGCAGGGCTCTCGGAAAAAGAACTGCGAGGAGGCTACCAAGCAAGCGCTTGGTTTGTAAATGGGCCGATGGATTCTTCTGCCCAAGCGCTTGCTTGGTGATCCCGGGGGGCTTAAATTGCGCGCGCTACAGCCGGTTTCAGGCTGGGCTCTTGATGAAGTGACGCTAGGAGAACACCGGTGGACGAGCAAAAAGCCTTGCAGGTGGTACGCGAGCTGATTGCCAGCGGGCAAGTGACCGATCCCGACAGTGCCCGGGGCAAACTGTTGCAGACCGCCGCCCATCTGTTTCGCAACAAGGGCTACGAACGCACCACGGTGCGCGACCTGGCCAGCGCGGTGGGCATCCAGTCCGGCAGCATCTTTCACCACTTCAAGAGCAAGGACGACATCCTGCGGGCGGTGATGCAGGAAACCATCCACTACAACACCGCCCTGATGCGCGCCGAGCTGGCCGAGGCCGGCAGCGTGCGTGAGCGGGTGCTGGCGCTGATCCGCTGCGAACTGCAATCGATCATGGGCGGCAGCGGCGAAGCCATGGCGGTGCTGGTGTACGAATGGCGTTCGCTGTCCGCACAAGGTCAGGCCGAGGTGCTGGCCCTGCGCGACATCTATGAACAGATCTGGCTCCAGGTGCTGGGGGAGGCCAAGGCCGCCGGGTTTATCAAGGGCGATGTGTTCATCACCCGGCGCTTTCTCACCGGCGCCTTGTCCTGGACCACCACCTGGTTTCGGGCCCAGGGCAGCATGACCCTGGAGCAGTTGGCCGAGGAGGCTCTGCTGCTGGTGCTCAAGGATCATTCGCACGCCGATTGAATCTGCAGTGCAACATTGTCGACGAGCCTTAAAGCGCCTAGCTTTAGAGCATTCTTTTTCTATTGTCCGAGGTGGGTTGCCTTGATCTCCTTGTCGTTGCGATCAGCCTTGCGAATGCTTTTGCTGGCGCTGGTAACCCTTTGGGTCTGTCCGGTCTTCTCGGCGCAGCTGGTACGGGTCGCGGCGGCGCATTTTCCGCCCTACACCATCCGTCCTGAAACCGGTGCCGACACCGGCTTGCTGCCGCAGTTGGTGGAGGCCCTGAACCAGTCCCAGAACAAGTACCAGTTCGTCTTGGTGCCGACCTCGATTCCCCGGCGTTTTCGCGATTTCGAACAAGGCCGGGTCGACCTGGCGATCTTCGAGAACCCGGCCTGGGGCTGGAAGGACATTGACCACACCAGTGTCGACATGGGCCTGGAGGATGCGGAGATCTTCGTCGCCCAGCGCCAGCCTGGCCGCGGCCAGGAATATTTCGCCGACCTCAAGGGCAAGCGCCTGGCACTGTTCAGCGGCTATCACTACGCCTTTGCCCAGTTCAACGCCGACCCCAAGTACCTGGCCGACACCTACAACGCCACGCTCACCTATTCCCACGACAGCAACCTGCTGATGGTCCTGCGGGGCAGGGCGGACATTGCCCTGGTGACCCGCTCCTACCTCAGCGACTTTCTGGTCCGCAATGCCGAGAACAATGACCAGTTGCTGGTGTCCCAGCGCATCGATCAGGTCTACCACCACTACAGCCTGATCCGGCCCCAGGCGCCGATCAGCGCCGAAGACTTTGCCGGGCTGCTGCAAACACTGCGGGCCAACGGCCAGTTGCGCAAAATCTTCGATCCCTACCGCATCGTCGTGATGCCCGTGCCCCACGCCTGAACCCCGGGGGCTGCCCGGGCTCCCTCAAGGGCGCGCCTAAATTTCTCCCGCCGGTCCACGTCACTTGCTTGAATGCCCTTTGACGCTGAGGCCTGCCATGTCCCTTGTAAGTCCGCTGAGTGTCCAGGCCCTGTCGGCGGCTGCGCTGTCGGGCATCGATGAGGTCGGCGCCCGGTGCCGGTTGTTCCCGGCATGGCCGGGCCGGGGCCAGGAGTCCATGGCACTGGGCCCCCAGGCCGAACGGCAGGATCAACTGGCGTTCTGGCTGTCGGCCCAGGTGCACGCGCTGTACCTGGACCCGCCGGGCACGCCGCCACCGGCGTTCGCCCACGTCGATGCCTGTGCCGGGCAAAACCGTTGTCGGTACTGCCGGCAGGACTTCGATCTTGTGCACAAACGTGCCGCGTTGCTGGTGCTGGGGCGCAGTGGCCTGCTGGAAGGATGAGCGGCGCTCAGCGCCTGGCGAAGGTGTCGGGGCGATTGCCCGAGACTTTGCGGCAATGCACCAGGGCATCGCGAATCATGAAGTTGACCAGGGTCGGCGAAACCCCCAGTTCCTTGGCGATGTCCTTTTGCGGCACGCCGTGCAGGCGATACATCTCGAAGGCATAGCGGGTGCGACTGGGCAGCTCGGTCAGGGCATCGGCAATGTGTTCCAGGGTGGAAAAGTTCATGTGCGAGGTTTCGGGCGAAGCGCCATGAATCACCACATTCAAGCCTTCTTCTTCAGTGCCTGAATACTTCAGCTCCAGTGCCTGCTTGCGGTAATGGTCGATGGCCAGATTGCGCACGATCTGGAACAGATAGCTGAGCTGGGCCTTGAACGAGGAGGTGATTTGCGGGGCCGACTGCAGGCGGAAAAAGGCGTCCTGGACCACGTCTTCAGCCCGGGACCGGCAGCCGGTAATCCGGGCTGCGATCTTCACTAGGATCAGACGGTTGTCGACAAAAGCCTGGAGTAACGGTGAATCGCACCTGCTTGTGGATACTGGTTCCGTCATGGAAATCACCTTGTTGCAAAGAGGTAAGTGGGACGCCAGAAAAATCTGACCCGTCCTACACATCGAGCGACAAATTAGGCTGAATGATAATGATTGTCAATTGAGAAAAAGAACTAATGCTCTCTAGCGGTGCAGATTGAGAACAGCGGCTCATTCAGGGGGCGGAGCGGGTCTTGCCAGGGCCCATGGGGACTAATTATTTGCCGAGGTCATCCGTTCCCATGGGAGAAAGATTCCGGGCAGCAAGCCCGGGCGCGGCGCCTTGCGGATGCCTATGACCTGTTGCCAACCCGTTGATTTTTAAGTGGGTTGCCAGGGGCATGGCTGGGCAGGGCCCGCCCTCCATCGCAAGCACACTCCTGGCAGGAAACCCCATGACGGACGCGTTCGAACTCCCCAGCACCCTGGCCCAAGCCCTTCAACGCCGGGCAGTCCTGGCCCCTGATCAAGTGGCGTTGCGGTTTCTCGCCCAAGAGCAGGAGCAGAGCGTGGTCCTCAGTTACCGGGACCTGGATCTTCGTGCGCGGACCATTGCCGCGGCCCTGCAAGCCAATGCCGAATTCGGTGATCGCGCGGTGCTGCTGTTCCCCAGTGGCCCGGACTACGTCGCGGCGTTCTTCGGTTGCCTGTACGCCGGGGTGATCGCAGTGCCGGCCTACCCGCCAGAGTCCACACGGCGTCATCACCAGGAGCGGCTGCTGTCGATCCTGGCCGACGCCGAGCCACGGCTGTTGCTGACCAGCGCCGGGCTGCGCGATGCGCTGTTGCAGATGGACGAACTCAAGGCCGCGGGCGCGCCGCAACTGCTCTGTGTGGACACCCTGGACGCCGGGCTGGCCGAAGACTGGCAGGCGGTTGAGCTTAAGGACCACGACATAGCCTTCCTGCAATACACCTCCGGCTCCACCGCGCTGCCCAAGGGCGTGCAGGTCAGCCACGGCAACCTGGTGGCCAACGAACTGCTGATCCGCCGTGGTTTCGGCATCGACCTCAACCCGGACGACGTGATCGTCAGCTGGCTGCCGCTGTACCACGACATGGGCCTGATCGGCGGCCTGCTGCAACCGATCTTCAGTGGCGTGCCCTGCGTGCTGATGTCGCCGGCCTATTTCCTGGCCCGGCCGGTGCGCTGGCTGGAAGCGATCAGCGAATACGGCGGCACCATCAGCGGCGGTCCGGATTTCGCCTACCGCCTGTGCAGCGAGCGGGTCAGCGAATCGGCCCTGGAGCACCTCGACCTCAGCCGCTGGCGCGTGGCCTATTCCGGTTCCGAGCCAATCCGCCTCGACACCCTGGAAGGCTTTGCCGAGAAGTTCAGCGCCTGCGGTTTCAGCGAGCAGCATTTCCTCGCGTCCTACGGTCTGGCTGAAGCCACCCTGTTCGTCGCCGGTGGCGTGCGCGGCCAGGGCATCCCGGCCCTGCGCCTGGACGACCAGGCCCTGGCGCAGAACCGCGCCGAGCCGGGGCCGGGCAGCGCCATGATGAGTTGCGGTTTCAGCCAGCCTGAGCACGCGGTGCTGGTGATGGACCCACAGCAGCTCGGCGAATTGCCTGACAACCGCATCGGCGAAGTCTGGGCCGCCGGGCCGAGCATTGCCCACGGCTACTGGCGCAATCCCGAGGCCACGGCCAAGACCTTTGTCCAGCACGCCGGCCGCACCTGGCTGCGCACCGGCGACCTGGGTTTCCTGCGTGACGGCGAACTGTTCATCACCGGGCGCCTGAAGGACCTGCTGATCGTGCGCGGGCACAACCTGTATCCCCAGGACATTGAAAAAACCATCGAGCGCGAAGTGGAAGTGGTGCGCAAGGGCCGGGTGGCGGCGTTCGCGGTCAGCGACCAGGGCCAGGAAGGCATTGGCATCGCCGCAGAAATCAGCCGCAGCGTGCAGAAGATCCTGCCCCCCGAAGCGCTGATCAAGGCCATCCGCCAGGCCGTGGCCGAAGCCTGCCAGGAAGCCCCCAGCGTGGTGGTGCTGCTCAACCCCGGGGCCCTGCCGAAAACCTCCAGCGGCAAGTTGCAGCGTTCCGCCTGCCGCACACGGTTGGCCGATGGCAGCCTGGATCATTACGCGCTGTTCCCGCAGGCCGGTAGCGCAACAGCGGACGCCGTAGCAAGCACGGGTGACGCGCTGCAAACCCTGATCGGGCGGATCTGGCAGGAACAACTGCAATGCGCGGCAGTGGCCGCCGACGATCACTTCTTCCTCCTGGGGGGCAACTCGATTGCCGCCACCCAGGTCACGGCCCGCCTGCGCGAGGAACTGGGCCTGGAGCTGAGCCTGCGGTTGTTGTTCGAAGCGCCGACCCTGGGCGCCTTCAGCGCTGCCGTGGCGTGCCTGCAACAGGACGGCGGCGTGGCCCAGGGCAGCATCCAGGCCCTGTCGCGCCAGCAGCCGCTGCCCCAATCCCTGGCGCAGAACCGCCTGTGGATCACCTGGCAACTGGACCCGCAGAGCAGCGCCTACAACATTCCCGGCGGCCTGCGCCTGCGCGGTGAGCTGGACGAAGACGCCCTGCGCAGCAGCTTCCAGCACCTGCTGCAACGCCACGAAGCGCTGCGCACGCGGTTCTTCGAGCGCGATGGCCAGGCCCTGCAACAGGTAGATGCCGCCGGCGAATTCAACCTGCAGGTGATCGATATCAGCGACCTGCCTGTGGCCGAGCGCGAAGCCCGGGCGCGGCAGATCCGCGAAGACGAAGCGCGCACCCAGTTCGACCTGGAAAGGGGCCCGCTGTACTGGGCGACCCTGATCCGCCTGGACGATGAAGAGCACCAGTTGCTGCTGACCCTGCACCACATCATTGCCGACGGTTGGTCGCTGAATGTGCTGATCGACGAGTTCTCCCGGCTCTACGCCGCCGCGGTCCAGGGCCAGCGCCTGGAGCTGGCGCCCCTGGCCCTGCAATACGCCGACTACGGCAGCTGGCAGCGCCAGTGGCTGGCCCAGGGCGAAGGCCAGCGCCAGCTGGACTACTGGAAGCAGCAACTGGCCGACGAGGCCCCGGTGCTCAACCTGGCCACCGATCACCCGCGTTCGGCCCAGATCCGCCACAGCGCCGCGCGCCACAGCCAGCGCCTCGGCGTGAACCTCAGCGAGGCCGTGCGCCAGACCGCCCAGGCCTGGCAGGTCACGCCGTTCATGCTGTTGCTGGCCACCTTCCAGACCCTGCTGCACCGCTACAGCGGGCAGAGCGAGATCCGCATCGGCGTGCCCAACGCCAACCGCCCGCGCCTGGAAACCCAGGGCCTGCTGGGCTTCTTCATCAACACCCAGGTACTGCGCGGCCAGCTGGATGGGCGCCAGACCTTCGCCGAACTGCTGCAACAGACCCGTCGCAGCGTCCTTGAGGCCCAGGCTCACCAGGACCTGCCTTTCGAACAGTTGCTCGAAGCCTTCCCCGACGCCCGCGAGCAAGGCCTGTTCCAGGTCATGTTCAACCACCAGCAGCGCGACCTCAGCGCCTTGCGCCGTCTGCCCGGTCTGCTGGCCGAAGAGCTGCCGTGGCACAGTCGCGAGGCCAAGTTCGACCTGCAACTGCACAGCGAGGAAGACCGCAACGGCCGCCTGAGCCTGGCCTTCGACTACGCCGACGAGCTGTTCGACGCGGCGACCATCGAGCGTCTGGCCGAGCACTTCATCAGCCTGCTGGAGCATGCCTGCCAGCAGCCGGACAGCGCCCTGGGCGACTTGCCGTTGCTCGGCAAGGCGGAAGCGGCGCAACTGCAACAATGGAGCGTGGCGCCTTGCGCGAGCGCCGAACGCTGGTTGCCGGAACGCCTGCATGAACAACTGCAGCAGACCCCGGAGCGCACCGTGCTGCTCTGGGACGGCGGGCAACTGAGCTTTGCCGAACTCCACGCCCAGGCCAACCGCCTGGCCCATTACCTGCGGGACAAGGGCGTCGGCCCGGACGTGTGCGTGGCCATCGCCGCCGAGCGTTCGCCGCAACTGCTGATCGGCCTGTTGGCGATCATCAAGGCCGGCGGCGCCTACGTGCCCCTGGACCCGGATTACCCCGCCGAGCGCCTGGCCTACATGCTCGAAGACAGCGGCGTGCAACTGCTGCTGACCCAGACCCATCTGCTGGGCCAGATGCCCCAGGCCCCAGGTATCAGCACCATCGCCCTGGACAGCCTCAAGCTCGACAGCTGGCCGAGCCACGCGCCGGGCCTGCACCTGGATGGCGAGCACCTGGCCTATGTGATCTACACCTCCGGTTCCACCGGCCAGCCCAAGGGCGTCGGCAACACTCATCGTGCCTTGATGGAGCGCCTGCAATGGATGCAGGACAGCTATCAATTGCAGGCCGACGATGTGTTGATGCAGAAGGCCCCCATCAGCTTCGACGTGTCGGTGTGGGAGTGCTTCTGGCCGCTGATCACTGGTTGCCGCCTGCTGATCGCTGCCCCTGGCGAGCACCGCGATCCCCATCGCATCGCCCAGCTGGTACGGGAATATGGCGTGACCACGCTGCACTTCGTGCCGCCGCTGTTGCAGTTGTTTGTCGATGAGCCGCTGAGCGCCGAATGCCACAGCCTGCGCCGGGTGTTCTCCGGTGGCGAAGCCTTGCCCGCCGAACTGCGCAACCGGCTGTTGCAGCTGTTGCCGAACGCGCAACTGCACAACCGCTACGGCCCTACCGAAACCGCGATCAACGTCACCCATTGGCAGTGTTCGGTGGAGGACGGCGAGCGCTCGCCCATTGGCCGGCCGTTGGGCAATGTGCTGTGCCGGGTGCTGGATGCCGAACTCAACCTGCTGCCGGTCGGGGTGCCCGGCGAGCTGTGCATCAGTGGGCAGGGCCTGGCCCGGGGTTACCTGGGACGCCCGGCGCTGACCGCCGAACGCTTTGTGGTCGACCCCCTGAGTGAGGAGGGCGCGCGCCTGTACCGCACCGGCGATCGGGTGCGCTGGTGCGCCGACGGCGTGCTGGAATACCTCGGCCGCCTCGACCAGCAGGTCAAGCTGCGGGGCTTTCGGGTCGAGCCGCAGGAAATCGAAGCGCGGCTGCTGGCCCAGGACGGCGTGGCCCAGGCCGCGGTGCTGGTGCGCGACACCGTCGCCGGCCCGCAGTTGATCGGCTACTACACCGCCCAGGCCAGCGACGAAGATGAAACCGAGCAACGCGCTCGGCTGACAAGCGCCCTGGCCGCCGAACTGCCGGAGTACATGGTGCCGGCGCAACTGCTGCGCCTGGAGGCCATGCCCCTGAGCCCCAGTGGCAAGCTGGATCGCCGGGCCCTGCCGGAGCCGCAATGGCAGGTGCGCGAACACGTCGAACCGAGCACCGATCTGGAGCGGCAGATCGCGCAGATCTGGCGCGAAGTGCTGGGCCAGCCACGGATCGGCCTCAAGGATGATTTCTTCGCCCTGGGCGGGCATTCGCTGTTGGCCACCCAGATCATTTCCCGCACCCGCCAGGCCTGCGACGTCGAGCTGCCACTGCGGGCGCTGTTCGAAGCCAGCGAGCTGGGGGACTTTGCCGAACAGGTGCTGCTGATCCAGCAGTCCGGCGCGCGCAACCAGCAGCCGCCGATTGCCCGGGTCGACCGCAGCCAGCCGGTGCCGCTGTCCTATTCCCAGCAGCGCATGTGGTTCCTCTGGCAGATGGAGCCCGACAGTCCGGCCTACAACGTCGGCGGCATGGCGCGGCTGTCCGGGGTGCTAGACGTGGGGCGCTTCGAGGCCGCGTTGCAAGCGTTGATCCTGCGCCACGAAACCCTGCGCACCACTTTCCCCAGCGTCAATGGCGTGGCCCATCAGCAGGTGCAGGCCGACACCGGCCTGCGCATGGCCTGGAAGGACTTCTCGGCCCTGGCTCCGGATGCCCGGCAACAACGCCTGCAACAACTGGCGGACAGCGAAGCGCACCAGCCCTTCGACCTGGAGACCGGCCCCTTGCTGCGTGCCTGCCTGGTCAAGGCCGGCGAGCAGGAACACTACTTCGTCCTGACCCTGCACCACATCGTCACCGAAGGCTGGGCCATGGACATCTTCGCCCGCGAGCTGGGCGCGCTGTACGAAGCCTTCCTCGACGACCGCGAGTCCCCGCTGGAACCCTTGCCGGTGCAGTACCTGGACTACAGCGTGTGGCAGCGCCAGTGGCTGGAGTCCGGCGAGCGTCAGCGCCAGCTGGACTACTGGACCGGGCAACTGGGCCGCGAACACCCATTGCTGGAGCTGCCCAGCGACCGGCCGCGTCCCGCAGTGCAAAGCCACCAGGGCGAGCTGTACCGCTTCGATTTGAGCGACGAACTGGCGGCCCGGGTGCGCGCCTTCAATGCCGAGCACGGCCTGACCCTGTTCATGACCATGACCGCCGCACTGTCGGTGCTGCTGTACCGCTACAGCGGCCAGAGCGACCTGCGCATCGGCGCGCCGGTGGCCAACCGCATCCGCCCGGAAAGCGAAGGGCTGATCGGCGCCTTCCTCAATACCCAGGTGCTGCGTTGCCAGCTCGACGGGCAGATGAGCGTCGGCCAGTTGCTGGAGCAGGTGCGCCACACCGTGATCGAGG
The DNA here is from genome assembly GCF_029237275.1 of Pseudomonas sp. 3MA1. NCBI lineage: Bacteria > Pseudomonadati > Pseudomonadota > Gammaproteobacteria > Pseudomonadales > Pseudomonadaceae > Pseudomonas > Pseudomonas sp. 3MA1. Next base: position 47,727 of record NZ_JAACFX010000005.1, on the reverse strand, counting down.
GCCAGTCGCACCAGGACCTGCCCTTCGACCAACTGGTGGAAGCCTTGCAACCGCCGCGCAGCACCGCCTACAACCCGCTGTTCCAGGTGATGTGCAACGTCCAGCGCTGGGAATTCCAGCAAAGCCGGCAACTGGCGGGCATGACCGTGGACTACCTGGTCAACGATGCCCGGGCCACCAAGTTCGACCTCAACCTGGAAGTCACCGACCTGGATCAACGCCTGGGCTGCTGCCTGACCTACAGCACCGACCTGTTCGATGAGCCGCGGATTGCGCGCATGGCCGCCCATTGGCGCAACCTGCTGCAGGCCCTGATTGACGATCCGCAACGGCGCCTGTGCGAACTGCCGCTGCTGCACGCCGAGGAACAGCAACAACTGCTGGACAGCCTGAGCGTTGAGCCCGGCGAGCAGCGCCTGGACCAGTGCATCCACCACCTGTTCAGCGAACAGGCCCTGGCCCGTCGCGACGCCCCGGCCCTGACCTTCGCCGGGCAGACCCTGAGCTACAGCGAACTGGACAGCCGCGCCAACCGTCTGGCCTGGATGCTGCGCGAGCGTGGCGTGGGCCCGCAAGTGCGGGTCGGCCTGGCCCTGGAGCGCTCCCTGGAGATGGTCGTCGGCCTGCTGGCGATCCTCAAGGCCGGTGGCGCCTACGTGCCCCTGGACCCGGAATACCCCCTGGATCGCCTGCACTACATGATCGAAGACAGCGGCATTGGTTTGCTGCTGAGCGATGCGCGGATGTTCGCCGCCCTGGGTGAGTTGCCGGCGAGTGTCGGTCGTTGGTGCCTGGAGGAGGACGGCGCGTTGCTGGCCGACTACCCGGCCAGCGAATTGCCCTTTATCAGCCTGCCCCAGCATCAGGCGTACCTGATCTACACCTCCGGTTCCACCGGCCAACCCAAGGGCGTGGTGGTGTCCCACGGGGAAATCGCCATGCACTGCCAGGCGGTGATCCGCCGCTTCGGCATGCGCGCGGACGACTGCGAGCTGCACTTCTATTCGATCAACTTCGACGCCGCCACCGAGCGCCTGCTGGTGCCGCTGCTCAGCGGCGCCCAGGTGGTACTGCGGGCCCAGGGCCAGTGGGACGCCGAGGAAATCTGCCAACTGATCCGTCAGCACCGCATCAGCATCCTCGGCTTCACCCCGAGCTACGGCAGCCAGTTGGCCCAGCATCTGGCCACCCAGCAGCAGACCCTGCCAGTGCGCATGTGCATCACCGGCGGCGAGGCCCTGACCGGCGAACACCTGCAACGCATTCGCGCGGCCTTCCAGCCGAGCCTGTTCTTCAACGCCTACGGCCCCACCGAAACCGTGGTCATGCCCCTGGCCAGCCTGGCGCCGCAGCAGTTGGCCGAAGGCGTGGCCAGCGTGCCCATCGGCCGCATTGTCGGGGCGCGGGTGGCTTACATTCTCGATGCCGATCTGGCGCTGGTGCCGCCCGGCGCGACCGGTGAGCTGTATGTCGGCGGTGCCGGCCTGGCCCAGGGTTATCACCGTCGCCCGGGGATGAGCGCCGAGCGTTTCGTGGCCGACCCGTTCGCCGGCGATGGCGGGCGCCTGTATCGCACCGGCGATCTGGTGCGCCAGTGCGCCGATGGCCAGTTGGAGTACATCGGCCGGGTCGACCATCAGGTGAAGATTCGCGGTTTCCGCATCGAGCTGGGAGAGATCGAAACCCGTCTGCTGGATCATCCGGCCGTGCGTGAAGCGGTGGTGCTGGCCCTGGACACCCCGGCCGGCAAACAGCTGGCCGCTTATCTGGTGACCGAGGTGGCCGGGCACAACGAGGCGCAGCAGGCCAACCTGCGTGAAGCCCTCAAGCAGCAGCTGAAAACCCAGTTGCCGGACTATATGGTGCCGACCCATCTGATCCTGCTGGAGAGCATGCCGCTGACCGCCAACGGCAAGCTCGACCGTCGCGCCCTGCCATTGCCGGACCCGGAGCTCAACCGCCAGCAGTACGTGGCGCCGAGCAATGATCTGGAGCAGACCCTGGCCAGGGTCTGGGGCGAAGTGCTGAACGTGCGGCAAGTGGGCCTCAACGACAACTTCTTCGAACTGGGGGGCGACTCGATCCTGTCGATCCAGGTGGTCAGCCGTGCCCGCCAGCTGGGGATTCACTTCACCCCGCGGGACCTGTTCCAGCATCAGACCGTGCACACCCTGGCGCGGGTCGCGAGCCGCAGCCAGCGTGTCAGCGCCGAGCAGGGCCCGCTCAGTGGCGAAGCGCCGCTGACGCCGATCCAGCACTGGTTCTTCGACAGCCGTATTCCCCAGCCGCAGCACTGGAACCAGGCGCTGCTGCTGGAGCCGCTGGGCGTGCTCGATGCACAACTGCTGGAGCAAGCGCTGCTGGCGGTGCTGGAGCAGCACGACGCCCTGCGCCTGCGTTTCTCTCAAGCGGACGGTCAGTGGCGCGCCGAGTACCTGCCGCTGTCCGACGCGCCGGTGCTGTGGCAAGTGCGGGTGCCGTCCATGGCCACCTGCGAGGCGCTGTTCGCCGATGCCCAGCGCAGCCTCGACCTGGAACACGGGCCGCTGCTGCGGGCGGTGTTGGTGGACGGGCCGGAAGGCGAGCAGCGCTTGCTGCTGGCGATCCACCATTTGGTGGTGGATGGCGTGTCCTGGCGCGTGCTGCTGGAGGATTTGCAGAACGCCTATCGTCAGCTGCAAGCCGGACAGAGCCTGAACCTGCCGGCCAAGACCAGCGCCCTGCGGGACTGGTCGAGCCGCCTGCAAGCCTATGCCGGCAGCGAATCCCTGCGTGAAGAACTGAACTGGTGGCAGCAGCAACTGGCCGGCCCGGCCGCGCAATTGCCGGGCTTGAATGCCGCCGGCCGCCAGCAGCATCAGCAGGCCCAAAGCCACAGCGTGACCCTGGATGCCGAGCGCACCCGGCAACTGCTGCAACAGGCCCCGGCGGCCTACCGCACCCAGGTCAACGACCTGCTGCTGACCGCCCTGGCCCGGGTGCTGTGCCGCTGGAGCGGGCAGCCTTCGGCCCTGGTGCAACTGGAAGGCCACGGCCGCGAGGCGCTGTTCGACGAGATCGACCTGACCCGTAGCGTCGGCTGGTTCACCAGCGCCTATCCGCTGCGCCTGACCCCGTTGCAAGTGGAAGAAGCGGCCGGGCAGGGCGCCTCGATCAAGGCCATCAAGGAACAACTGCGAGCGGTGCCGCACAAGGGCCTGGGTTATGGCGTGCTGCGCTACCTGGCCGATGACGCCTGCCGCGAGGCTTTGGCGGCGCTGCCGCTGGCGCCGGTGACCTTCAACTACCTGGGCCAGTTCGACCAGAGCTTCGGCGCCGATGCCTTGTTGCGTCCGCTGGATGAGTCCGTTGGTCCGACCCATGCACCGGAAGCACCGTTGCCCAACGAGCTGAGCATCGACAGCCAGGTCTATGGTGGCGAGCTGGTGCTGCGCTGGACTTACAGCGGCGAACGTTTCGCCGCCGAGCTGATCGGCGAACTGGCGGACGCCTACCTGGGCGAGCTGCACAGCCTGATCGCTCATTGCCTGAAGGACGATGCCGGTGGCCTGACGCCGTCGGACTTCCCCCTGGCGCGCCTGACCCAGGCCCAGCTCGATGGCCTGCCGGTGCCGGCTGTGCAGATCGAAGACGTCTACCCGCTGACCCCGATGCAGGAGGGCATGCTGCTGCACACCCTGCTGGAGCCGGGCACCGGCCTGTATTACATGCAGGACCGCTACCGCATCAACAGCGAGCTGGACCCGGAGCGTTTCGCCCAGGCCTGGCAGGCGGTGGTGGCGCGCCACGAGGCCTTGCGCGCGTCTTTTTGCTGGAATGTCGGCGAAGACATGCTGCAGGTTATCCACAAGCCGGGCCGCACCCCGATCGAGTTTCTCGACTGGAGCGCGGTGCCCGAAGCCGAGCAGGAACCCAAGCTGCAAGCCCTGCACAAACAGGAGCGCGAGGCCGGTTTCGATCTGCTCAATCAGGCGCCGTTCCACCTACGGCTGATCCGCGTCGGCGCGGCCCGTTACTGGTTCATGATGAGCAACCACCACATCCTCATTGATGCCTGGTGCCGCTCGCTGCTGATGAACGACTTCTTCGAGATCTACACCGCCCTCGGCGAAGGCCGTGAGGCACAGCTGGCGGTGCCACCGCGTTACCGCGACTACATCGGCTGGCTGCAACACCAGAGCCTGTCCGAGGCGCGGCAGTGGTGGCGGCAGAACCTTGAGGGCTTTGAACGCACCACGCCGATCCCCAGCGACCGGCCATTGCTGCGTGAACACGCCGGTGACAGCGGCGGCATGATCGTCGGCGACTGTTACACCCGCCTCGATGCCCGGGACGGCGCGCAACTGCGCGAGCTGGCGCAGCAGCATCAGCTGACCGTCAACACCTTCGCCCAGGCGGCCTGGGCCCTGGTGCTGCGGCGCATGAGCGGCGATCGCGACGTGCTGTTCGGCGTCACCGTGGCCGGGCGTCCGGTGGAGATGCCGGAGATGCAACGCACCGTCGGTCTGTTCATCAACAGCATCGCCTTGCGGGTCAAGCTGCCCGAGGAGGGCCAGCGTTGCAGCGTGCGCCAGTGGCTCGGCGACTTGCTCGACAGCAACATGCAACTGCGCGAATACGAGTATCTGCCGCTGGTGGCGATTCAGGAGTGCAGCGAACTGCCCAAGGGCCAGCCGCTGTTCGACAGCCTGTTCGTGTTCGAGAACGCCCCGGTGGAAGTCTCGGTGCTGGACCGCGCCCAGAGCCTGAACGCCAGTTCGGATTCCGGCCGTACCCACACCAACTTCCCGATCACCGCGGTGTGCTACCCGGGGGATGACCTGGGCCTGCACCTGTCCTACGACCAACGCTACTTCGAGCAGGCGACCATCGAGCGCCTGCTCGGCGAGTTCAAGCGCCTGCTGCTGGCGCTGATGCAGGGCTTGCATGGCGACATGGCCGAACTGCCGCTGCTGGGTGAAGAGGAGCAGGACTTCCTGCTGGCCGGCTGCAACCAGAGCCAGCATGAGTACCCGCTGCAGCGCAGCTACGTGGAGCTGTTTGAAGCCCAGGTGGCGGCCCATCCGCAACGCATCGCCGCCAGTTGCCTGGACCAGCGCTACAGCTACGCCGAGTTGAACCGCTACAGCAACCGCCTGGGCCATGCCTTGATCGCCAACGGCGTGGGCTTTGACCAACCGGTGGCGCTGCTGGCCGAGCGCGGCCTGGAACTCTTGGGCATGATCATCGGCAGCTTCAAGGCCGGGGCCGGCTACCTGCCCCTGGACCCGGGCCTGCCGAGCCAGCGCCTGGGGCGCATCATCGAGCTCAGCCGCACGCCGATCCTGGTCTGCACCGCGGCCTGCCGCGAACAGGCCCAGGCCCTGCTGGACGAGTTCGCCTGTGCCGGACGGCCACGGCTGCTGGTCTGGGAAGAGCTGCAAGCCGCTGGGCATACCGAGCACAATCCGGGCCGCTACAGCGCGCCGGACAACCTCGCCTACGTGATCTACACCTCCGGCTCCACCGGCCTGCCCAAGGGCGTGATGGTGGAGCAGCGCGGCATGCTCAACAACCAGCTGAGCAAGGTACCGTACCTGCACCTGAGCGAAGCCGACGTGATCGCCCAGACCGCGTCCCAGAGCTTCGACATTTCGGTCTGGCAGTTCCTTGCCGCACCGCTGTTCGGCGCCCGGGTCGACATCGTGCCCAACACCATCGCCCACGATCCCCAGGGCCTGTTGGCTCACGTCCAGGAGCAGGGCATCACCGTGCTGGAGAGCGTGCCGTCGCTGATCCAGGGCATGCTCGCCCAGGACGCCATTGCCCTGGATGGCCTGCGCTGGATGCTGCCCACCGGCGAGGCCATGCCACCGGAGTTGGCGCACCAATGGCTGCTGCGTTATCCACAGATCGGTTTGGTCAACGCCTACGGTCCGGCGGAGTGTTCTGATGACGTGGCCTTCTTCCGGGTGGACCTGGCTTCGACCCGGGGCGCCTACCTGCCCATCGGTACGCCCACCGACAACAACCAGCTGTACCTGATGGACGAAGCCCTGGAACTGGTGCCCCTGGGCGCCGTCGGCGAGTTGTGCGTGGCTGGTACCGGTGTCGGCCGTGGCTACGTCAGCGACCCAGTGCGTACCGCGCTGGCCTTCGTGCCCCATCCGTTCGGTGGGGCGGGCGAACGCCTGTACCGCACTGGCGACCTGGCACGCCGGCGCAGCGACGGCGTATTGGAATACGTTGGCCGGATCGACCATCAGGTGAAGATCCGCGGCTACCGCATCGAGCTGGGCGAGATCGAAGCGCGCCTGCATGAACAGCCGGAACTGCGCGATGCCGCCGTGGGCGTGCAGGAAGGGGTCAACGGCAAGCATCTGGTGGGCTACCTGGTGGCCAGTGACTCAAGCCTGAGCCCGAGCGAATGCCTGGAGCGGATCAAACCGCGTCTGCGCGCCGAGCTGCCGGAATACATGGTGCCGCTGCACTGGCTGTGGCTGCAGCGCCTGCCCCTCAACGCCAACGGCAAGCTCGATCGCAAGGCCCTGCCGGCCCTGGAGATCGGCCAGTTGCAAAGCCAGGACTATCAAGCGCCGGGCAATGAACTGGAGCAAACCCTGGCCGATATCTGGGCCGAGGTGCTCAAGGTCGAGCGGGTGGGCGTGCGCGACAACTTCTTCGAGTTGGGCGGGCATTCCCTGCTGGCGACCCAGATCGCCTCGCGGGTGCAGAAAACCCTGCAACGCAACGTACCGCTGCGGGCCATGTTCGAATGCAGCACGGTGCAGGAACTGGCCGCCTACATCGACGGCCTGGGGGCCAATGCAATCAGCGAGGAGAAAGTGGATCGGCTGAGCGACCTGATGGCCGAACTGGAGGGCCTGTAGAACAGTTGTGGCGAGGGAGCTTGCTCCCGCTGGGTGGCGCAGCCACCCCAAAGGCTGCGCCTCGTTCCTCCAGAAAGATCGCGTATTCAGGCTTTACGGCCGCTGCATAACCGAGCGGTCTCTACAGGAAGCCTATTCAGGGGGGAAATAGAAAGGCAGTATTCAGCTAAGGGTTTTTGTTTGCCCTTATCGATTGGACTGAGCATGAAGAAAAAATAACAAGGATGCACCGAATGAAAGCAGAGTTGCGAGGCGGCGAAAAAATCATCAAAGAAGGGGCGGCAAACCTTCAAAGAAATATTGAGACGGTGGGCGGAAGGCTTTTTCTGACGAACCAGCGTCTGCTATTTGTCGCGCATAAAATTAACTTCCAAAGCGCTCCTGACGAGGTTGAAATCTCAAACATCCAGTCATTGCAACCGGCATGGACTAGATTTTTAGGTCTTATCCCCATTTTCCCCAACTCTTTATCTGTTTTTACAAAGCAGGGTATAGAGTCTCGATTTGTACTATTTGGCCGTGACGCATGGGCTGCTGCCATTGCTGCAACCATGAACGGGGCCAATGGCTAAATAACCTTCAGTTTGAAATAGTTCGCCGCGCATTGCCCGACAGCAGCCCTGTCGGGCTTTGTCGTTTCAGACAGTTCAAGGACCGGAACCATGGCAGAACCGCTTTATTGGCACGACATCGAAGATACGTTGGGCAACTGGAGTGGCCTGGGTGTCGAAGTGCAGCCAAATGCCACGGACAAACCGCCGCTGTACCTGCGCAGCGGCGCCAATGCCCGGATCAGGTTGATGCACCACGACACGCCATTGTTCTGGGCCACCCTGGCCCGCGACCACGGCGGCGTCTGGCTGGTGCGCAACCCGCTGGCCGATGGTGCCGAATGCCGGTTGCTGGCACCCATCGACTCATCCACGGTCGAACAGCACGCGGCGCTGGCGCCCGAGCGGCGGATCAAGGCCTGGAGCCGCTATTTCGTCAGCCGCCTGAGTGAAAGTGCCCGGCACTTTCTCACCCCCGGTTACTGGCTGGCCCAGGGCCTGCTGCCGGAGCCTGACAGCACCGCGCGTGGCCTGGATAATTGGCGCTTCAGCTCGCGGGACGATGCCCTGACCCACCTGCCCAACTGGCGGCTGTACGGCGAGGATTTTCTCGACAACCTGCAACCCCAGCCCTTGGAATGGATCGACTGGTGGCACGGCGGCGGCAAGCTTATCGGCCTGCACCGGGTCGACCCCGAGGCCGGGCGCTTGAAGTGGTGGCGCAAAAAGGCTCGCGAAGGCAGCCTGCCGCCGGTGCTGCTGTGGTACGTCGGCGGGCTGGCGTCCTATGTGGTGATCGACGGCCATTACCGTTTGCAGGCGGCCCTGGCGGAAAATCTCGCGCCGGCGTTCATCGTCCTCAGCGCCACCCGGGTGCGCGACTTCGCGCCCAGCCCCGAGCACCAGCAGCGGGTCATGGACTCGTTGCGCAAGCGCGGCGACGCGGTGCCGCGCAACCAGGCCCTGAGCACCGATAACCTCAACCGGGTGTTGATCCAGGCCTTCGATGACCGGCCGCAGTACCGCAGCGCCACCCAGGCCTGGGCCAGCCATGAGCCGGAGGCGCAGTGGTGCGACGAAGTGCGTCAGTGCCTGAGCGGGCAGGGGCTTGAGCAAGAGCTGGAAGCGGTAATCGCTCGGCGTGGGTAGGGCGCTGGCCGCCTTCGCTGGCAAGCCAGCTCCTACAGGCGAAAGCGTCCTCCAGACATCTGTTATATTCGCGCCCGCCTGCCGCAGGGCCGGTCATTGATCAAGGATTAGGGACAATCGTGGAACAGATTTTCTGGCGTGACATCGAGGATTTGGCCGGCCAGTGGAACGGCCTCGGCGTAGACGTCAAACGCCCGGCCAGCGGCAAGCCCAACCTGTGCCTGCTCAGTGGCAACAACTGCCGTATGCAGATGGTGCTCGGCGACCAGACCCTGCTCTGGGGCACCATGTCCCGCTGCCTGTATGGCGTGTGGCTGGTGCGCAATCACCTGCCGGAGCAACTGCCGCAGACCCTGGTGGGCCCCATCGACTCGCCCTTGGTCGAGCAACAGGCACGCCTCGACCCGGCCCTGCGCCTCAAGGCCTGGAGCCGCTTCTTCGTCGAGCAACTGATGCAGCACCAGCCGGACTTCTTTTACCCCGGCTACTGGCTGGTGCGGGCCCTGCGCCCGGCATCGCAGAAACCGATGCGGCCGCTGCTGGAGGGCACCGAAGCCTGGTACTTCAAGGGCGGTGAAGATGCCCTGAGCCATATGCCGCAGTGGGCGATCTATGGTCGCAACATCCTCGACAACCAACAGGCCGGTACGGCGCGCTGGGTCGGGTTGGGGGAGTACGGTGGCGCAGTAGTCGGCCTGCATGCCGTGGACCCGCATTCCGGGCGCTTGAAGTGGTGGCGCAAAAAGGCCCGCGAAGGCAGCTTGCCGCCGATCCTGCTGTGGTACGTCACCGGTCTGAGCTGCTATCTGATTCTCGATGGCCATTACCGCCTGCAGGCGGCCATCGATGAAAACCTGCCGCCGGAGTTTCTGGTGCTCAGCTCGCCGCGGCTCTACCGCTATCGCCCCAACCCGCAAGAGCAGCAGAAGGTGCTGGGGGCGCTGCAAGTGCAAATCCAGCGCAAAAAACTGGACACCGGGCGCTTCAACCAGTTGCTGATCAGCACCTTCGACGACCGGCCGTATCACGGCTTCGGCAGCCAGTCCTGGGCAGGGATTGCCTCGGAGCAGGCGTGGATCGACCAGGTCAGCGGCATTCTCAAGGAGCGCGGTGACCTGAGCGACCTGGAGGAAATCCTCGAACGCGATGCGCCGGAAGAATATCGCTGAGGCCCAGCCCTAAGGCGTACACGCCCTCTGTAGGAGCTGGCTTGCCAGCGAAGAGGCCCGCAAGCCATGCGCCAACCTGACGGACGCCTTCGCCGGCAAGCCGGTTGAAAGGTCGCTGGAATGGCGTTTAGTCGCTTTCTTTTGTAAGGCAAATCCGAGAAACTGCGGGCCGCTTGAATGCGCCTGGTGGGCGGGCTAGGGTTCCGGAGCCATCGCCCAATCGATGGCTCGGATGTGCAAGTCCGACTGTTACCAGACGCATAATCGCTCAGTCATGCCTGAGCGATTTCATGTTCGCCGTGTTATGGCGGCCGTGCGCGGGAGATCTGCGGATCTGCCGGGGTTCTGGTAACTCGGTCTTGCACACCCGCGTATGGCTGCCACCTTATTCGTGTGCAAGCGAACGGTGTCGGCTCCTTGTCATTACCAGGAGTTTGACCATGAAAAAGCTCGTCCCCGATCCCCCCACTTCCTACCGCGATCCCGCCCTTAAAGCTGCCAACGCCACCCTGCGCGTGGCCCTGGCCCAGCAACCGCTAGACCCCGCGCTGTTCCAGCTCACGACCCAAGCCAAACCCGTTTCCCCCGACTCGCTGTTCAGCGTGCGCGAAGGCGTCAGCGCCGAAGAGGCCTTGGTGCATGTGTCGCTGTTGCTCAAATGCGCCGAAGAGGTGTGCGATGAAATCACCCAGCAGGGCAGCGGCCTGGAGCGCGGGCTGATCTGGTCCATGGTGCATTCGGTGGAGATGGCCCGCGCGGTGGTGGAGGCCTTGCTCGACGGCCAGCGCGGGCCTTGAATCCGGGCATTTCCTGATACGTTTTTGTCGCCCCGGTCCGATTGACTGAGCCTGGTTCACGGCACAGTCTGTCGGACCTTTTTCGTCATCCCCTGCAGGAGCTAGCCGATGCCTTTCGCAACCCTCGATGGACAACCGTTGCACTACCTTGACCAGGGCCAGGGGCCGGTGGTGTTCCTGGCCGGCAGTTATTTATGGGACACCAGCATGTGGGCGCCGCAGATCGAGGCGTTGTCGGCGCAGTACCGGGTGATCGCCGTGGACCTGTGGGGCCATGGCCAGTCCGGCCCGCTGCCTGAAGGTACGGCGTCGCTGGACGATATGGCGCGGCAGATGCTGGCCTTGCTCGACCATTTGCACATCGAGCGGGTGACGTTGGTGGGCTTGTCGGTGGGCGGCATGTGGGGCGCGCGGCTGGCCCTGGCGGCGCCGCAGCGCATCGACGGTCTGGTGCTGATGGACACTTACCTGGGCGCCGAGCCTGAGCCGACCCGGCAGTATTACTTTTCCCTGTTCCAGCAGATCGAGGACAGCGGCCTGATCGCCGAGCCGCTGCTGGATATCGTGGTGCCGATCTTCTTCCGTCCGGGTATCGATCGGCAGTCGGCGCTGTTCCAGGATTTTCGCGCCAGCCTCGTGGCGCTGCCGGCCGAGCGCCTGCGCCAGAGCGTGATTCCCATGGGGCGCATCACCTTCAGCCGGGCGGATCTGTTGGATCAGCTGCAGCGCCTGGATGGGCACAACACCTTGCTGCTGTGTGGCGATCAGGATCAGCCGCGGCCGCCGGCGGAAACTGTCGAGATGGCCGAGCGCATCGGCTGCCCTTATCAGTTGGTGCCCGAGGCCGGGCATATCTCCAGTCGTGAGAATCCGGCGTTCGTGACCCGGGCCTTGCTGGCGTTTTTACAGCGCCACGATTGAAGCCTGATTCTTCCGAGCTGGCTTGCCGGCCAAAAGGCCCGCAAGCCATGCGCCAAGCTGACGGAGGCCGTCGCCAGCGAACACTCTGAAAGGTCGCTGGAGTGGAGTGACGGTATTCAGCTTGAAATCTGTTCTTCCAGAGGATTCAGTTGCGCCAGAAATGCAGCCGCGCCCATTCTTTTCAAGGGGTATTTGCCACGGCTCACGGCTTCGAAATACCGCAGCGACCCCCAGAGTTTAAAGTCCCCCACCAGATAGACCCGACGTTTGGCCCGGGTGAGTGCAACATTCAGCAGATTGGGTTTGGATGCAGCCCACTGCGCAGCTCCTGCATGATCAAGGTCGGCCCCCAGCAGCATGAAGACGGTGTCTTGTTCTTTACCCTGGAAGGTATGCACGGTGCCGATGGAGGATTTCAACCATTGCTTCAATTCCCCCGAGGGCAATTTCGGACGATGGTTGGGGCTGGCCCAAGCAGCTGCGCGTATGGCTTTTTGCAGGGCCAGGCGCACCGCCTTGAACGGTGAAATCACGTACAGCTGCGGCAGTTCTCCGTCGCGCAAGTAGAGTTGCCCGAGAAGGTCGACCATGAACTCGATCTGTTTAGGCACGACTTGTTTGTGTTCGACATGGCCAGGGATGTCGACCCAGCAACTGGAGCTGTAGACCGGGGCGCCCTGTTCGGCATGGGCACTGGGCAGACCAAAGACCATCTTGTTGCCGTAGGCGATCTGATTCGACAGGCTGAACATGGGTTCGATGCAGCGTCTGTGGACCCTCAACGGGCTGCCGATCCACAGTTCTTCGTCGGTATCGTTCCTGAAAACGCTTCCATAGCGATTGTTCTGGTCCGCCAGGCTCTGCACCGACACGCGATTGGGGGCGAAGGCTTGGTTGGCGGTGTGTACTGACAGCTGGCCGAGTGCCTTGACCAGGCGTTGCGGCAGGGTGAAGACCGGTTCGATTTGCAGAGGGTCGCCCACGATCATGGCTCGTTTAGCCCGCCACAATGCGCCGACGGCTGCCTGAGGCACGGCTTGTCCCGCTTCGTCGATGTACAGCCAGCCCAGCGAGCCGGCGCCCATCCCGCGGAACTGGTTGGCAAAGGAGGCAAAAGTACTTGAAACCACCGGTATCACCATGAACAGACTTTGCCAGAGCAGCTGTGTGAGTCGTTCATCCTCGGGCGTCTTGTTGCTCAGCAATAGGCTGATGGCGGTGAGGTTGGCGCTAAAGCCCTTGCCGTTCGAGCCCGAGGGGGCAACCTCGGCAAGCCAGGCTTCATGCAGGGTCAAGGCCGCGGCGAATAATGTCGAACGCAAGTGATTGAGTGCGGCATCGTGCCAAAGCCCGTTTATCTGGAAGTCGCGGTCTTCCAGTTCACTCAGATGACCTGGCAAGTTCGGACGCCCCAGGCGGACGGCGAAATCATCCAGGGATTGGCACTTGCCCTGCCACTGTGTTCTACGCGTGTCCAATTCGCTCTCACAGAACAGCAATGAGGTTTGCGCCTCTTCAAGTTTCGGGATCAGGCTGTTGTCGAGCAGGCTTTTCGCGCTGTTGATCTCTGCGTGCGCCTGACGCTGCAACCGGGCATTTTCCTGTTGTTCATCTCGATGTGTCCTAGCCGCTGGCGTGTTGAACAAGCGCTTCCACCATGCCGGGCGACCGCGATCTATCAGGCGTTCCAGTTCCTGAAGGCTGGCCAGATGTTGCTTGGACGCCTGGAGTTTCTGCTGGTGTTGGTCCAGCGCCTGCTGGGCGGATGCCTTGAGCTGTTCGGCCTGATGGAAGGCCTGTTGTTGAAGGCCCAGGAAGCTGTGCTCGTCGGTAGCCGACATCTCACTCAGCAGGCTGGCGTAACGGGCCCGTTCCTCCAGCGCTTTGCTGACAGCCTCATCGGCTTTTTTGAATGCCGCGCGGGCCTCCTTGAAGCTGGGCCCTTTGTATTCATCCACCCATTGACGAATCGTCAGTGGTTTATGGGGGACGGTGGAATCCACCGGGTTGAAGAACATGCGCTCCTGCAAGGCTTTTCGGTTGCCACTGTTGCCCAGTGCGGCGCAGATCAGTCCCCAGGGTTTGTCCTCATCGGACAGTTCGCCGATGCTGCCATCACTGCTCTGTGCGGCAACTTTATGGGCAACCGGTTGCAGGTACTGAACGTTGCTCCAGCCTTTTCCCAGCGACTTGCGTTTGGGCAAGTCTCGGGAAATGTTTTCTACGGCGGCATTGTTAGAGGAGGCCACCACCATTTCATAGCCGGTCAACTCGGGTTTGAGCGCGCGAAGGGTGTAGGTATTTGCCATGCCCTTGAAGGTGACCTGAGGCTTTTTTCCGCCAACGAATGCATCCGCTGCGTCGCTGTATCCCGCCAGGACCCGGGCCCGACGCACAATGTTCTCTGCGAACATGTCACGCAATAAAGTCGTTTTACCGGTTCCCGGCGGGCCGTTGACGGTGAACACACCGCTGTCTTGCAACGTGCCAAGTGCGCTGTTGATCGCGAACTGTTGCATCAGGCTCATGGCATGGCCCGGTTCATCCGGCCAGTGCCCAGGGTTGATGCATTGCGGTTGCAAGGCCTGATAGAGAGCCTTGCGTCCATTCTCGGTATACAGGTCAATTCGTTTGCTTGGATCGGCTTCAGCCAGGTACTGCAACAGAGCAGGGGGCTGTTCTCCACGCTGCAAGCTGGCGATCGCACGCTCGATATCTTTTATGAAAAAGCTGTTGAGTATGTCGATCTCGGTATCGGCTTCTTCTTCGTCTTCGACTTTCGCGACCTGTGCTGCTGAAGGTTGGGTGAGCGGCTTTTCGACCTTGGGCTGAGTCAGCACCTGAAGCAGCGCAAGAGGGGCGCGGCCGTCCTGGTCCGGGGTAAAACGGGCCCAGTTGCACAGCAGTTGATGCAGATACATGACCTCGTCGGCCGTCAAGGCCGGGTCATCATTTTGCTGGCGCTGTCCATGGAAGTTGTGCAGCAGTTTTGCCAACTGCTCCTTGGCTTCCTCGAAGGCTTGGTGGCCCAGGGCATCAAGCCCCTTGGTGATTGTTTGCCCCAACGCCCAAGGCGCGGTGGACAGTGAGAGGGCATCGAGTTGAGGAACCGCTTGAGCATTGAGCTTGATCTTGGCGAAGCAGGTCAGCCCTTCAAGCTCCACCCGTTCCTGTTCTTCGTAGAACGTGTTTTCGTCGATTGCGCAGGCGGCCAGGTGCGGTTCGCAAAGGGTGGCAATGACGGAGGCGTCAAAAACCCCGATATAGAGATTGAAGCCTGTGATTTTTAGGTCATCGGGTATGGAAAAAGTGCGCCAATGGCTGTGCTGGAGATCTTCCCGCGAGAGCCATCGGGTCTCCCATTTTTTAAAGTCCTCGACATATTTCTCAAGGGCATAGGGTAAAAAGAATTCCACCTTATGCCAGTAGTCGAGAATCTCTAGAAGCCTGGCTTGTCCTTGAGCTGTCAAAGCGTCACATCCCTGTCAGTGTAAAAAAGACCGTAGTGTAACGCTGTCGATAAGGCTAAAGGCCATTGCTGGTTCAGGGATGGGGGCATCTCGCTTATTTCGGACCGAGAATCTGCGTCAGCTTGCCCGGCGCCGGGGCGCCTTGCTGCTGTTGCAGCTCGCCCTTGTCGTCGAGGTAGAAGATCGCCGGGGTCGCCGACAGTTCCAGTTCTTCCATCAGTTTCATGTTGGCGTCGAGCTTGGCTTGCACGGCTTTCGGGATGCTATCCAGGGCCCTGAGGTTGCTGCCCTTGCCGGCCTTTTCATGTTCTTCCAGGGCCTGTTGCGGGTCCTTGGCGGCCAGCAGGGCGGCGGATTTGCCCGGGCTGTCTTCGCGGATGATGCCCACCATGATATGCCGCAGTTGCACCTTGCCGGCGTTCACCCAGGGCCGCGCCTGTTGCCAGAACATGTTGCAGTAGGGGCAGTTGGGGTCGCTGAACAGGTAGACGATGCGTGGCGCATCGGCCTTGCCGTCGGCGATCCAGTTGCTCTTGTCCAGGTTGTTCCAGACTTCCTTGGCCATCGGTGCGTAGACCAGTTTCTGCAGCGGCTCGACGCTGAGGTCCTTGCCGTCGGCGTCGTACAGGTTGCCCAGCAGCACGTGCTTGCCGTCCGGGGTCAGGTACAGGGCCATGCCTCGGTTCTGGTACTGCGCGGCGTAGCCCTTGAGGCCATCCGGGGCATCGAAGCTGCCGAGGATCTTGGCGCCTTTTTCTTCGATCTTGCGGATCGGCGCGGGCAGTTCTTCGGCCTGCAGCAGCGGCGCGTTGAGCAGGGCTGCGCCCAAGGACAGGCTCAGCAGGTGGCGGATGAAGGGCATGGCAGTTTCCTTGCAGGGGCGACCGGGGTCGGATGGGCGTCGTCGAAGTTTTCCAGGGCGCGGGCCAGGCTGGCTTCCGAGAGTTCACCCAGGTGACTGCTCAGCAGACGGCCGTCGGCGCTGTAGAACAGTGTAGTGGGCAGGGCCATGGAGCCCACGGCCTGGCCCAGTCGGCCGCCGCTGTCGAACAGCACGTTGTCCAGGTTCAGTTCCTGGGTGGCGAGGAAGGTGGCCACGCTTTGCATGCTTTCGCCCTGGTTGACGAACAGGAAGGTCAGGTCCGGACGTTGCTGCTGGGCGCGTTCCAGGACCGGCATTTCTCGCCGGCACGGCGGGCACCAGGTGGCCCAGAGGTTGATCACCAGGGGCCCGCCCTGGTAGTCGGTGAGCTGCACGGTGTCGCCGGTGGCATTGCGCAGGGGCATCTCCGGCAGGCGGGTGCCCTGGTCGTAGAGCGTCAGGGACAGGCTGGCCAGCAGCCAGAAGGCCAGGCCGCTGGCGATACCGGCGCCCAGGGGGCGGCGCAGCGGCGGGCGTTTCCAGCCCCAGGCCAGGGCCGCCAGAAGCATGATGATGACCCCCGGCCAGGCCAGGAAACCGCCGTCGCGCAGGTCGATGATCAGCCACAGGTTGTGCTGGTAGTGCTTCCAGTAAGCGATGACGAAGCAGATCCGCGCCGCGAGCATGCCCAGCAGGAACAGCATGAACAGCACCGATTCCGGGTTGTCGCCGCCGCGCTTGGCCACCCGCCAGCCCACCAAAGTGGCCAGGGCCAGGGCACTGATCAGCAGCAGGTGGTTGAGGGCGATGGCGAAGGTGCCGATGGTAAAGGTCAGCATCAACGGGCTTCCCGGGTCTGGGTCCAGCGTTGCAGGAAGGCCGTGGCATCCACTTCACCCGTGATGCGCTGGCCACGGCGTTCGCTGCCGTCCGGGCCGATCCACAGGAAGCTGGGTGGGCCGGGCACTTTGTAGCGGCTGAGCAGTTCGCGGCCGTCGGCGTTGTCATGGGTGACGTCCAGGCGCAGCAGGCGCACGTCTTTCAGGGCGTCCTGGACCTGGGGCTGGCTGAACACGGTTTTCTCCATGATCTTGCAGGACACGCACCAGTCGGCGTAGTAGTCCAGCAGCACCCACTGGCCCTGGGCCTGGGCGCTGTCCAGGGCCTGTTGCAGCTCGACGGGCGACTTGACGGTGGTGAAGGCATCGTGGGCCGTGGCGCTGCTGGCCACGCTGCCACCGCTGTAGACCTTCAGCGGTCGCCACAGGTCATCGCTGCCACCAGCAGCGCCCACCAGCAGCACGCTGCCCCACAGGCCAAACAGCACGGCGGCAGCGCCGAACAGGTGCAGCAGGCGCCCGGCGATGGCCCGGTGCTGCCAGGCGCAATAGGCCAGTACCAGGGCCAGGGCGCCCCACAGACCGATCCACAGGCTGCTGCTGAGCACCGGGCGCAGCATGTAGATGGCGGTGCCCAGGAACAGGAAACCGAACACGCCCTTGAGCAGGTTCATCCACGGCCCCGGCTTGGGCAGGAAGCGGTTGCCCACGGTCACCAGCAACAGCAGCGGCAGGCCGATGCCCAGGCCCAGGGCGAACAGCGCCAAGCCGCCAAACAGGGCGTTGCCGGTTTGGGCGATGTACAGCAGGCCACCGGCCAGGGGCGCGGTCATGCACGGGCCCACCAGCAGCGCCGACAGCGCACCGAGCACGCCACAGCCGATCAGGCTGCCGCCCTGGCGCTGGCGGCTGGCGCCTTCCAGGTGGTCGCGCAGAAACGCAGGCATCTGCAATTCAAAGAAGCCGAACATCGGCAGCGCCAGCAGTACGAACAACGCGGCGAAGCTGCCCAGCACCCAGGGTTGTTGCAGCCAGGCCTGCAGGTTGCTGCCCAGCAGGGCGGCGATCACCCCCATGCCGGCATACACCAGGGCCATGCACAGCACGTAGCTGGAGGCCAGGGCCAGGCCCCGGCGCGGGCTGGCGCCGCTGCCGACAACGATCCCCGCGAGGATCGGCAGCATCGGCAGTGAACAAGGGGCGAAGGCCAGCAGCAGGCCGAAACCGAAGAACGCCAGCAGGCTCAGGCCCCAGGATTTCTGCTGCAGGTCATTGGCCAGGCGTTGGTCCTGGGCGGCGCTGTTGGCCGCTCCCGCAGCGACGCTCGGCGCGCCGCCGAGGTCGACTTCCAAGGTTTGCGGCGGGTAGCACAGGCCGGCGTCGGCGCAGCCCTGCCAGCCCAGCTTGACCTTGCCGCTGGCGGCGGGCGGCAGCTTCACTTCCAGGCCCTGGCGATACACCGTCTGCTCGCCGAAGAATTCGTCGCTGTGGTGTTCGCCGTCCGGTAGCGCCGGCTGATGCTCCTGTGCCAGGCCCTCGAACTTCAGGCGTTTCTGGTACAGGTAGTAGCCGTCGGCAATCTGCCAGAACAGCTGGGTTTCCCCGGAAGGCAGGCGCTCGGAGGTGAAGGTGAAGGCCTTGTCCACCGGCAGGAAGTCGGGCTTGACCTCGAACGGATTGTTGCTGGCGTGAGCCAGGGTGGTGAACAGCATAAACAGCAAGATGAGCAATCGACGCATGGTCAAGCCTTAAACCGGTGCAAGTGGGAAGCACAATGGCGGGTCCTGATTAACCGATGATTAACCATACTTGGGTTGTCGCGTGGCAGTGGCGGGCATAATGTCCGCTTAATCCGCCGCCTGCCTAATCAACGCCTTTGTTACAGGACCGACCATGCACGTACTTGTCTGTGAAGATGATGAGCTGATTGCCAGCGGAATAGTCGCCGGCCTCACGGCCCAGGGCCTGACGGTCGAGCATGTGGCCTCTGCCTCGGCGGCGCGGGCGATGCTCGGCGTGGCCGATTTCGACGTGATGGTACTGGACTTGGGCCTGCCGGATGAAGATGGTTTGAAGTTGCTCAAGCAACAGCGCCAGCAGGGCCTGGAGATTCCGGTGCTGATCCTCACCGCCCGCGACTCGGTGACCGATCGGGTCGACGGCCTGCAGGCCGGGGCCGACGATTACCTGCTCAAGCCCTTCGACCTGCGGGAACTGGCGGCGCGCCTGCACACCCTGTTGCGCCGGGTGGCGGGGCGCAGCGTCAACCTGATCGAGCACGGGCGCCTGACCTACGACCCCAGCACCCGGGAAACCCGCCTGGGCGGCGAGCCGGTGGACCTGTCCCGGCGCGAGCAGGCGCTGCTCCAGGCGCTGCTGCACAACCGCGGCCGGGTGCTGTCCAGCGAACAGCTCAAGGACAGCGTCTACGGGTTCAACGATGAGCTGGAAAGCAACGCCCTCAACGTGCACATCCACCACCTGCGACGCAAACTGGGCAACGGCATCGTCGAGACGGTGCGCGGCCTGGGTTATCGCCTGGGGCCGGCCGATGGCCAGGAGAAGTCCTAAGTGAGGAGCCTGCGCCTGCGCCTGAGCGTGACCCTGGGCGCTGCCTTCATTCTGATCTGGACCCTGGCTGCGGCCTGGATGCTCAGCGATCTGCGCAATCAGATGATGTTTTCCCTGGATCAGCGGCTGGTGGCTTCGGCGCGCATGGTGGCCGGTCTGCTGGAGCAGATGCCGGCGCTGCCCTCCGACACCCATGCCCACCCGATTGCCAGCGCGGCCTTGACCATCCCCGGGGGCATGGCCTGTCAGGTCAGTTCCCTGCGCGGGCAGGTCCTGGCCCGCAGCCACAGCACCCCGGAACACACCCTGGAAGCCGAGAAGCTGGGCTTTCACGACCAGATGATCGACGGCGCGCCGTGGCGCACCTTCACCCTGGTGCGCGGTGATCTGCGCATCACCACCGCCGACCGCCAGGTGGAGCGCGAGGCCCTGAACATGTCGGTGCTGCTGGCCGCCTCGGTGCCGGTGGGGGTGGCCTTGCTGGGTTGCCTGTGGCTGTTGTGGCTGGGCATCGGCCAGAGCCTGGCGCCGCTGAACCGGATTCGCGACGCGCTGATGCGCCGCAGCGCCGACTCCCTGGAGCCGTTGCAGATCCAGCCCATGCCCAGCGAATTGCGACCGCTGGTAGACACCCAGAACCAGCTGTTCCAGCGCATCGCCAAGACCATCGAACGCGAACGCCGCCTGACCGGCGACGCCGCCCATGAACTGCGCAGCCCGCTGACCGCGATCAAGACTCACCTGCAAGTGGCGCGCATGACCGACGGCGCGGCCCGGGATCAGTCCCTGGCCCGGGCCGAGGAGGGCGCCGACCGCCTGCACCGGACCCTGGAGCAACTGCTGTTGCTGGCCCGGGTCGAGGGCAGCCTGTCGTTCGATGACGGCGTGCACTGCAACGCCGAGCAAGTGGTTCGCCTGGCAATCCAGGATGCCGCCGTGGGCGCCCGGCAGCGGGTCAAGGTGCACCTGGGAGAGCACGCCGCCGAGGCCCCGGTGGCCATGCCCTCGACCCTGGCGATTGCCGCCTTGCGCAACCTGCTGGACAACGCCCTGCGCCACACCCCGCAAGACTGCCCGGTGGAGTTGAACCTGGAGCTGGTGGCCGGTCGCCTGCGTTTCCAGGTGCGTGACCATGGCCCGGGGATTGCCCAGGAAGACCTGCAGCACCTGACCCAGCGTTTCTGGCGCAACAGCCAGAGCACCGGGTGCGGTCTGGGTCTGGCGATAGTCCAGGCCATCGTCCAGCGTTGTGGTTGCGAGCTGCGTTTCGACAGCCTTCCTGATGGCCTGCGGGTCGAACTGACCCTGCCTGCCCACCGCGCCTGACCCATCACCGTCCTCTGTAGGAGCTGGCTTGCCAGCGAATAGGCCCGAAAGATCGCCTTCGCCAGCAAGCTGGCTCCTACGGGGCGGTATGTGCAATTTCCTCGCCCTGGGGTGTAAATCCCGACCTCGCTGGTGCGTTTCCAGAACAGGAAAACCTGCCCGTGCGCACCCTGCTTCGGCTGCGCGTTCGGCCGGTAGCCGTTTTGCTCAAATTGCAGCGCGAGGGTTCGAGACATGTCAGCCGTTACCAGCCTTATGGATGATCAGCCGGTGGCCCTTGCCGCCATCCCGGCCGAGACGCTTTACCAGTTCGACGAGTCGCCCCTGCTGGCCCGCCAGAGCCGTCAGGAATCCAATGCCCGCAGCTATCCGCGGCGCATTCCCCTGGCCTTGAAGCGGGCCAGCGGCATCCACGTCGAGGACGTCGAAGGCCGGCGTTTCATCGATTGCCTGGCCGGTGCCGGGACCCTGGCCCTGGGCCACAACCACCCGGTGGTGATCGCCGCGATCCAGCAGGTGCTGGCCGATGAACTGCCGCTGTTGACCCTGGACCTGACCACCCCGGTCAAGGACCAGTTTGTCCAGGACCTGTTCGGCCTGTTGCCCGAGGCCCTGGCCGCCGAGGCGAAAATCCAGTTCTGCGGGCCCACCGGCACTGACGCCGTGGAGGCCGCGCTGAAGCTGGTGCGCACCGCCACCGGGCGCAGCACCGTGCTGTCGTTCCAGGGCGGTTACCACGGCATGAGCCAGGGCGCGCTGAGCCTGATGGGCAGCCTGGGGCCCAAGCGGGCCTTGGCCGGCTTGCTTAACAGCGGCGTGCAGTTCCTGCCCTTTCCCTATGACTACCGCTGCCCGTTCGGGCTGGGGGGCGCCGAGGGGGTCAAGGTCAACCTGCATTACCTGGAAAACCTGCTGACTGACCCGGAAGCGGGCGTGGCCCTGCCGGCGGCGGTGATCGTCGAGGCGGTGCAGGGCGAGGGCGGGGTGATCCCCGCGGACCTGGACTGGCTGCGGGGGGTGCGGCGCATCACCGAGCGGGCCGGGGTGGCGCTGATCGTCGATGAAATCCAGAGCGGCTTCGGTCGCACCGGCAAGATGTTCGCCTTCGAGCACGCCGGGATCATTCCCGATGTGGTGGTGATGTCCAAGGCCATCGGCGGCAGCCTGCCGCTGGCGGTAATGGTCTATCGCGACTGGCTCGACACCTGGCAGCCGGGGGCACACGCCGGGACCTTCCGTGGCAATCAGATGGCCATGGCCACCGGTTCCGCGGTGATGCGCTACCTCAAGCAGCAGCGGCTGCCCGAACACGCGGCGGCCATGGGCCAGCGCTTGCGCGAGCACTTGCTGATCCTGCAGCGCGACTACCCGCAACTGGGGGACGTCCGTGGCCGTGGCCTGATGCTTGGTGTCGAGCTGGTGGACCCGGCCGGCGCCCCGGATGCCCAGGGCCATCCGCCGCAACATTTGCGTCTGGCGCCCCTGGTACAGCGTGAATGCCTCAAGCGCGGCCTGATTCTCGAACTGGGCGGGCGCCATGGCAGCGTGGTGCGCTTCCTGCCGCCGCTGATCATCAGCGCGGCGCAGATCGACCAGGTGGCGGACATCTTCAGCAAGGCGGTGGCCGCCGCGGTGGCCAGCCTCTAATTTTTCGCAGCCTCGATTCGTTCCTTCTACACAACCGTCGCGCCTGGGGCGCGGCGTTCCTAATTAGCGATGGAGACAAGCAATGACTTCAGTATTCGACCGTGAGGACATCCTGTTCCAGGTGGTGGTCAACCACGAAGAGCAGTACTCGATCTGGCCCGACTACAAGGCCGTGCCCCAAGGCTGGCGTACCGTGGGCAAGAGCGGCTTCAAGAAGGAGTGCCTGGCCTATATCGAAGAAGTCTGGACCGACATGCGCCCCCTGAGCCTGCGCCAGAAAATGGACCAGCAGGCCGTGGCCGGCTGATCTGCAACCTGTAGCCGCTGCCGAGCCTGCGAGGCTGCGCAAAGGGCCGCAGGACCTTCAGCGATCCCAAGAGCAGCGTCTCCTGCGGAGTCGTTCGCAGCCTGCGGCAGCGGCTACAAAGATCCCGGATCAAGATCGTTCTGTAGCCGCTGCTGAGCCATGGCGAAGCTGCGCAAAGGGCCGCAGGACCTTCAGCGATCCCAAGGGCAGCGTCTCCTGCGGAGTCGTTCGCAGCCTGCGGCAGCGGCTACAAAGATCCCGGATCAAGATCGTTCTGTAGCCGCTGCTGAGCCACGGCGAAGCTGCGCAAAGGGCCACAGGACCTTCAGCGATCTCAAGGGCAGCGTCTCCTGCGGAGCCGTTCGCAGCCTGCGGCAGCGGCTACAGAGGCGCTGCCTTCTTGAACTTGGCGGTTTTTCATGCCGGGCGATCAGCCCCCGCGCTTGACGGCCTGCAGGGTGTAGCTCAGCGGCAGGCGCCATGGCGCTTCCTTGAGTCGCCATTCGCCGCGTTCATCCACCACCATCTGCCCGGGCAGGGCCTCCCAGGGAATGCTCTGGTGCTCCACCAGCCCGGTGATCTGCAAGCCCTGGCCCAGCAAGGCGCTGATGATTTCCCCCAGGCCGTGGTTCCACTCGTGGGTCACCGTGGCCTTGAGGCTGCTGTCGGTTTGCACGTAGGTGGCGTCATCGTCCCAGACCAGCGGCTCGCTGCGTTCGAAGTAGGGGTATTCGACCCGCAACGAGTCGCTGTGATCTTCATTGAGGGCCCAGAGCATCGGATGCCCCTCGCGGATAAACAGCCGGCCACCGGGCTTGAGCAGGGCGCCAACGGTCTGTGCCCAGCGCTCGATGCTCGGCAGCCAGCACAGCGCGCCGATGCCGGTGTAGACCAGATCGAAGCTGCCCTGGGGCAGTACCTCGGCGGCCAGGAACACGTCCGACTCGTGGTAGTCGATTGGCGTGTTGCAGCGTTGGGCCAGGGATCGGGCTTCAGCCAGGGACGCTGAGGAAAAGTCCACGCCGCTCATCTGTGCGCCGAGGCGCGCCAGGGACAGGGTATCGGTGCCGATATGGCATTGCAGATGCACGCCGCGCAGGCCCAGGATGTCGCCCAAGAGAGAACGGTCGAACTGCACGACTTCGGAGAGAAACTGCGGGTCGTCGACGAAGCGCTGCACCGCGTAATCCGCCGAGGCGGCGTGCAGGGGCGCGCGTTCGTCCCAATTGGTCTTGTTGAGTGTCAGGTATTCGCTCATGGAGTGGCCTTCCTGTTCGGGCATTGTTGCGACGCGCAGACTAGCACCGGGAAATGAGCACAATCTTGAGGGAATATGTAAGCGACCCCGGCCCCCTAACCCCCCTCTGTAGCCGCTGCTGAGCCATGGCGAAGCTGCGCCAAGGTCCGCAGGACCTTCAGCGATCTCAAGAGCGGCGTCTCCTGCGGAGCCGTGCGCAGCCTGCGGCAGCGGCTACAGGGCCAGGGCCTGGGTGACTTTCTGCAGGTTGCCTTCCAGTTCGTTGAGCGGGTCGGCGCTGTCGGTTTCAAGGACCAGCAACTGGCTGCCGCCGGCGCTGATGGCGGCTTTCAGGGCCTCGGACGGCTGGCGGTGGTGCAGGACCAGGGCCACGTCGTTGTCCTTGAGCTGGGCTTGCAGCTGCTGCAGCGCCTCGGGTGTCCACTCGTTGTCGGCGCGGGCGTCGACTCCCACCAGTTCCAGGTTCAGGCCGCTGACCAGATAGCCGAAGTGCTCGGAGAGGCTCAGCACGCTGAGGTTGTCGGCCTCGGCCAGGCGCGCTTCGCTGTCGGCGCTGAGTTTCAGCAGGCGCTGTTTGAGCCCCGCCAGGTTGCTTTCGATCTGTGGCTTGGCTTCGGGGGCCAGCCGTGCGAGGTCGGCCGCGAGTACGTCGGCCATGCGCCCCAGGTTGTTGCTGGACAGCCAGGGCTGGGCGTTGAGCCCGTCGCTCTTGCCCGGTTGCAGGGCCACCCCGGGCAGGGCGCCGTCCACTGGGCGGGCGGCATCGATCTCGACGATGCGGATGTTGCTGCGCCGGGCATTGGGGTACAGCGGGTCGTCCGGCCAGATCGAGCGCAGGCCGATCACCGCGTCGGCATTCAGCGCCAGCTTGCTCAGGGCCGGGGCGCCGCGCCCGGTGAAATAGGCAGTCTGCCGCGAGCCGGGAAGGTTGGCCGGGGCCGCCCGCTCCAGCTTGATGTCTGTGCCTTGCAGCAGCAGTTGCCCGAGGCCGAAGGTCACCGGCAGCGAGGCCAGCACCGTCAGCGGTTTTTGCGCGGTGGCGCTGTGCAGCGCGGTGTTGCCCATGCCGTGGCTGGCTACTACGCGCATCGGCTCGAAGTGGTCACGCTCGGCCAGGGCCGGGGTGCTGATCAGGCCACCGAGGGCCAGGGCCAGGCTCAGCTGACGCAATGACAAGTGACGCAATGAACTGTGCATTTATCCGATATTCCCTTTCAGGCTGGGGACAGTGCCGCGGGCGATGGCGGCCAGGGCGAAGGCCACGCCGGCCACCAGGATGATGGCCGCGCCGGAGGGCACCGGCAGGTCGAAGACGATGGGCAGCAGGATGCCGCACAGGGTGCTGACGGTGGCGATGCTCACCGAGATCCAGAAAAAGCCCTTGAGAGACTGGCTGAGCAGGCGGGCGGCAGCGGCCGGAATCACCAGCAGCGCGCCCACCAGGATGGCGCCGATAACCTTGACCGCGGCCACGGTGATCAGGGTCACCAGGATCACGAACAGGTAGTCCAGGGTCTTCACCGCCACTCCGCGCACGGCCGCCAGTTGCGGGTTGAAGCTGGCCAGCATGATGCGGTTGTACAGCGGCAGGCTCAGGCCCAGCACCAGGGCGCCGACGATCAGCAGCACCAAAAGGTCGTTGCCGTTGACCGTGAGCACCGAGCCGAACAGCACGTTTTCCAGGATGTGCACGTTGATCTTGCCGGCCAGGATCAGCAGCAGGCTGGCGCCCAGGGCCAGGGACACCGAGAGGAACACCCCGATCAGGGTGTCCGGAGCCAGCCCGGTGCGGTTGCGCAGGTAGTTGAGGAGGATGCCGAACAGCAGGCAATAGCCGAACAGGCTGCCGTAGGGGCCGGTGTAGGGCTCGCCCAGGAGAATGCCGATGGCCACCCCGGTCAGCGCCGCGTGGCCCACGGCTTCGGAGAAGAAGGCGAAGCGCTTGACCACCACCAGGGTGCCCAGGCCACCGAGCACCGGGCCGATCAGCAGCCCGGCCAGCAGCGCATTGACCACGAACCCATAGGCCAGGGCTTCGGGCAGGTAGCCGGCCGAGGCCCAGCCCTGGACCATCAGGCGAAAAGCTTCATAGGTCATCAGGCAGCGCTCCCGGCGGCTCGTGGATGGGTGGAGAACAGGCTGAGCAGGCGCTCCGGGGTCAGGGTCTGTTGCGCCGGGCCGTCGAACAGCACCCGGCGGTTGAGGCCGGTGACCCGGTCCGCCAGGCGGCCCACGGCTTCCAGGTCGTGCTCGATCCACAAGAGGGTGATGCCGCTCTGGCGCCAGTCCTGGAGCAGGCGTTCGAAGACCTGGATCCCGGCCTCGTCCAGGGCCGACATCGGTTCGTCCAGTACCAGCAGTTGCGGGGCCGGGATCAGGCCCTGGGCCAGCAGCACCCGCTGGCGTTCACCGCCGGACAGGGCGCCCATGCGCCGCTTGCGCTTGTCCTGCATGCCGACCCGTTCCAGGGCCTCGCCTATGGCCTGGGCGTAATGCCGACTCAGGCCAAGGAAGGCCGGGCGGCGCTGGCACATGGCGGCCATGAAATCGTCCACGGTCATCGGCAGGCCGCGGTCGAACTCCAGGGCCTGGGGCACGTAGCCGATGGTGCCGGCCGCGCCGGGCCATTGCAGGCGCAATTGGCCCTGGTGCGGCATCTGCCCCAGCAGGGTCTTGATCAGCGAACTCTTGCCGCCGCCGTTGGGGCCCACCAGGGCGTGCACGCTGCCGGGCTGCACCTGGAAGGTCACGCGGTCGAGGATGGTGGTGCGGCCCAGGCTCAAGCTGACCTGATCGAACTCGATGGCCGGGCCGCGCAGCAGGGTTTCGATGGCGGTCATGCCCCGGCCTCCTGGATGGCCCGGACCACGGTGTCGAGGTTGCCTTTCATTTCCTTCTCGTATTTGTCGGCGCTGTAGTCGCCGTAGGAAATGTGCGACAGCGGGTAGAGCTTGACCCCGGATTCGCGCTGGATGGTCTCGACGTAAGTGGAGGGGAAGTCCATCTCCGAGAAGATCACCTTGACGTCCAGCTCGCGCAGTTGGTCGATGGTCTTTTTCAGCTGGCTGGGGCTGGGCTCGATGCCGTGGGCCGGCTCCACCACCGCGGTGACTTGCAGGCCGAACTCGCGCAGCAGGTAGTCGTAGGCCGCGTGCACCGTGGCCACCCGCAGGTCGGCGTTGGGCGCCTGGGTCAGCTTGGCCAGGGCGTCGGCGCGCAACTGGCGCAGGCGCTTGCCGTAGGCCCGGGCGTTCTGGGTGTAGGTCTTGGCGTTGGCCGGGTCCAGCTTGCCCAGCTCGCGGGCGATGTTGTTGACCTGGGCGATGGAGGCGCTGATGGAGAGGAAGGTGTGCGGGTTGACCACTTTGCCGGCGCCGCGGGCGGCGACTCCGGTGGCGGCCAGCAGCGGCACGTTCTCGTTGGCTTCGATCAGCGGAATGTCCGGGCGCTCGCTGGCGGCGATCATGCGGTCGGCGAAGTCATCGTGGCCCACGCCGTTGAGCACGATCACGTCCAGGCTGCCGATGCGCTTGATGTCTTCGGCGCGAGGCTCGTAGGCGTGGGGGTTGAAACCGGCGGGAATCAGCGGCACCACCTCGGCCTTGTCGCCGACGATGTTCGCCACGTAGCTGTAATAAGGGTGCAGGGTGATGCCGATGCGCAGGCGTTTGGCCGGGTCGGCGCTGACCAGCGGGCTGAGCGTCAGGGCCAGCAGGCCGATCAGCAGCCCCCGCAGAAAGGGACGGCGTTGCGATGAAATGGGCATGGGCAAGCGTTCTTCTCTCGGAATGGGTTCAGTGGCGATGCTGGCGGGTCACTCCGGCATCGAATTGCGCGACCACCTGTTGCCAGCCGGCGGCGGCCAGCCTGGCGTCGCTGAGATCGACCGGCACGGCGACGGACGGGTTGCGGTTGAGCCAGATGTCCACCTTGGCCGGGTCCTCGGGGTCCAGGCGCATCAGGAAGGAGCCGGCCACTTGCGGGGCCTGGCTCAGGCCCAGGTAGGCCTGGTCCTGCAATTGCCAGGCATGGCCGCCACGGCTGACCGAGCTGGCGTCCTGGGCGAAGGGGGCGAAGCCTTCCGTGGCCAGTTCCTCGGGCGTCGGCAGGCTCTGGTTTTCGGCGCGCAGCAGGTGGATTTCGTCGAGGGTCACCCGCAGGTCGGCATAGATCCCTTGCTCGCCGGCGCTGAGGTCGCGGCGGGCGTCCAGCTGGTGGCTGGCGATGCTCTGGGTCTCGGTGGTTTCACCGCGCCACAGCACCACCGTGGCGGCCACGCTCAGAATCAGCGCGCACAGCAACAGCACATAGAGGGTTTCGTGGCCGGCGCCGGCGGGGCGCACGACCTGGGTGGTGGCAGGCGTCATGGGGCCTCGATATCCGCTTGGTCGATCTCGACCACGTGGCCGGGACCCGCATCGAACAGTACGTAGAACTCGCTGGAGGGCTTCTTGAAGGTCAGGGTCGAATCGCTGCCGAGCTTGCCCGGCACCAGGATGGTTTCGTCGTAGCCGATCACGTCCAGGGTCACCCCCGGCGCGCCGCTGCCATCGGAAAAACCGCCGGTGCAGCGGATCTGCTCGGCGTCGATGGCCTTGCACTCGCACATCGGGTTGTGGGCCAGGGCGCTGTGGCTGAAGGCGGTGCCCAGCAGCAACAGGGCAGCGGCGCCGAGGCGCCGGGGGAGTACTGCGCGGATCATCATTTGCCTCCTTGTTTTTCGAGCCAGGCCACGGTGGCGGGGGACGCCTGGCTCAGGGGAATGGATGCCTGGTGCATGCTGCCGTCCCAGCCTTCCAGGGTGATCCACAGCTCGGCATCGGCCTTGGTCTTTTGCGGAATCGGCAGGCTGGCCCCCATGCGGTACGGGCTGCCGAAGAAGATCACCCCGGCGGCCCGCAGGCTGCGGGGTTTGCCGATGCGCAGGTAGGTGGCCTTGACCGGTTCGATGCAGGCATCGCAGAGGGCGGCGTTGAAGTCTTTCAGGTAGCCGGCGGCACCTTGCAGTTGCGGTGCCTGATCGCGCATTTCGGCCAGGCGCAGGCTCCAGGGACCGACCTGAATCTCGCCGATCTCTCGTTCTCCCAAGCCGCTGTCGCCGCGAAACAGCGAGGCATCGGCGAGGTACTTGGGCATGAAGCCCAGGGGAATCAGCAACAGCAGGATGTTCAGGTGGAAGCGCCACTGGTGCCAGAGCCGGCCCAGTGTCGAGGTGGAATCAGGGGTTGCCGGGGTCGCTTTGCTCACGGTTGGGCCTCCGAGGTTTCGACACTCATGGCGGGGATGGGCTTGGCGATGGGGCGCGGGCGGGCGGCCTTTTCCTCGCGTTTGAGGGCGTTGGCGGTGGCCAGGGCGGTGCGTTTGGTCCAGATCAGCAGGCCGCTGAGGACCATCATGCTCAGCACCAGGCCGAAGAAGAACCAGATCAGCTTGACCCAGATACCGCCAAAATCACCGGTGTGCAGCGGGCGCATGGATTCGGTGACGAACTCCAGGGCGTTGCGGTCCCCCAGCAGGTGCGCGGTATCCAGGGTGCCGGTGTAGGGATTGATGTTGGCGGTCTGGTACATCAGCGGATACCAGCCGCGGCCGCCGACATACAGATGGCTGTAGGCATTGCTGGGCAAGCTGACGAAGCTGATGTCGAATCCGGGAATTCGGGAGGTGGCGGTGCTGATGGCCTGGTCCAGGCCGATCATGGGCGGTGGGCTGCCATCGGCGGAGGTCGGTACGTGCTCGCGGGCGATGACCGGCACTATGGGTTCGCTGGAAATGCTGATCTGGTTGTCCCCCAGGATCGCCCGGATCAGGAACCAGATGCCGGTGATGGAAATCACCGCGATGAACCAGATCGACCAGATGCCGCTCAGGCGGTGCAGGTCGCCCCAGAAGATCCGCGCGCCATGGCGGATGCGCAAGGTGGGCTTGAAAAAGCCCTTCCAGAACTTCTTGTAGACCACCAGGCCGGTGATCAGCGAAGCGAGCATCGGCAGGCCGAGCAGCGACACCAGATACCAGCCCCAGCTGTAGCCATTGGTGAAGGGCACCAGCCACCAGCCGTGCAGGGCGCGGGTGAAGGCCTTGAAATCGAAGGCTGGGCTGACCCCCTGGATCACGCCGGTATAGGGGTTGACGTAGACCGTCACGCTGCGGCCATCGGGGTAGCTGACATCGACACTCAGGGCGAAATGGCTTTCGTCCGGGGTCACGATGGTTTCGATGCGGGTGCTGGGTTCGGCCTGCTTGATGGCCGCCACCACCTGGTCGTAGCTCAAGGGCCGGGCGTCATCGGAGGGTTTGCTGGCGCGCACGTCCGGATTGGCCAGCCACACGATCTCCTGGCTGACCACTGCCAGGGTGCCGGTGACACAGACGATCAGCACGAAGAACCAGATGGGCAGGGCCAGCCAGCTGTGCACCAGAAACCAGATTTTTGAACGGGACTTCTTCGACATGGAGTGGGCGTCTTGATTCGAGGAATGGAGCGGCACTGGAACCCTGGGCCGGACCCGGCGCGAAGGTGCCGGGCATAGCCTTGGCCAACGCGGCCTGCTGCATTCAATTAAGACGAATGAGAATCGTAAATCCTGAAAGGCGATATGAAAGTAAATGTTACGAAGCGGCGAAAACCTCGTGAAAGCCGCGGTTTAAGCGGTCTGGCCAATGCCCCTGTAGGAGCGGGCTTGCCCGCGAACTGAACCGCGAGGGCGCCTTCGCCGGCAAGCCGGCTCCTACAGGGGCGGGGTCAGCCGGGTTGTTGCTGGAACATTTCCCGCGCCCGTCGAGCGATTTCCTCGGCGCTCAGCGTTTCCTTGCGGCTGGCCAGGAACCACACATGGCCGAACGGGTCGCGCAGGCTGCCGCTGCGGTCGCCGTAGAACTGGTCCTGCACCGCCGACACTGCGGTGGCGCCGGCGGCAATCGCCCGGGCGAAGCTGCTGTCGACATCCTCCACATACAGATGCAGCCCGACCGAGGTCTTGTGGGTGTCGGGGCTGTCCATCGGGGTTTGTTCGCAGGGGCTGCCGAGCATGATGGCCGAGCCGCCGATGCGCAGTTCGGCGTGGCCGACGCGGCCGTCGGGCATCTCCAGGCGCATGCTTTCCACCGCGCCGAAGGCCTGCTTGTAGAACTCGAT
The DNA here is from genome assembly GCF_029237275.1 of Pseudomonas sp. 3MA1. NCBI lineage: Bacteria > Pseudomonadati > Pseudomonadota > Gammaproteobacteria > Pseudomonadales > Pseudomonadaceae > Pseudomonas > Pseudomonas sp. 3MA1. The sequence continues at coordinate 16,853 of NZ_JAACFX010000005.1, read as the reverse complement.
GGCCTCGGCGGCGTGCTTGATGCCCAGGTAGGGAGTGACGCCGTTGAAGCCTTCGGGAATGGGGTTGACGCTCATCTGGGGTTCTCCTTGATGTTGTTTTGGGCAAACCGCTCCGTCGCAGGACCCGGCAGGTTTCACTCTATACCCGGGCACCCTCGGCACCGGCGTGGGCCGACGAGGTGTCGGCCAGGCAACAGCGACGCACTGTTGGCCCAACAACAGCTCTCCAGCAATTTGTCCGCTGGCCCTTTGGGTAATCTCCCGCAGCGGCCGCTAAACCCTTGAAATCAAAGGCCTGATCTTTCGGCACAGAAGCTGCAATGGCTGCCTGTAACCTTTATCCGCCCGAGAGCGCTGTATGTCTTCTTTGCCTGAATCCGCCTTTTATCCCCTGCACACCCCCGCCGCCCAGGTGATCCGCGATGGCGCCGAGGCGCTGGCCGTGGCCCGGCACGTGGCGGCGGTCCTGGGGGAGCAGGACGCCGAACGCGACCGCAGCCGCCAGGTGCCGGTGGAACTGCTGGACCTGTATTCCAACAGTGGCCTGTGGGGCATCAGCGTGCCGCGGGAGTACGGCGGTGCCCAGGTGTCCTACGCGGTACTGGCCGAGGTGATCGCGATCATTTCCGCCGCCGATCCGTCCCTGGGGCAGATCCCGCAGAACCACTACTGCCTGCTGGAAGACATTCGCCTGCAGGGCACCCCGGAGCAGCAGGCGCACTTTTTCGCCCTGGCTCTGCAAGGCCATCGCTTTGCCAATGCGCTGTCGGAAACCGGCGGCAAGAACGTGCAGGACATCCAGGCTACGGTACGGCGCAGCGGTGACGCTTACGTGATCAATGGCCGCAAGGGCTATTGCACCGGCTCGCTGTATGCCCATTGGCTGGCGGTGCTGGCCCTGGATGAACAGGGCCGTGGCCAACTGGCCTTCGTGCCCCGGGACAGCGAGGGACTGGTGGTGCTCGACGACTGGGACAGCATCGGCCAGCGCACCACCTCCAGCGGCACGGTGCTGGCGCAGGACCTCAAGGTGCCGGCCTTCAATCTCTTCCCCACTTACCGTTCCTACGAAAGCCCGACCCTGGCCGGGCCCTTCGCCCAACTGACCACGGCCGCCATCGACGCCGGGATTGCCCGGGCGGCGCTGCGCGACACCGTCGCCTTCGTCACCGAGCACGCCCGGCCATGGATCGATGCCGGGGTGGACAAGGCCGGCGACGATCCGCTGACCATTATTCAGGTGGGCGCCTTGGACATTCGTCTGCACGCCGCCGAAGCCTTGCTGGAGCGCGCCGGCCTGGCCCTGGACGCGGCGCGTCCGGCCCCCGATGCGGACAATGTCGCCCTGGCTTCCGTGGCGGTGGCCCGGGCCAAGGTGCTGACCACCGAGATCGCCATCGAGGCCAGCAACAAGCTGTTCGAACTGGGTGGCACCCGCTCGACCCTCAAGCGCCACAACTTCGACCGCCACTGGCGCAATGCCCGGGTCCACACCCTGCACGACCCGGTGCGCTGGAAGTACCACCTGGTGGGCAACTGGCTGCTCAACGGCATCAAGCCACCGCGTCACGACTGGTCCTGACGCCATGGCCAAATGGTTCAAGCACATCTACTGGGCCGACATCGCCCAGGCCTGTCTCGACACCCTGAGCATGCTCGGCGCGGCCCTGGGGTTCACCGTGCTGCTGGGGCTGCCCCTGGGGGTGCTGCTGTTTCTCACCGGCAAGCGCCAGCTGCACGAAACCCTGGGCCTGTATCGGCTGCTGTCGGTGATCGTCAACGTGCTGCGCTCCTTGCCCTTCATCATCCTGCTGATCGTGCTGATTCCCCTGACCACCCTGCTGGTGGGCACCTCCCTCGGCGTGCCGGGGACCATCCCGCCGCTGGTGGTGGGCTGCACGCCGTTCTTTGCCCGGCTGGTGGAAACCGCCCTGCGGGAGGTGGATCGCGGAGTGGTGGAGGCGACCCAGGCCATGGGCGGCAGCACCTGGCAGATCATCCGCCACACCTTGCTGCCCGAAGCCCGGGGCGGCCTGCTGGCGGCGGTCACGGTGACCGCCATCGTGCTGGTGGACTACACCGCCATGGCCGGGGTGATCGGTGGCGGCGGCCTCGGCGATCTGGCGATCCGCTACGGCTACCAGCGCTTCCAGACCGACGTGATGCTGGTCACCGTGATCCTGCTGCTGGTGCTGGTGCAGGCCCTGCAGATGACCGGCGACCGCCTGGTGGCGCACTACAGCCGACGTTGAATCAAACCCTTGAATAACACCCAAAACACACGGCCCACGTGCGCCTCACGACGGCTGTCAGTCATCTGCCTTAGGAGCAACCCCATGAAAAAGACCCTGGCCGTATTGGCCGCTGTGCTGTCCTTGAGCGTGCATGCCAACGAGAAACTGCTGGTGGGGGCCACCCCGGTGCCCCACGCCGAGATCCTCGAATTCGTCAAACCCGAGTTGGCCAAGGAGGGGGTGGACCTGGACATCAAGGTCTTCACCGACTTTATCCAGCCCAACCAGCAACTGGCGCTGAAGAACCTCGATGCCAACTACTACCAGTACCGGCCGTTCCTCGACGACTTCAACAAGACCCGGCACACCGACCTGGTGCCGGTGGTGGGGGTGCACATCGAGCCCTTCGGCGCCTATTCCACCCGGATCAAGAACCTTGCCGAACTCAAGGATGGCGCCACGGTGTCGATTCCCAACGACCCGGTGAACACCGGCCGCGCCCTGGTGCTGCTGCACGAAGCCGGGTTGATCAAGCTCAAGGACCCGAGCAACACCCTGGCCACCCAGCGCGACATCCTCGACAACCCCAAGCACCTGAAGATCCGTGAACTGGAAGGCGCCTTGCTGGCCCGTTCGGTGAGCCAGGTGGACCTGGCGTTCGTGTTCGCCAACTACGCCCTGGAAGCCGGGATCGACACCAACAGCGCCTTGATCGTGGAAAAGGGCAAGGACCTGTACATCGAATTTCTGGTGGCGCGCCCGGACAACCTCAACGACCCGCGGATCCAGAAACTGGCCAAGGCCCTGAACTCCGACGCCGTGCGCCAATTCATCCTGACCCGCTACAAAGGCCAGATCGCCCCCGGCTTCTGACCATCGCCCCATCCCCGGCCGTAGGAGCTGGCTTGCCAGCGAAGAGGCCCGTGAGATCGCTTTCGCCGGCAAGCCGGCTCCTACGGGGGATACGGATAGGTAGGAGCTGGCTTGCCAGCGAAGGGGCCCGTGAGATCGCATTCGCCGGCAAGCCGGCTCCTGCGAGGCAAGCCGGTTACGGGGCGTCGGGCGTCAGCAGGCGGGCGCCCGGGCCGGCGGCGCCCAGCACGTCTCCCTGGTTGCGCAGCGGGCAACCTTCCATGGACAGGCAGCCGCAACCGATGCACTGGTTCAGCCGCTCGCGCAGCAGGCTCAGTTGGCGGATGCGTTCGTCCAGTTCGCGGCTCCATTGCTCCGACAGGCGCTGCCAGTCGGCGGCGCTGGGGGCGCGGTCGGCGGGCAGGCTGGCCAGGGCCTGCCCGATCTCGGCCAGGGGAATGCCCAGGCGCTGGGCCACCTTGATCAAGGACACGCGACGCAGCACCGAGCGCGGATAGCGCCGCTGGTTGCCGGCGTTGCGGTTGCTCTTGATCAGGCCTTTGCTTTCGTAGAAGTGCAGTGCGGTCACGGCCACGCCGCTGCGGGCCGACAGCTGGCCCACGGTCAGTTCTTTGTGCAGTGCATCGGGTTCGATCATTGGCGGGTACCGGGAGGAAAAATGAGCTTGACCTTGACTTAACTAGAGGTTTTACCCTGCGGCGCATTCCATCGCAAGATGCTGTCTGACCGCCGTAGGGAGTCGTTCATGAGCGCTTTTGAGAGAAACCGCAGCTTCACCCAGTTGATCGAGTTCGAGATCGAACCGCACCAGCAGCAGGCCCTGGTGTCGGCCCTGTCCGCGCAGACCGAGCGCCTGGCCCAGGGCTATGGCGGCTTTCTCAGCGCCAGCGTGCAGGTCAGCGACGACGGGCGGCGAGTGCTCAATTACCTGCAGTGGCAGTCGCGGGAGGCGGGTGAGGCGGCTTTTCGAAGTTTCGAGAGCGGCGAGCAGGATTTCTGGCAGTTGATCCTGGCCCATCAGGCCAGGACCGTGACCTTCGGTTCGTTCCAGGTGCTGAGCAGCATTGCCCGCAGTCAGGACAATGCCTTGCATTGCACGCTGTCGGGCTAGATCGACAGTTGCAGGGTGCGCTCGTTGGGCGCGGCGGCCGGACGGCGTTTGTTGACCGCCAGTTCGCCGATCTTGATCAGTCGGGTGCGGGTGACGTTGCGGCTCAGGCCCAGCAGGTTGGCGGTGTGCACCTGGTTGTAGTGGCTGAAACGATAGGCCGCGCGCAGCAGGGCGTCCTCGACTTTTTCATGCAGGGCGCCGGCCTGTTCCTCGAAGAGCTTGTGGAAGGCCCGCTCCAGCAGGGCTTCGGTGGAGTCGTCGTGACTCGGCTGGCTGTCGTCGGCGCGTTCGATGCGCATGTGGGACAGGCGCAGGTCGCCCTGTTCGATCACGCCGTTGCGGCAGATCAGCAGGGTGTGGTGGATGACGTTTTCCAGTTCGCGGATGTTGCCCGGCCAGCTGTAGCTCTTGAGTTTGTGTTCGGCCTCCGGGCTGATGCGGATGCTGCCGTAGCCCAGGCGCTGGCTGTAGGCCTCGATGAAGTGCCGGGTCAGGGGCAGGATGTCGCCGGGACGCTCGCGCAGCGGGCTCAGTTCCAGGCTGACCACGTCCAGGCGGTAATACAGGTCCTCGCGAAAGTGCCCGGCGTTGATGGCTTTTTCCAGCTGGACGTTGGTGGCGGCCAGCACCCGCACGTCGATGGGGATGCTTTTGCGCGAGCCCAGGCGCACCACTTCCCGTTCTTGCAGCACCCGCAGCAGCTTGACCTGGATGGCCATGGGCAAATCGCCGATCTCGTCGAGGAACAAGGTGCCGCCGTCGGCTTCCTCGAACCAGCCGGCCTTGGCGCTGAGGGCGCCGGTGAAGGCGCCTTTTTCATGGCCGAACAGTTCGGCCTCCACCAGGGATTCGGAGAAGGCGCCGCAGTTCACCGCCACGAACGGCCGGTTGCGCCGGGCGCTGAGGTTGTGGATATGGCGTGCCACCAGCTCTTTGCCGGTTCCGGTTTCACCGATGATCAGTACGCTGGCTTCGCTCGGTGCCACCTGTTGCAGGTGTGCCAGCAGGGCCTGGGATTTCGGGTCCTCGAACACCTGGGCGGTGGCGCGGATCGAGGTCGCCAGGGCGGGCGAGGGGGGTAGGGTCAGCAACTGCATCGGCATTCTCCGGAAATCGGGCACTAGGAGTAGAAGGTCGGGGTCGGCAGGGACTGGTTCAGTGCCCAGTCGCCCAGCTCGTGAAGCTTGTAGTCCAGCGGGTCATGCAGGGTCTGGGTGCGCAGGTTGCGCCAGTGGCGGTCCAGGCGCAGGGAGGCATGGGTCGAGCGCGCGCCGGTGACTTCGAACAAGCGGCTGCACAGCTCCAGGCCCTGGCGGCTGGCGGCGACCTTGGCGGTGGCGATCGCCGTGGCCAGGTGCCCGCGCTCCTCGGCGCTGAGGTTCGGGCCCTTGGCCCAGGCCTGGTCCAGCAGCCCGGCGGCCCGTTCCACCAGCAGGCGGATGCCTTCCAGGGCGACCCAGAACTCGCCGTAGTGGCTGAGGATGTAGGGGTCCTGGCGCACGTCCTGGGCGCTGGACTTATGCCAGACGCGGGTTTCGTTCAGGGTGTACTGCCGGGCTTCCGCGAAGGCGCCTTCGGCAATGCCGAGGAACATGTGGGTGAAGGTCAGTTGGGCGATCAGCGGGCGCAGGCAGGCGAAGGGGGTGCTCAAGGGACCTGGGTCCAGCAGCAGTTCCGATTCCTCGACCCGCACCCGTTCGAAAGTGGCGCTGCCGCTGTCGGTCTGGCGCTGGCCCATGTTGTTCCAGTCGTTGTGCAGGGTGATGCCGCTGCGACCGCTGGGGATGGCGGCGATCAGCAATTTGCCGCCGTTGCTTTCATCCACCGCCGAGGCGATGAGCATCTCCGAATCGCTGGCCCCGGAGCAGAAGCTTTTCTTGCCGGAGAACTCGCGCCAGCCGCCGAGGTTCTTGACCAAAGTGCGGGTGTCCAGCGGATTGAGGGCGTTGCCCCAGAACCAGTTCTTGCGCGCGGTCTGCTCGAACCAGGGCTGCCATTGCTCGGGCTTGGCGAACAGGCGCACGGTGGCCAGCATCAGGTGATGGAAGCCGAAGACGTGGGCGATGGAACTGTCGACCTTGGCGAATTCGCGGACGATGTTCAGGGTTTCGCTCCAGGGCGCGCCCAGGCCGCCGAACTGGCGGGGAATGCTCAGGGCCAACAGGCCGCTCTGGCGCAGGGCGTCGCGTTCGGCCTTGGGGGTGCCGCCGCGCTCGTCGCGCTCGGCGGCGGTCAGGGCAAACTCGGCGGCCAGTTGGCGGGCGGTCTGCAAGGGGGACAACAGGGCGCTTTGCGGTTTGGCAGTCACGCGGTGTTCCTCGTGGGTGGCCGTTTGCGGCGGCCGGGAAAAGGTGCTGCGAGCTGCAGGAGCTGGCTTGCCAGCGAAGAGGGCTTGAAGATCGCCTTCGCCGGCAAGCCGGCTCCTACAACGGCTTTGGGGATTTCAGCGGCGGTTGGGCAACACGTCATTGGCGATCATTTCGCCGAACGGCCCGGTGAGGTTGGTGACGCCGCGGCCGGCCAGGCTGGCATAGGGTTCCGGCAGCAGCGGGAACACCAGCTCGGCGAAGCGATAGGCCTCTTCCAGGTGCGGGTAGCCGGAGAAGATGAAGCTCTCGATCCCCAGGTCCGCATACTCCTTGATCCGTTCGGCCACTTGCTGCGGGTTGCCCACCAGGGCGGTGCCGGCGCCACCGCGCACCAGGCCGACCCCGGCCCAGAGGTTGGGCGCGATCTGCAGTTGATCGCGGCGACCGCCGTGCAGCGCGGCCATGCGCCGCTGGCCTTCGGAGTCGAAGCGCGCGAAGGATTGCTGGGCGGCGGCGATGGTGTCGTCACTGATGTGTTCGATCAGCTTGTCCGCGGCTTTCCAGGCTTCGTCCTCGGTTTCGCGCACGATCACGTGCAGGCGGATGCCGAACTTCAGCGTGCGGCCCTTGCGCGCCGCCCGTTCACGCACGTCGGCGAGCTTCTGCGCCACGGCTGCCGGCGGTTCGCCCCAGGTCAGGTAGACGTCCACCTGATCGGCGGCCAGTTCGTGGGCGGCCTCGGAGGAGCCACCGAAGTACAGCGGCGGGTAGGGTTTCTGCACCGGTGGGTAGAGCGCCTTGGCGTTCTGTACGTGCAGGTGCTTGCCTTCGAAGTCCACGGCTTCGCCCTGCAGCACCCGGCGCCAGATCTGCAGGAATTCGTCGGTGACTTCGTAGCGTTCGCTGTGGCTGAGGAAGCTGCCGTCGCCACGGTTTTCGTCCGGGTCGCCGCCGGTCACCACGTTGATCAGCAGGCGCCCGTTGGACAGCCGGTCCAAGGTCGCGGCCATGCGCGCCGAGACAGTGGGGGAAATGATCCCCGGACGGATCGCCACCAGGTAGCGCAGGCGTTCGGTCAGGGGCACCAGGGCCGAGGCGATGACCCAGGAGTCCTCGCAGGAGCGCCCGGTGGGAATCAGTACGCCGTGGTAACCCAGGCTGTCGGCGGCCTGGGCCACTTGCTTGAGGTAGTTGAGGGTGACCGGGCGCGCGCCCTGGGCGGTGCCGAGAAAGTGGCCGTCACCGTGGGTCGGAAGAAACCAGAACACATCCATGACAGTTCCTTAGGCAATTTTCAGCAGGTTGTTCGGTTGCGCGCCAAACAGCGGCGCGGCCCGTTCGGCGGCCAGCTGGATGCGGGCTTTGAGCAGGTCGCTGGTGATCTGGTAGTTGCTGAAGTCGGCTTCGGTGGCGTACACGCCGATCGGCAGGGTCAGGGCCTGGAAGAAACTGAACAGCGGACGCAACTGGTGATCCAGCACCAGGGCGTGGCGTTCGCTGCCTCCGGTGGCGGCCAGCAGCACCGGGGTGTTGATCAGGGCGTTGAGGTCGATTAGGTCGAACAGATGCTTGAGCAGGCCCGGATAGGAGCCGCGGTAGACCGGGGCGGCAACGATCAGCAGGTCGGCGTTTTCGATGGCCTGCAGCTCGGCTTCGACCTCGGCGGGCAGTTCCTGGCGCGACAGGGCGCCGCCCAGCGGACGGGCGATGTCGCCCAGTTCGATCAGGTGGCTGTTGATGGGCAGGTGCTTGGACAGCTCGCTCAACAGGGCCTGGGTCAGCACCAGGGTCCGGGACGGGCGCCAGGTTCCACCGGAGAGGGCAACGACGTTCAGGGGACGGGACATGATCGGTTCCTTTTTAAACAGTGGCTCAACGAGCGATGACAGGTGTACCTGCACGGGAGCAAGAGCTGTACCAACCGGCCGGAGCCCGGTAATCCGGGGGGCTGGCGGGATGTGCCGAGCTGGCTGTTGTTGTTCGGACACTGTTTTGTTGATCGGCTGTTGCCTGGCCAACAGTTGCTCCGGCAACAGTTGGGCAACGGGATGGAGCTGTTATAAAGGCTTGTTGTTATTCCTCAAAAGAGCTTGTTTCCATATTTATAGGTCTTTATGGAATATGAAAGGGCTGTCCGAGCCCCTGGAAAAGTCGATAGCGACTATCGAGCGGGATGATTTTTGCCACTGAGGGTGCGCGAGTAGCCTGTGTGCATTGTTCGCAACCCGCTTCAGGTGCACGTCATGAAGGCTTATTCCGTTGTTCTGCTGCTGTTGATTTCCAGTGTGCTGGCCGGCTGTGCCAGCGCGGGCGCGCCGGAGTTGCGCCCCTACACGGCCGAGGAAAGCCGCGAGCTGGCGCTGGAAGCCCTGAACCGGCGTGGTCTGTCGTTCGATGAGTACCAGCAGGAAAGAGCCCGGCTGCTGGCGCGACCTGCGGTGTTCGATGGCCAGGGCGAGATGAGCGCCCAGCGCAATATCAGTCGTCACCAACCGGCCAGTTGATGACAACTGTACGGGTAAAAGTTTTCATCAACTGTCCGTGAGTTGCGGTCCGCTGCTGGGTTAGGGTCGAGGCCTGACCGACCTTGCCCAGGACCTTGCACCCATGACCCTTTCCCCCGACCTGCTGTGGGCATTCGCGCTGTTTGCCCTGGTCACGTCCATCACCCCCGGCCCCAACAACACCATGTTGCTGGCCTCGGGGGTGAACTTCGGCTTCAACCGTTCCATTCCCCATATCCTCGGCATCAGCTGTGGTTTCTTCGTGCTGGTGCTGGCGGTCGGCTTGGGCCTGGGCGCGGTGTTCGAGGCTTACCCGCTGCTGTACAGCGTGCTGCGTTACGTGGGCGCGGCTTATCTGTTGTACCTGGCGTGGAAGATTGCCCGTTCCGGGCCGCTGTCCGACGAGCAACAGCACCACGGCCGGCCTCTGGGCTATTGGGGCGCGGCGGCGTTCCAGTGGGTCAATCCCAAGGCTTGGGTCATGGCGGTGGGAGCCATCAGCACCTACACCCCGTTGCAGGGCTATTTCACCAATGTGCTGGTGATTGCGGCGGTGTTCGCCCTGATCAACGCGCCGACGGTGAGTCTCTGGGCGGCGTGCGGCAGCCTGTTGCGCAATGTGTTGCGCAACCCGCGCTGGCTGCGCCTGTTCAATCTGGCCATGGCCGGCCTGCTGGTGATTTCCCTGGCGCCGCTGGTGCTGGAAAACATCAGTTGAGCGGCGCTTCAACGGGTTGCCCAGAGCCTGTTAAGCTGCGCCCCAGGAGCGTTCCTACGCACTTTTAGACGAAGTTGTGCTTCTTTAACTGCATCCGATCGGCTATTGCTCAGCGCCTGCTGTTGACGCGCCGTCCCTGTACGGCGCGTTTGTGCATGCTGCTCTTTGCGCCTATGCCGATCCCGGAACCAGCTCTGCGGGTCTTTCTGTCATGAACAAACGTCCTCTTTATTTCGACTATGCCGCTACCACGCCGGTGGATGAGCGGGTCATTCAAGTGATGCTGGAGTGCCTGGGGTTCAACGCCAACTTTGGCAACCCGGCCTCCAGTTCCCATGCTTTTGGCCAGGCGGCGCGCCGCAGCGTCGAGCACGCCCGGCAGCAAGTGGCGCAGTTGGTGGGCGCGCAGCCCGAGCAGATCGTCTGGACCTCCGGCGCCACCGAATCCAACAACCTGGCGCTCAAGGGCGTGATGCAGGCCCGGGGCCTGGAGGGTGGGCACATCATCACCAGCCAGATCGAGCACAAGGCCGTGCTGGACACCGCTCGACAGTTGCAGGAAAGCGGCGTGGCGGTGACCTATCTGCTGCCGGATGCACAGGGGTTGATCACGGCCCAGGCGGTGAGCGAAGCCTTGAGGGATGACACCGTTGTGGTGTCGCTGATGCTGGTCAACAACGAATTGGGCACCCTCAACGACATCCCGGCGATTGGCCAGGTGGTGCGTGAGCATGGTGCCCTGTTGCATGTGGACGCGGCTCAGGGCGCGGGCAAGGTGGCCATTGATCTTGAGCGCTGGCCGGTGGACCTGATGTCGTTTTCGGCGCACAAGGTGTACGGCCCCAAGGGTATCGGCGCGTTGTATGTCGGACCGCGGGCGCAGCGCCGCTTGCAGGCGCAGATCCATGGTGGCGGGCACGAGGGCGGTTTGCGTTCCGGCACCCTGGCCACGCACCAGATCGCCGCCATGGGGGCGGCCTTTGCGCTGGCCGCTGAGTTGTTCGACGAGGAAACCGCCACCATCGTCCGCTTGCGCCAACGCCTGCTGGAGCAACTGGCGGGGGTGGCCGGCCTGCGCTTGAATGGCAGTGCCACCCAGCGCATTCCCCATACCCTGAGCCTGACGTTCAGCGAGGGAGGCTTTGACGCCGCGGCGTTGAGTGCGTCCCTGGCGTTTTCCGCGACCTCGGCCTGCAACTCGGCCAGCAATGCGCCTTCCCATGTGCTGCTGGCCCTGGGGCATGACCCGGTGCAGGCCGGGCGCACCATCCGCTTGAGTCTCGGGCGTTTCACGACCGAAGAGGATGTGGATCGCGCGGCACAGTTGATCAAGGCGTCATGCGCCACTGCTCCGGCATTCTGGGCCGGAGCCCAGTCTTGAGGGTCGAGCGATCTCGACCTTCCATAACAATGATTAAGCCGGTTAAGGAGTCACAATGAGTACCCAGCCTACGCCCCACGGAGTGGTCCCCCAGCGCCTGGCGCATGTGCGTCAGTTGATGAGCCGCGAGGGCATTCATGCCTTGCTGGTGCCTTCGGCCGATCCGCATCTGTCGGAGTACCTGCCGGGTTACTGGCAGGGGCGCCAGTGGCTGTCGGGCTTCCACGGCTCGGTGGGCACCCTGATCGTGACCGCGGAGTTCGCCGGGCTCTGGGCCGACAGCCGTTACTGGGAACAGGCGAGCAAGGAACTCAAGGGCAGCGGCATTGATCTGGTGAAGTTGCAGCCGGGCCAGCCCGGCCCCCTGGACTGGCTGGCGGAACAGACCCCGTCGGGCGCGGTGGTGGCGGTGGACGGCGCGGTCATGGCGCTGGCTTCGGCCCGTACCCTGGGCAGCCGGTTGCAGGAGCGCGGGGCCAGCCTGCGCACCGATATCGATCTGCTGCAGCAGGCGTGGAGCGATCGCCCCGGCCTGCCGGATCAACCGGTCTACCCGCACCTGCCGCCCCAGGCCACGCAGAGCCGGGTGGAGAAGCTGGCCAAGCTGCGCGAAACCCTGAAGGAGCGCGGCGCGGACTGGCATTTCATCGCCACCCTCGATGACATCGCCTGGCTGTTCAACCTGCGCGGGGCGGATGTTTCGTTCAACCCGGTGTTTGTCTCTTTCGCCCTGATCAGCCAGCAGCAGGCCACTTTGTTCGTGGCCTTGAGCAAGGTCGACGAGCCGCTGCGCTCGGTGCTGGAGGCCGACGGCGTCAGCCTGCGGGATTACGCGGAGGTGGCGGCGGCCTTGGCCGATGTGCCGGAAGGCGCGACGTTGCAGATCGACCCGGCGCGGGTGACCACCGGTTTGCTGAACAACTTGCGTTCCGGGGTGAAGCTGGTGGAAGGGCTCAACCCCACCACTCTGGCCAAGTCGCGCAAGAGCCCGGCGGATGCCGAGCATATTCGTCGGGCCATGGAGCAGGACGGCGCGGCGCTGTGTGAGTTCTTTGCCTGGCTGGAGAATGCCCTGGGGCGCGAGCGAGTCACCGAGCTGACCATTGATGAACAGCTGACCGCCGCCCGTGAACGGCGTCCGGGCTATGTGTCGCTGAGCTTCAATACCATCGCCGCCTTCAATGCCAACGGGGCGATGCCTCACTACCACGCCACCCCTGAAGAGCATGCGCTGATCGAGGGTGATGGCTTGCTGCTGATCGACTCTGGCGGTCAGTACCTGGGAGGCACCACCGACATTACCCGCATGGTGCCGATCGGCACCCCGAGCGCCGAGCAGAAGCGCGATTGCACCCGGGTGCTCAAGGGCATGATCGCCTTGTCGCGGGCGCAGTTCCCACGGGGCATTCTGTCGCCGTTGCTGGATGCCATCGCCCGGGCGCCGATCTGGGCCGAGGGCGTGGATTACGGACACGGCACCGGGCATGGCGTGGGCTACTTCCTCAACGTGCATGAAGGGCCGCAGGTGATCGCCTATCAGGCTGCGCCAGCGCCGCAAACGGCGATGCAGCCGGGGATGATCACTTCCATCGAGCCGGGGACTTATCGTCCCGGGCGTTGGGGGGTACGGATCGAGAACCTGGTGTTGAACCGCGAGGTTGGTACTACCGAGTTTGGTGAGTTCCTCGGCTTTGAAACCCTGACCCTGTGCCCGATCGACAGCCGTTGCCTGGAGCCCGGATTGCTCACCCAGGAGGAGCGGGACTGGTTCAACGGTTATCACGCTGAAGTGCGCGAGCGTCTCGCCCCGTTGCTGCAAGGCACCGCGCTGGAGTGGCTGAACCTTCGCACCGCGCCGATCTGAAGCATTGAAGGACGGCCTCAGCCATGCAATGTGGTTGAGGCCGCGGTCCCGGTCCGTGGCGGCTGGCTGGCGCGGCTGTTCAGCCTCCGCTCAAGGCCTCGCGGACAAAGTCCAGGCGGTCCTGGCCGAAGAACAACTGGTCCCCGACGAACATGCTGGGGGCGCCGAAGACACCCCGTTGCAATGCCTGGTCGGTCTGCTCCTTGAGCCGGGCCTTGACCTGTTCTTCGTTGCTCAGGTCGAGGATCCGCTGTGGGTCGAAGCCGCCTTGCTCCAGGACCTGGGTGACGGTGGTGGCGTCGTTCAGGTTGCGTTTGTCGACCCAGAGGGCGCGGAACAGGCAGTCGATGAATTCGACGAAGCGATCCGGCATGTGCAGCTGCACACCGGTCACGGCGCGCATCAATAGCAGGGTGTTGATGGGGAAGTGCGGGTTGAAGTTGAGTTCAACCTGATAGCGCCGGGCAAAACGCGCCAGGTCCTGGAGCATGTAGCGGCCCTTGGCGGGAACGCTGATGGGGGAAGCGTTGCCGGTGCTCTTGAAGACCCCGCCCAGCAGCATGGGGTGGTACTCCAGTTGACTGCCGGTCTGGGCGCAGATCTTCGGCAGCTGGGTGTAGGCCAGGTAGCTGGTCGGACTGCCCAGGTCGAAGAAGAACTCCACTTTTTGGCTCATGTCGTGAACTCTCTGATTGTTGTAGGGGGCAGTGGCTTACCAGCGCTCGTTCCAGGGGCGCAGGTCCAGCTCGAAGGTCCAGGCATCCCTGGGCTGGCTGTGCAGGTACCAGTAGTTTTCGGCGATATGTTCGGGATTGAGGATGCCGTCCTGATCCTTGAGGGCATATTTCTCGGGAAAGCTGGTGCGGATGAAGTCGGTGTCGATGGCGCCGTCGACGATGATATGGCCGACGTGGATATTCAGCGGCCCCAGTTCCCGGGCCATGCTCTGGGCCAGGGCGCGGATGCCGTGCTTGGCCCCGGCGAAGGCGGCAAAACCGGCGGCGCCGCGCACCCCTGCGGTGGCGCCGGTGAACAGGATGGTGCCGCGTTGGCGCGTCACCATGCGCTTGGCCACTTCGCGGGCATTGAGGAAGCCGGAGAAACAGGCCATCTCCCAGATCTTGAAGTACTTGCGGGCGGTTTCCTCAAGGATGCTGCAGGGCACGTTGGCGCCGATATTGAAGATGAAGGCCTCGATGGGGCCGATCTGGGTTTCGATCTGTTCGATCAGCGCTACCACGTCCTCTTCTTTGCGGGCGTCGCAGGCAAAGCCGTGGGCCTGGCCGCCGGTTTGCCGGATGGCGTCCACCAGGGGCTGCAATTTGTCCGCGCTGCGTCGGGTGACGCAGGCGGTGAAGCCTTGTGCGGCAAAACGCTTGGCGATGGCGCTGCCGGTAGCATCGCCGGCGCCGACCACCAGTACCACTTTGTTGTTGTTCAGGGTTGTAGTCATGGGAGGTTCGCTCTTTAGTAAACGATCGTTAACTAAACGGACGTTATGCTACGATCCTGCGGTCGTCAAGCCAGCAGGAGAGTGCTTCAGCCATGCGTTATTCAGCCAGTCATAAGCAGGAAACCCGCGAGCGCCTGTTGCAGAGCAGTGCGGCTCAGGCCAAGAACGAGGGGTTTTCCACCGTCGGCGTGGATGCGTTGATGAAGGCCATTGGCCTCAGTGGCGGGGCTTTTTACACTCACTTCGCATCCAAGGACGAGCTGTTCGGTTCCATTGTCGAGCGCGAGTTGAGCCAGAGCCTGGAGCGTCTGGGCGGAGAGAGCCGGCAGAATCGGGAAAAGCTGCGGCGTTGCCTGAAGCAGTACTTGAGCGTGGCGCATGTGCAGCAGCCGGGAGCCGGGTGTGCGTTGCCGGCCTTGGGCGCGGAGATTGCCCGGGGCAGTGTGCAAGTGCGGCAGGAGGCGCAAGACTGGATCTGTCGTCTGCAGCGGGCGTGGGCGCAGACCCTGGGCAGCGAGAGCCTGGCCTGGTCGATTCTGTCGCAGTGTGTTGGCGCGCTGGTGGTGGCGCGAATGCTGGTGAACCCGGATATCCAGCAGCAGGTGCTGGCGTCGAGCCATGAGCAGATCATTGGGCAGCTGGAGCGGCTGCCCGAAGAGTGAGCGCTACCGCTACTTGCAGATGACGATCATGCTGCGACTGGTATAACCGGCTGGGTTCAGGCCGAAAGGGTAGTCTCCCGGGTCTTCGACGGTGTCACCGGACTTGGCGATCACCTTGTAGCCTTTGGGGCCGCAGGATTGGGTCGCCTTGGTGTAGCACTTGTCCCAGGAAGAAGACAAACCGGAGCAGTTGATGTGGAGCCCTTTCTTGCCTCGTTTGACTTCGGTTTTCGCGGTCGCAGCGCAGCCTGCAATGGCAAGTACGGCCAACAGTATCAAAAATCGTTTCATCCCCGTCCTTATCGCTAGCCTCGGATCTGATGTCCGAGTGTGACTGCATTACCTGTGGTCTTTTGCGTTTGCGATATCCCTGTCTGACAACTCCATGGCTGACGTTGAGTAGCCGGCTAAACATGGCCTAATTGCGCGCCAATTACCAGAGTTGAATCTTAATCAGCTGCAACTATGGGCTTGGATTCCCGGCGCATGGTCATGGTTGCTCCGACAGATGCCAGGATGATGCAGGCGATCGCCATCCACTGCGCCAGGGACAGGTATTCGTGCAGAAACAGCAGGCCGGACAGTGCGCCGAAGACCGGCTCTATGCTCATCAGGGTGCCAAAGGTACGGGCTGGCATTCGGGTTAGGGCGACCATTTCCAGGCTGTAAGGCAGGGCGGTGGACAAGACCGCGACGCCCAGGGCGATAGGAATCAGGGATGGAGTGAGTAACGCCGCGCCGGCATGGACGATACCTATGGGCGCGACGAAGAGTGCGGCGATCATGACACCCAGGGCGGCGGTCTGGATGCCGTTCTCGGCACCGGCCTTTTGCCCGAACAGGATATACAGCGCCCAGCAGACACCGGCGCCCAAGGCGTAGCCTGCGCCCGCCAGGTCGATGGCGGTTTCGGTGGCGCCTGTGGGTATCAGCAATAGCAGGCCGATGATCGCCAGGGCGATCCACAGAAAATCGATCGCCTTGCGTGAGGCATAGATGGCCACCGCCAGTGGGCCGGTGAATTCCAGAGCGACGGCGATTCCCAGGGGGACGCTTCTGAGGGACATATAGAAGAGGAAGTTCATGCCGCCCAGGGCCATTCCGTAGACAACCACGGTGCGTAGAGTCTTGGCAGTGAACTTGGCGCGCCAGGGGCGCAACAGAAGCAGCATGATGACGCTGGCGAAGACTAGGCGAAGGGTAGTGGTGCCCTGGGCCCCGACAATGGGGAACATGCTCTTGGCCAATGAGGCGCCCGATTGAATCGAGGCCATGGCGATAAGTAGCAGCCCCACGGGAAACAGAGTCGAGGCAAGGCTGCGCGGTTGGTCGTTCATGCAGGGGATCATCCAGAGTGTGGGGGAGGGCGCTGGACGCATGATGCTTAAGTCATGCGGAATGAGCAATATAGTGCGCAAAGTCTTTTTGCGTCTCTATATAAGAAGCTGCAGGCGTGGGGGCGGGCTGGAATCATAGAAAATTCAAATTAAAGGTTGACGGCAGATTCTACAGGCCTATAATTCGCCCCACTTCCGGCGCAGTCGAAACGGAAAACTCCTTGAGATTCAACGAGTTACCAAGTTTTCGGCAGCGGTTACGCTTAAGTTCATCGAAGCTAGAAGCAGTTGATAAGGCAGTGTGTGGTCGCCTTGTTAACGATTCGATCGTCTCGGTCGAAAGCGGTTGAAAAGAGGTGTTGACAGCAGCGTGTAACGCTGTAGAATTCGCCTCCCGCTAACGAGAG